>DASTIY010000204.1:0-11924 GCA_035717085.1 Casimicrobiaceae bacterium | reverse complement strand
GCTGCGCATCGCACGCAGCCTTCAGCGCGGGGCCGACGTCGGAAAGCTTCTCGATGCGCAAGCCCTCGGCACCCATCGCCTTGGCGACCGCGGCCCACGACGGCTGCTTGTCGAGATTGACGCCGACGAAGCGGTTGCCGTAGAAGTCGACGTGGTTCTTCTTCTCGGCACCCCACTGCCCGTTGTTGAAGACGACCGCGGTCACCGGAATGTCCTCGCGCACGCACGTCTGCAGCTCGCCGAAGCTCATGCCCCACGCCCCGTCACCGACGTACGCGATGGCCGGGCGATCGGGCGCCGCGACCTTCGCGCCGATGATCGTCGGGAACGCGTAGCCGCAATTGCCGAAGCTCATCGCGGCAAACATCGAGCGCGGGCGATCGAAGCGCAGGTAGCTGTTCGACACCGAGCAGATGTTGCCGATGTCGGTCGACACCATCGCGCCGTCCGGCATCGCCTTCTCGAGCTCGCGCAGCATCTGCCGCGGATGCATGTTCCGCGAATTGGCGCTCACCTCGAGCGACCACGCGTCCTTCTCGTGCGTCCAACCGTCGAGCTCGCGCTCCCACGCCGCCTTTTCCTCGCGGATCGTCGCGAGGCGTGCGTCGCGGTTGGCCTTCGCGGCGAGATCCCGGCCGCGCAGCCGCTCGGAAAGCGCACGCGCCGCGGCGCCGGCGTCGCCGCAGATGCCGATCGAGATCGGCTTCACCAGCCCGAGCATCTTCGGGTCGGCGTCGACCTGGATGATCTTCGCGTTCTTCGGCCAGTAGTCGAGTCCGTGCTGCGGCAGCGTGCCGAACGGACCGAGGCGCGTGCCGAGCGCGAGAACGACGTCGGCCTTCGCGATCAGCTTCATCGCGGCCTTCGAGCCTTGATAGCCGAGCGGGCCGCACCACAGCGGATGCTTCGCCGGGAACGCGTCGTTGTGCAGATAGCTTGCGCAAACCGGCATCTGCAGCAGTTCGGCGAGCGCGACGGCATCCTTCTCCGACTGCCCCATGATGATGCCGCCGCCGGCGAGCATCACCGGGAATTGCGCTTGCGCGAGCAGGGTCGCCGCCTCGTCGAGGCTCTTCTCGCCGCCCGCGCCACGCTCGATCGCAAGCGGCCGCGGAATCTCGCACTCGATGTCGCCGTAGAAGAAATCGCGCGGAATGTTGACCTGCGTCGGACCCATTTCCAGCGTCGCGCGATCGAACGCGCGGCTCGTGAGCTCGGCCATGCGCGCCTTGTTGTTCACGTGCACCTGGTATTTCGTGATCTTCGAGAAGATCGGCATCTGCTCGGTCTCCTGGAAGCCGCCGAGCCCCAATGTCATCGATCCGGTCTCCGGCGTGATCATCACGACCGGCGAATGCGCCCAGTACGCCGCCGCGATCGACGTGACGAAGTTCGTGATGCCCGGGCCGTTTTGCGCGATGCAGACGCCATGGCGACCGGAGACACGCGAATAGCCGTCGGCCATGTGCCCCGCCCCCTGCTCGTGCGCCACGGAGATGAAACGGATCCCCGCGAGCGGGAACATGTCGAGCGCGTCCATGTACGCCGAGCCGACGATGCCGAACACGTCTTTCACGCCGTGCGCGACGAGCGTCTCGACGAAGGCTTCCGACGGCGTCATCTTCTGGCGCCCTTGCACCGCCAGGTTGCGGGTTTCGGTCATCGTGTTCATGCCGCGGTTCCTGTGAAGGGAGAGGTCAACCGCGAATTGTGGGGCCAGCGCCCTTCTCGGGGTAGGGCCAGAGCAACGCCACGGCTTGCGCCAGCCGCGTCATCGCTGCCCGAACCCGCGCAAGGATGGCGCGCGCGCCGCAAATCGCCTATCGTGACGGCCGCGCAGCGGAGGTAGGCAAGGCTGCGCGGCGAGGGCGGGCCCGAACAATTCGCACGATGCGTGGCCTCGTCGGCGCCATTCAGCATCCATCGGAAAAGGGGAGAAACTCATGTTGCGTCGTTCATTGCTGCGCGGATCGGTCGCCTGCGCGAGCCTCTTCGCGCTTTGCAGTGCGAGCTCGCTCGCGCAAACGCCGGTCCGAATCCGCGTGCAGACCGCGGTGCCATCGGCGAGTGTCTACTTCGAGCTCCTGAAGCACATGGGCGAGCGCGTCGACAAGATGTCGGCGGGTCGCGTGAAGATGGAGATGCTGCCCGATGGCGCCATCGTCGGCGCGTTCGAGATTCTCGACGCGGTCGACAAGGGCGTCATCGAAGGCGGGTACGCATGGACGCATTACTGGTCGGGCAAGAATCCCGCAGCCGGACTGTTCTCGAACCCGATGGCAGGCGCGGGTGTCGGCCTCGACCAGCTCTCGCACGTCGCGTGGATCTTCCAGGGCGGCGGCTACGACCTCTATCGCAAGCTCTACAAGGACGTGCTGAAGGTCAACGTAGAGCCGATCTTCGTGCAGCCGATGGGGCCGGACCCGCTCGGCTGGTTCAAGCGGCCGATCGCGAACACCGAAGATTTCAAGAAGATGAAGTATCGCGCGCCACCCGGCATCACCGGCGAGATCTTCAAGGAGATGGGCGTGTCGGCGGTCGCGCTTCCGGGCGGTGAAATCGTGCCGTCGGCGCAGCGCGGCGTCATCGACGCGGCCGAGTGGATCGGCCCGGCCGACGACCTGAACCTCGGCCTGCAGACCGTGTGGAAGCACTACTACCTGCAGGGCCTGCACCAGTCGACCGACATCGGCGAGATCATCATCAACAAGGGCGTCTGGGACAAGCTCACGCCCGACCTGCAGGAGATCATCCGTACGGCGGCGATGGCGTCGATGACCGAGACGTACACGTACAACGTGTACAAGAACGCGCAGGCGGTCGTGAAGCTGCGCAACGAGTTCAAGGTCGAGATCCACGACACGCCGAAGGACTTCTTCCCGCAATTCGTGCGCGCCACCAATGTCGTGCTCGACCGCTACGCCGCGAAGGATCCGTTCTTCAAGGAAGTGCTCGACTCGCAGCGCAATTTCGCCAAGACGGTCGTGCCGTACTGGACGAAGATCCTCGACCTGTACTCGAACCTCGGCAACGCCGCGCTCGCGTCGCCGCCCAAGTAAGCGCCCCGCGCCTCCGTCCACCGCGCGCCGCCGCATCGCGGCCCGCGGTGGCGTTCGCGTGTCCTGAAGGACGCATTCCATGATTCGATCCGAGTCCGCCGGCGACGCGCTCACGCGCGCGCTGGACGCGATCACCCGCGTCGTCGGCCGCATCGTCGCGTGGCTGATCCTGCCGATGGTCGCGTCGCTCGTGTACGAGGTGACCGCGCGTTACGTGTTCGATGCGCCCACCATCTGGGCGTACGACATGACGTACATGCTCTACGGCACGTTCTTCATGCTCGGCTCGGCGTGGACGCTGCAGCGCGGCGGCCACATCCGCACCGACACGTTCTATGCCGACTGGACGCCGCGTACGCGCGCGATCGTCGACACGCTCTGCTACCTGATCCTGTTCCTGCCGCCGATGATCGTCTTCCTGAAGCTCGGCATCGAATACTTCTGGAAGTCTTTTCAGCAGAACGAGCGGATCGTGACGAGCCCGTGGCTGCCGATCGTCTGGCCCTTCAAGTTCGTGATGCCCGCGACGGCCGCGTTGCTGATCCTGCAGGGCGTGTCCGAGCTCATCAAGAGCCTTAGGGTGGCGATCCGGCCCGCGAGTGCCCGATCATGAGCAGCGAATGGCTCGGCATCCTCGCGCTGGTCGTGCTGTTCGGCGCGATCTTCATCGGCTTCCCGATCGCGTTCACGCTGATCGCGATCGCGATGTTCTTCGGCTACGTCGCACTCGGCGATCTCTCGCTGTACCTGATGCCGCTGCAATTCTTCGCGGTGATGCGCGACCCGACGCTCGCGTCGGTGCCCTTCTTCCTATTCATGGGCTACCTGCTCGAGCAATCGGGCCTGATGGAGCGCCTGTTCCGCGGCGTGCAACTGCTGTTCGCGTCGCTGCGCGGCTCGCTGTACCTCGCCGTGCTGATGACGGCGACGATCTTCGCGGCAGCCACCGGCATCGTCGGCTCGTCGGTGACGCTCCTCGGCGTGATGGCGGCACCGGCGATGAAACGCAGCGGCTACAACGTGCGGTTGTCCGCCGGCGTGATCACGGCGGGCGGCACGCTCGGCATCCTGATTCCGCCGTCGGTGATGCTGATCGTGATGGGGCCGGTCGTCGGCGTGCCGGCGACCGATCTCTTCGCCGCCGCGGTGTTTCCCGGCCTGCTCCTCTCCGGCCTCTACATCGTCTATGCGCTCGTGCGCAGCCACCTCAACCCGGCGCTCGGTCCGGCTTTGCCGCCGGAGGAGCGCGCCGAATCGTTCGGCATCGTGGTGCGCGAAGTGCTGCTCGGCATCGCGCCGATCGTCGTGGTGATCCTCGCCACGCTCGGCGTGATCCTCGCGGGCATCGCGACACCGACCGACGCCGGCGCCGTCGGCGCCTTCGCCGTGCTCGTCCTGACCCTCATTTACCGACGGATGTCGTGGGCGGGATTCAGGCGCGCGGTGTTCGCCACGCTCGAAGTGTCGTGCATGATCCTGCTGCTCGTCGCCGCGTCGAATTATTTCGGTGCCGTATTCTCGCGGCTCGGCAGCGCGAACCTGATCGCCGAATCGCTGCTGACGCTGTCGTTCCCGCCGACGGTGATGCTGCTGCTGATCCTCGGCATCATCTTCGTGCTCGGCTGGCCGCTCGAGTGGGTGCCGATCGTGCTCATCGTCGTGCCCATCCTGCTGCCGCTCGTCACCAAGCTCGGCATCGATCTCGTGTGGTTCTGCACGCTCGTCGCCGTCTGCCTGCAGACCGCGTGGCTGTCGCCACCCGTGGCATTGTCGGCGTACTTTCTCAAAGGTGTCGTCCCCGACTGGCAGCTCAAGGACATCTACGCCGGCATGATGCAGTTCATGGTGCTGCAGATCATCGGGCTGCTGCTCGTGCTCGCGTTTCCGCAGATCGCGCTGTGGCTGCCGCAGCTCATGCGCAACTGACGAGAGATCGTTTGAACGTCGACTGCCGGTGTCGGACACGTGTGTGACACGTGTCCGACACCGAAATCGAGCTACGCCCCGATCACGCTCTCCGGCGACGCATAACGCTGGCGCATCTCGAGCGCCTCGGCCACCGCGCGATAGGTGATGCGGCCGAGCGCGACGTTGAGGCCCGCGCGCAGGTGCACGTCGTCGGCGAGCGCGCGCTTCCATCCCTTGTCGGCGATCGCGAGCACGAACGGCAGCGTCGCGTTGTTGAGCGCGTACGTCGATGTGCGCGGCACCGCGCCGGGCATGTTCGCCACACAGTAGTGCACGACACCGTCCACGACGTACGTCGGCGACTCGTGCGTCGTGGGATGCGACGTCTCGAAGCAGCCGCCCTGATCGATCGCGACGTCCACCACGACCGATCCCGCTTGCATCTTCGCGATCATCGCGCGCGTGACGATCCTGGGCGCCGAAGCGCCAGGAACGAGCACCGCGCCGACGACGAGATCGGCATTCGAGACGTGACGCTCGATCGCTTCGGCGGTCGCGAACACGGTCGTCAGCGGCGCGCCGTAGTGCGCCCACAGGCGCGACAACGCGTCGACGCTGCGATCGAGCACCGTCACGCGTGCACCCATCCCGAGCGCGATCTCGATCGCGTGCGTCCCGACGACGCCGCCGCCGACGACGACGACCGATCCTGCAGCAACGCCCGGCACGCCCCCGAGCAGCATGCCCTTGCCGCCGTTGGGCTCCTCCAGATAATGGGCGCCGGCCTGCACGGCGAGGCGACCCGCCACCTCCGACATCGGCGCGAGCAGCGGCAATCCTCCCGACGCCGACGTCACGGTCTCGTAACCGATGCACACCGCGTTGCTCGCGACGAGGTCGCTCGTCTGCTCGGGATCGGGCGCGAGATGGAGGTACGTGAAGAGGATCTGGCCGGGCCGCAGGAGCTTGCGCTCGTCCGGCTGCGGCTCCTTCACCTTGACGATCATGTCGCAGCCGCCGTAGACGTCCGCCGCCGTCGCCGCGACCGTTGCGCCTTCGCGCTCGTAATCGCGATCGGCGGCGCCGATGCCGTGACCCGCGTCGTGCTCGACGACGACCTGGTGTCCGTGATGCACCAGCTCGCGCACCGACGCCGGCGTCAATCCGACGCGGTTCTCGCGAACCTTGATCTCCCTCGGCACGCCGACGCGCATGCGATCTCCCTTCCTCGGGTGGCCGGGAGATTACGCGCGCGGCAACGCGTCCGGTAGGGCCAGCGACGCCTCGCGGCTGGTGTCAGCGCAGGCTGCGGCGAGCATGGCGATGCCGGGCTCGATGCGCGTCACGTCGATCGACGCGAAGCCCAGTCGCGCGTGGTTGGTGGGCGCCGGCGTGCCCTCCTCCGCGGCGAAGAAGACGTCGCCCGGCTCGATCAGCACGCCGCGCCGCGCCGCGGCGGCCGCGAGCGCGCGCGTATCGACGTCTGCCGGAAACTCGAGCCAGAACGACGAGGCGCCGGCGACGGTGCGAAACCGCACGTCGGGCAGATGCTCGCGCAGCGCAAGCGCGACGCGCTGCGACCGCTCCGCATACGCCTGGCGCAATCGACGCAGCAGGGCATCGTGGTGACCCATCGCGAGGAAGAGGCCGACCGAGCGCTGATTGTTCGCCGCGGGATGGCGAATCATGAGCCGGCGCAACGCGCGCAGCTCGCGCACCAGATCGCGATGCGCAACGATGAACCCGCTGCGGATCCCGGGTGCGAGCGTCTTCGAAAGGCTGCTCACGTAGACGACGTGATCGCTGCGATCGAGGCTCGTCAACGCCGGCTGCGCGCGGCCTTCGAGGCCGAGCTCGATCTCGTAATCGTCCTCGATCAGGATGCGATCGTGCGTGCGCGCCCATTCGAGCAGCGCCTCGCGACGCGCGAGCGGCATCGTCACGTTGGTCGGACATTGATGCGACGGCGTGACGTAGACGTAGTCGCAGCGGTCGAGCGCGGGCGACAGCGCGAGCCCGTGCTCGTCGAGCGGCAGCGGCACGACGTTCGGCGTGCGTGACGCGAAGATGTTGCGCGCGTCGGGATAGCCCGGATCCTCGATGCCGACGGTCGTGTCGCCGGTCACGAGCAGCGTCGCGAGCAGGAAGAGCGCATGTTGCGCGCCGACGGTGACGAGGATCTCGTCGGGCGTGGCGAAGACGCCGCGACGTACGAGCAGCCGCGTCTGGATCTGCTCGATCAGCAACTGGTCGTCGCCGTCGATCAGGTCACCCGCCCAGCCGCGCACCTCGGACACGGACGTCGCCTGCAGGCTGCATTCGCGCCATCCCGGGAGCGGCAGCAGCGCGGGGTCGAACTGCCCGTAGATGAACGGGAACGGATAGCGCTGCCAGTCGCGCGGCTTCACGATGTTGCGCTGTTGCGCGAGCCCGCCCTTGATGCGCGCGGCCCAATCGGTGCCCGTCGCCATGTCGCGCAACGCCGGTGCGAGCGGCAGCGTCACGCGCCCAGCCACGATCTCCGGATTGACGTAGTGGCCGCTGCGGCTCTTCGTGATCAGGTAGCCCTCGTTGACGAGGAGCTCGTACGCGAGCGCCACCGTGTTGCGCGCCACGCCCAGTTGCGCGGCGAGCACGCGCGTCGAGGGCAGCGCCACGCCGACGGGAATCTGGCCGTCGAGGATCGCCGCCACGAGCATTTCCCGGATCTGCGCCTGAAGGCCGACCTTGCCGTGGAAGGTGAGGTGGATGAGTTGGTTCCACATTCAGGTAACAGAGGTCAAAGAACAGGGAACGGAAACGGTGCCGGTCAGGCGCCGGTGCCTGGCCCACTGCACGGAGGCTTTCTGGCTCCTTGTCCCAGGCAAGCCTTGGCGCTAAAAGGCATATGATGAACCAGCCGGCCGGGAGGGCGAGCCGTTCGCCGTCCCCCAGACCATCTGTTCCCTGTCCTCCGTTACCTGAGACCTGAAATGGGCCACTCCGAATTCACGCTTCGCAACCAACCGTCGCAAAAGCCGCTGTCGCTCGACGAGCTGTGGATGCCCTTCACGCCGAACCGCGACTTCAAGTCCGACCCGCGCATCGTCGTGCGCGCCGAGGGCCTCTACTACTACACCGATCGTGGCGACAAGATCATCGACGCCTCGTCGGGCCTCTTCTGCGTCGCGGCCGGCCACTGCCGCAAGGAAATCGCCGACGCGGTGCATCGGCAGCTCCAGGAGCTCGACTTCGTCGCGCCGTTCATGCGCGCGCATCCGAAGAGCTTCGAGCTCGCCTCGCGCGTCGCCGAGCTCACGCCGGGTGACCTCAACCGCATCTTCTTCGTGAACTCGGGATCCGAGGCGGTCGACACCGCCATGAAGGTGGCGCTCGCCTACCACCAGGCGCGCGGACAGACCGGGCGCACGATGTTCGTGTCGCGCGAGCGCGCCTACCACGGGGTCAATTTCGGCGGCGTCGCCCTCTCGGGCATCGTCAACAACCGTCGCAAGTACGGTCCGGGCATCGCCGGCGTCGTGCACATGCGGCACACGCAGCTTCCGGAGAATCGCTTCGTGCAGGGGCAACCCGAGCACGGCGCGGACCTCGCCGACGATCTGCTGCGGTTCGTCAATCTGTACGGTGCCGAGAACATCGCGGCGTGCTTCGTCGAGCCGATCGCCGGCTCGACCGGTTGCCTCGTGCCGCCGAAGGGTTACCTCGAGCGACTGCGGCAAATCTGCGACACGCACGGGATTCTGCTCGTCTTCGACGAAGTCATCACCGGCTTCGGCCGAACGGGCCAGCCGTTCGCCGGACAAAGCTTCGGCGTCACGCCCGATCTCATGACGATGGCGAAGGCGCTGACGAACGCCGCGCAGCCGATGGGCGCGGTCGCCGTTTCGGAGCGCGTGCACGACACGATCATGGCCGCGGCGCAGGAAGGTGCGATCGAGTTCTTCCACGGCTACACCTACTCGGGCCATCCGGCGGCGTGCGCGGCCGGCTTGGCCACGCTCGACCTCTATCGCACCGACGGGCTGTTCGAGCGGGCGCGCGAGCTGTCGCCGTACTTCCAGCAGGCGATGTTCTCGCTGAAGGGCACGCGCAACGTCACCGATGTGCGCGGCTACGGGATGTTCGCGACGTTCGACGTCGAGTCCGACGGCATGCCGGGCCGGCGCGGCAACCTTTTGCAGAAGAAGCTCTTCGACAACGGCCTCAACCTGAAGAACACCGGCGATGCCGCGCTGGTGGCGCCGCCGTTCATCGCCGAGCGCAAGGATATCGACATGATGGTGGACATCTTGCAAAAGACCGTCTCCATGCTCTAGGCTTGCCGACCCCATTTCATCAGGAGGGAGTATGAAACTGTGGATCTTCGGCGCCGCCCTGGCCCTCGCGGCCGGTACGGCGGCAGCGCAGCAGAAGGAAGTCACCATCGCGTACCAGGACATGCTCGACCCGTACCGCGTGTCGCAGGAGGCGAAAGACCTCGAGAAGGCGACCGGCTACAAGATCAACTGGAAGCAGTTCGGCGGTGGCGGCGAGGTCATCAAGGCGATGGCGTCGGGCGCGGTGCAGATCGGTGAGGTCGGTTCGGCGGGGATCGCCGCCGCGGTTTCGCGCGGCGAGCCGTTCGAGCTCTTCTGGATCCTCGACGACATCGGCGACGCGGAGGCGCTCGTCGCGAAGAACGGGTCCGGCATCAACAGCGTCAAGGACCTGAAGGGCAAGAAGATGGCAATGCCGTTCAACTCGACGACGCACTTCCATACGATGGTGGCGCTCGAGCAGGCGGGCATCGACCCGAAGGACGTGCAGATCCTGAACTTGCGTCCGCCGGAAGTGCGCGCGGCGTGGCAGCGCGGCGACATCCAGGCGACGTGGATCTGGGATCCCGTGCTCTCCGAGGTCAAGAAGGACGGCAAGGTCATTTTGACGTCGGGCAAGCTGTCGGCCGAGACGGGAAAGGCGACCTTCGACGGCTACGTCGTCAACAAGAACTGGGCGAAGGACCACCACGATTTCATGGTGCACTTCGTCAAGGTGCTCGCGGCCGCCGATGCGCGCTACCGCGACAACAAGGCGAAGTGGACGGCGGACTCGCCCGAGGTGAAGGCGGTGGCGAAGTGGTCGGGCGCGAAGCCCGAGGACGTGCCGGCCGGCATGGCGCTCTATCGCTTCCCGACGCTCGCCGAGCAGAACAGCAAGTGGCTGGGCGGCGGCAAGAACAGCATCGCCGCGAAGGCGCTCGAGGCGACGTCGAAGTTCGAGCTGTCGCAAAAGCAGATCGAGAAGACGCTGCCGGATTATTCCGTCGCGGTGACCGATCGATACGTCAAGGACGCGATGAAGTAGCGATTGCAGCCGGCGGGATGGAACACGATCGGGGCGTCGCGGACGTCCCGATTTTTTTGCGCCCGCGCATCATGCGGCGTTTGCTCGCGATGCAAGCACGCTGCCACTCGCGCGTTCCCCGCCGTCGCGGTAACCTTGCGGGCTGGCCCTTCCCCGGCAGCCCGCATTGAGCAAACTCGAGATCCGCAACGTCAGCGTCAAGTACGCCGGCACGTCCGGTCGCACGACGCTCGCCCTGTCGAACGTCAACCTCGGCCTCGATCCGGGCGACTTCGTCGTGGCGCTCGGCGCATCGGGGTGCGGCAAGACGACGCTGCTTTCCTGCATCGCGGGATTCATGCAGCCGTCCGCGGGCGAGATCGTGCTCGACGGCCGGCAGGTCGTCGGACCGGGGGCCGAGCGTGGCGTCGTCTTCCAGAAGCACGCGTTGATGCCCTGGCTCGACGTCGCGGAGAACGTCGAGTTCGGACTGCGCATGCGCGGCGTCGCGCGAAGTGCACGACGCGCGGTCGCGCTCGACAAGCTGAAGCTCGTCGGCCTCGAGAAATTCGCGACCTACCCGGTGTACCAGATGTCCGGTGGCATGCAGCAGCGTGTCGGCCTCGCACGCGCGCTCGCGAGCGACCCCGAGGTGATGCTGATGGACGAGCCGCTCGGCGCGCTGGACGCGCTCACGCGCGAGCAGATCCAGGAGCTGATCCTCTATCTCTGGCAAGCGACGCGGAAGATGTTCTTCTTCATCACGCACAGCGTCGAGGAGGCCTTGTTCCTCGCCACCGAGCTGATCGTGATGACGCCCTCGCCCGGACGCATCGCGCATCGCTACAAGCTCGACTTCGGCCGGCGGTTCGTCGAATGCCGGGATGCGCGCAAGGTCAAGGCGGACCCGAGCTTCATCGCGCTGCGCGAGGAAGTGCTGCAGCTCATCCACTCGACGCTGCCGCAGCACGAGCCCGAGGTCGTTTGAATGAGCCTTTCACCCGCATGAGCTCGATCCCCGACGCCACGCCGAGCGCGGCCCACGTTGCGGCCGACACCGGCGCAGGTCCGCACGAAGACATCAGTGGCACGGCGAACGCCGGCAGCGAGCTTCGCGCCATCAAGGGCTACAGCGTTCCCGGCGAAGGCTCGAGCACGCTCATCAGCATCGTCACGGTCATCGCGCTTCTGCTGCTGTGGTGGGTGGCGACGCATTTCGGCTGGATCAAGGACCTGTTCCTGCCGACGCCCGAGAAGATCTTCACGAGCTTCGGCGAAGCGTGGCGCGGCGACATCCAGGGCGGCAAGCCGCTCACCGAGCATTTCTGGTGGAGCCTCTATCGCGTCTTCGCCGCGTTCGTGCTCGCGGTCGTGACCGCCGTGCCGGTGGGCATCGCGATGGGCGTCTCGCGCATCGCACGCGGCATCTTCGATCCGCCGATCGAGTTCTATCGTCCGCTCCCGCCGCTCGCCTACCTGCCGCTGATCGTCATCTGGTTCGGCATCGACGAGACGGCGAAGGTCGTGCTGATCTACCTCGCGTGCTTCGCACCCCTCGCGATGGCGGCGCGCGCGGGCGTGCGCAGCGTGACCATCGAGCAGATCAACGCCGCGTATTCGATGGGCGCGTCGAAA
>DASTIY010000203.1:0-4803 GCA_035717085.1 Casimicrobiaceae bacterium | reverse complement strand
TCCGGATACGGCTGCGCGAGTTCGTCGATTTCGGCGACGAAGCCGCAATCCGCGGCATCGCGGCGCTGCCAGAACAGGGCTCCGACGTCGTCGCGGCGCAACGGATACGCGATGCGATCGAAGCGTCGTCCGTTGATCGTGAACCAGCCTTCGTCGGGAACGCGCGTGTCGACCGGCATCGACCAGCCTTCGACGCGCACGCGCGCGCCGTCGAACGTCACGCGATCGACATACCAGGGTTCGGCGCGAAGGCGCGCCATGGGAAGCGTGTCGGACGCGGCCATCGTCAAGCGGAATTCTACGGCACGCGATAATCGCGCTCGCCATGCCGCAGCATGCCGAAACCGACGCGATCACAGGCTGGATCGACACGCCCACGTCGGAAGGCATCGTCGGTCGCGTCGTGCGGATCCAGGGTTGGGCGCTCGCGAGCGCGGGCATTGCGGCCGTCGAGGTGCGCGTCGGCGCACGGCGCTTCGAGGCGCGCTACGGATTGTTGCGTACCGACGTCGCGGAAGTGCATCCGGGGCGCGATGCGGCAGCGAGCAGCGGCTTCGACGTCGTCGTCGACATGTCGGAAGTGCCCGCACCGGCAGGCGTCGACCGCCGCGCGCTGACGATCGTCGCGATCGATCGGTCGGGACGCGAGCGCGTGCTCGGAACGCGATCGCTGATCGAGCCCGCGGCGCACGCGCGCTGGCGGTTCATCGACGCGGCCGATGCCCCGGCGTTCCACGTGCTGCCGGCGCTCTCGGGCATTGCCGGCGGTGGCGCGCACGGCCTCGATACGTGGTACGCGGGGTATGCATCGGCGACGATGCGCATCGGCATGCGCGTGCCGATCCTCTATCTGCGCACGACGCGCGGCGCCGCCGGTGATTACGCCTTCGATCCGGCATTCGACACGCGACGAACGAACCGCTCGCGTCCGGTCGCCGACGACGCGCTCGCGCCGCTCCTCGCGCACGCGGCGGCGCATCGCCTGCCGGTGCTCGTCACCTTGAACGGGGGCATCTGGTCCGACGCGTCGGGCACGTGCGCCGCGTGGGACGTCACCGACCGGCTCGAAGAGGACGTCGCGAACTGCCAATGGAACGAGCGCGACGAGGTGATGGCCGACGACCACCTCGCGCATCTGCCCGGCTCGCACGATGCGCCCGAGCTGTCGCGCGCGCTGACCCTGAACGTCTACGCGAGCGCCGTGCGCGCGTACAAGCGACGCAACCTCCAGCAGGCGGCGACGCACCTCGCGGCGTTCATGCGCGCGCACGACGCGCTCTTCGTCGGCGTGAACCTCGATCCGGACGTCTACATCAACCCGTTCTTCGAGGAAACGCAGTGGTACGACTACAACCCGGGGACGCTGCGGCAGTTCCGCGAATGGCTGTCAGGCGACGGCCCGTACGCGGGCGACGCGCAGGACGGCGCACCCGACCTTCGCGCATACCGGTGGGAGCGGCCACTGACGCTCGACGACGTCGCGACGCTCGCCGGCCGACGCTTCGCCTCGTGGGCGGCCGTCGATCCGCCGCGCACGTTTTCGCGCGATCCCGCACGCCCGTTCTGGCACGACCCGTGGGTGCGTGCCTGGGAGCATTTTCGTCGGCATCTCGTCGCGCTGCATTACGACGAGCTTTCGCGCTGGCTCGTCGACGCCGGCATCCCGCGCGATCGCATCTGGTCGTCGCAGGGGCTGATGGCGCCCGCCGACGACGCGCTGCCGCTCGCGCTCGCGCTCGCGAGCCCGGTCAAGAATTACGACTCTGCGGGCGTCTGCATCGAAGGCAGCAAGCCGCGCGACGGCCGGCTCGGCGCCATCGTGTACGGCGATGCGGCAACGAACACGATGCCGATGGAGAACGGAAAGCGGCTCTATGCGACGCTCGCGCGCATCGATCGTGATTTCGGCATCGTCGAATTCAACACCGCCGACCTGCGCCACCGCGAGCGCCGGCCGAGCTACGCCGACGCGTATCGGGCGCTGCGCGACCTGTGGAACGCCGGTGCGCGGTTCGTCTCGCCGATGGCATGGAACGGCGCCAACGGCGCGGGCGCCGACGAAGCGGGTTACGTCCCGTTCACGGCGTGGCGCAACACGCCGCTCGAGGACGCGACGCGCGACTTCATGCTCGCGCGATCCGGATTGCCGCGCGGCAGCCGGCTATGGACCTTCGGCAGCGCGACGCTCGCCGACGATGACGATTGGTCCGTCGAAGCGGGCGAGATGCGCGCGCTGCCCGGCGCACTCGCGCTCGGGGCCGACGCGAACGGCCGCATCGCCCTCGTGTCGCCGCCCGATCTGGACGTTGCGTGCACGCGGCGCGTCGTGCTCGGCCTCGATGGGGCGATCGACGGCGATCTCGAGATCGCGGTACGGCGCGAAAACGATACGCAGTGGGAGATGATCGCGAACGCACGAATCCGCGATGCCATGCAGACCGCTGCCGGATGCGTGCTGGACTGCCGCGCTAAAGCGATCGCGCGTCTTGGCATCACGTTCGTGCTCGCGCCGCGCACGCGCATCACGCTCGCGCGCGTCGCGTTGCTGCAGAAGTAGGGCCTGACCCGGGTCCGACCCTACTTCTGCGGGAGGCCGAGGATTTCGCGCGCCTGCGCCGGCGTGGCGACGACGCGGTCGTACTCGCCGCAGACGTCGACGATGCGCTTCACGAGCGCCGCGTTCGACGCCGCGAGCTGCGACTTGTCGATGCGCGTGTTGTCCTCGAGGCCCGTCCGGCAATGCCCGCCCGCTTCGAGGCACCACTTGTTCACCTCGAACTGATGGCGCGCGATGCCCGCCGCCACCCACGTCGCGCCGGGCAGCACGGCCTGCAACTCGCTGCGCAGGAAGTCGAACACTTCGCGGCGCACCGGCAGCGCGTTCGGGATGCCGAGCACGAACTGCACGTGCGGCTTCGGCTTCAGCAGACCGCGCTGCACGAGGCTCGCCGCGTTGTACAGCATCGCGAGGTCGAAAACCTCGACCTCCGGCTTGACGCCGTAGTCGAGCATCGTCTGCGCGAGGCCGTCGACGAGCTGCGGCGGATTCTCGTAGATCATCGTGGCGAAATTCACCGAGCCCGTCGCGAGCGACGCCATGTCGGGCCGCAGGTCGAGCATCGCGCCGCGCGACGCCGGGTCGCGGCCGCGGCCGCCGGTCGAGAACTGCACGATCATCCCGGGGCAATGCCTGACCACGCCTTCCTGCACGCGTCCGTACAGCTCGGGATCGGAGCTCGGCGACTCGTCGGCATTGCGCACGTGGACGTGCACGAGCGTCGCGCCGGCCTCGTACGCCTCGTGCGTGGATTCGATCTGCTCGGCCGGCGTGACCGGCACCGCGGGGTTGTCCTTCTTCTTCGGCTGCGATCCGGTGATCGCGACGGCGATGACGACGGGCTTGGCCATGCTCGACGCTCCTTCGCGACGATCGTCAGCGATCGTCGTTCTTGTATTCGACGTACGTGCGGTCGCGCAACTGGCGCACGAACTCCTCGAACTGCTCGTCGCTCTTGCGCTGCCGGATCGCCTGGCGCGCCTGCTCGCGCCGCCGCTCGACGGTGACGTCCTGCTTGCGCCGCTCGAGCACCTGGATCAGATGCCAGCCGAACGGCGTGCGGATCGGCTGCGACACCTCGCCCACCGGAAGCTTTTCCATCGCCTGCTCGAAGTCGCGCACGGTGTCGCCGGGCGACAGCCAGCCGAGGTCGCCGCCCTTGGCGCCGGATGCGTCCTCGGAATTGGCGCGCGCGATCTCGTCGAAATTCGCGCCGCCGACGATGCGCTCTCGCAGGCGGTCGATCTTCGCCTTCGCGTCGGCCTCGGACGTCTGCTCGTTCACCTTGATCAGGATGTGCCGCGCGTGCGTCTGGTCGACGACGGTCGGCTGGTTGCGGTTGCGCTCGTCGACGAGCTTCACGATGTGAAAGCCGCTGCCGCTGCGCAGGACGTTCGACACCTCGCCCGGCTTCATCTTCTGCACGAGATCGGCGAACACCGACGGCAGCCGCGCGCGCGTGCGCCAGCCCAGGTCACCGCCCGAGGGCGCATCGGGCGCCGCCGAATACGCGGCGGCGACCTGCGCGAAGTCCTTCCCCGACTTGATCTCGGCGAGCGCCTGCTCGGCGCGGCGGCGGCTCGCCTCGACGGCGTCGGAGGACGCTTCCTCGGGCACGGCGATGTAGATGTGCGAGAGCTGGTACTCGTCCTCGCCACCCGCCTGCGACGCGAGCGTCGCGAGGTAGTTGTCGACCTCGGCGTCCGACACGCTCACCTTGCTGTCGACCTCGCGGTCGCGCACGCGCTGGATGATGATCTGGTGGCGGATGTCCTCGCGATAGTTGGCGTACGGAATGCCCTCGCGCTCGAGCAGCTTGCGAAACTCGTCGGGCGACAGCTTGTTCTCTTCGGCGACGCGCAGGATCGTGCGCTCGACCGTCGTGTCGTCGACGCGGATGCCGTTGTCCTTGGCGTGCTGCAGCAGCGCGCGCTCGTTGATGAGCCGCTCGAGGAGCTGCTTGTCGAGCACGTCGCGCACGAGGTCGAGCATGACGCTCACCCGCCCACGAGCTCGAGCGGCAGCGAGACGACCGCGAGCACGCACGCCAGCACGGTGACGACGAGGACGACGACGTTGGCGAGGCGGCCGTTGGCGTGGTCGCCGACGTAGTCGCGATCGTTCATCAGCACGAGGAACGGCAGCACCGCCAGCGGCAGCGCGGCGGCATTCAGCACCATGGCCACGTTGGTCACGCGCAGCGGATCGAGACCGAGCGCGACGGGAATCGCGGCCAGGATCAGCGC
>DASTIY010000202.1:0-3386 GCA_035717085.1 Casimicrobiaceae bacterium | reverse complement strand
CGGCGTGCCCGTGGTCATGGGTCTGCGCGAGCGCGAGCGGCATCGGGCCGAGGACGAAGGCCGCGGCGATCGCCGCAGCGACGAGGTTGCGAGGCTTCATGGCGTGCTCCTTGTGCGGAAGGGTCGTGTGCCGGCGTCGCGGCCGCGCCTACGCGCTCACCATCGACCCGGACATCGCTTAAGATAGTAATCGAATACTCACTTTTAAGGCCTGTCGTGGATCAAGAATCGGCGCGGCGCCCGCGGGCGCCGCGGTTGTCGAACAGCGACCGGCGGCGCGAGATCGTCGAGGCGGTGCTGCAGCTTGCGCGCGAGCGCGGGCCCGACGCGATCACGACGCACGCGATCGCCGAGCGCATCGGCGTGACGCAAGGCGCGGTATTTCGCCATTTCCCCGACAAGGCATCGATCTGGCTCGCGGTGTTCGCGTGGGTGCGCGCGTCGCTCGATGGCGCCTTGTCGCATGCGATCGCGTCGGGTCGCACGCCGCTTGCGAAGATCGAGTGCGCGTTTCTCGCGCACGCCACGTTCGTCGCCAGGCACCCCGGCGTGCCGCGCATGCTGTTCCACGAACTGCAGTTCGCCGGCGAGACGAGCGTGCGCGCGGCGGTGCGCACGACGGTCGGCGGCTACCGGCGCCGGCTCGCGAGACTGTTCGACGAGGCGAAGCGCGAAGGCGAGTTGCCGGCGACGCTCGATTCGACGCTCGCGACGGTCCTCTTCATCGGCGCCGTGCAGGGGCTCGTGATCCAGGCCGCGCTTGCGGGCAGCGATGCGTCCGTCGCGAAGGGCGCGCGGCCGATGCTCGCGCTGCTCCTCGACGGTTATCGAGGCGCCGGGAAATAGGGTCCGACTCGATTCTTCAACAATCGAGTCCGACCCTGATTGCCGAAAAATCGGGTCTGACCCTGATTCAGGCGTGGAGCGCGTGGTACTTCGCGAGCAGCTCGTCGCGCGACTCGCGGTAGTCCGGATGATCGTCGATGCAGTCGGCCGGGCACACGAGCCGGCATTGCGGCTCGTCCTCCGCGCCGACGCATTCGGTGCACTTCATCGGGTCGATGACGTAGACCGGATCGCCCACGGCGATCGCTTCGTTCGGGCATACGGGCCGGCACGCGTCGCACGCCGTGCAGCCGTCGTTGATGAAAAGTGCCATCGTTTGTCTCCTGATAGCAAGCCGCGCACGGAGCGCAGCGACGTTGAGTTCATGCGGCCGCGCGGCGCGTGGCCTCGGTCAGGCGGTCGTGCCGGAACGCGCCCCACAGCGCGGCACCGATCGCGCCGGCGTAGATCGAATCGGGATGCGCGACCGCCTTCAGGTCGAGCTTCTCGTTCACCATCTCCTCGCCGATCGCGGCGAGGAGGCCGGTGTCGAGCGCGAGCCCGCCGGTGACGAGCGCCGTGCCTGCCTTGATGCCCGTGACCTTCAAGAGCTTCACGATGCGCGACGCCATCGACAGGTGGATGCCCTTCAGGACGTCGGGCGTCGCGATCCCGCGCGAAACCATGTTGATCACGTCGGTCTCGGCCAGCACCGCGCAGATCGAGCTGCACTTCTCGGGACTTTTCGACGTCTGCGACAGCGGCCCGATCTCCTCGACCGCGACGCCGAGATAGCGCGCGATGTTCTCGAGGAACTGGCCGGACCCCGAAGCGCACTGGCTCGTCATCTTGTACGCGAGCACCTTGCCGCGTGGGTCGACGTTGATGGCGCGGCCGTTCAGTGCGCCGATGTCGACGACCGCATTGATGCCCGGGTGCAGGAACACGCCGCCGCGCGCGTGGGTCGTCATCGAGTAGAAGTGGCCGGTCGAGAACGCGACGTTCTCTCCTTCGCCGGTCGTTGCGATGTAGTCGATGCGCGAGCGCGGCAATCCCGCGTCGGCGAGCACGCCTTCGAAGCCTTCGCGGGCGAGCTGCATCGGGTCGCGGCGGCGGATGCGCTCGCAGCGCTTGGCGAGCCATTCGTGGCGATTGCCCTCGACGTCGAAGAGAACGCTCTTGACTGCGCCGGAACCGATGTCGATGCCAACGGTGAATGTCATCGTGCCTCCGCCACTTTGCCTTCCTCGACCACCGCGCGCCACGCGAACATGGCGCCGCCGAGCGCGCCGGTGTAGATCGAGTCGGGATTGATGTTGAGCGTCAGCTTGCCGTAGTTCTCGAACACGAGATCGGTCAGCGCCTTCACCGCCGCCTCGTTCTTCGCGACGCCGCCGGTGAACGTGAACTCGTCGCGGATGCCGCCCGAGCGCGCGAGGATCGACATCGCGCGGAGCACGATCGCGCGATGCAGCCCCGCCATGATGTCCTCGCGCTTGTCGCCGAGCGACAGCCGGTCGCGCAGCTCGGCGCCGGCGAACACCGTGCACGTCGAGTTGATGCGGATCGTTCGCGTCGATTTCATCGCGAGCGGCCCGAGCTCGTGCAGGCCCATGTTCATCTCGTCGGCGATGTAGCCGAGATAGCGCCCGCAGCCCGCCGCGCAGCGGTCGTTCATCTGGAACGACTCGACGATGCCGTGCCGGTCGACCTGGATCGCCTTCGTGTCCTGCCCGCCGATATCGAGCACCGTGGCCGTCTGCGGATACATCACGTGCGCGCCGAGACCATGGCAGAGGATTTCCGAGCGGATGTGCTCCTTCGAGAACGGCAAGCGCGCGCGTCCGTAGCCGGTGCCGACCGTGTAGGTCTCCTCCATCGCGGTATCGAGCACGTCCTTGATCGGCGCTTCGATCGCGTCACGCCGCGTGGTCGCATCCGGGAGCGCGGTGAACGTGCGCTCGAGCGCGGCTTCGAGGTGCGGGCGGATCGCCTCGCCGTAGACGCGGTTCTCCACCTCGATGATCGAGCGGTCGAAGACGTTCAGCAGGAAGTCGTAGCGGATGCCCGCTTCCTTCGCGACGGCTTCACCGGCGGCGAGGTACTGGCTGCCCGCGATGTCGCGGAAGAAGTCGGACTTGCGCCGCGCACCGGGCGCGAACAGCGCCGCGGCTTCCGCCGAAAGGCGCGCGAAGACTTCGGTCAGCGCCTTGTCCACGGCCTTCGTGCTGTCACCGAAGCGCGTCGTGTCGACGTTGCGATGGCATGTCGCCTCGAGGTCGCGCAACTGCTCGAGGTACTGCTCGAGCCGGAAGTCGCGCTCGAGCTGACCGATGAACGTGTCGAGCCCGCCGTTCAGCGCGCCGGTTCGCGCGAGCGCCTGCCGGAACAGGTGGAAGCGACCGTTGACGAGCGCTTCCTGCTTCGCGATCGCCGCCGCCGTGTCGTAGTTCGAGCGCGAATTCGTGATGCCGCGGCCGAGGACGTTCTGCGCCTCGTCCATGACGACAGCTTTCGTCGTCGTCGAGCCCAGGTCGATGCCGATGAAGCAGCGCATGGAT
>DASTIY010000201.1:0-13465 GCA_035717085.1 Casimicrobiaceae bacterium | reverse complement strand
GCGCAGCTTGTCCTCGCAGACGACGACGTTCTGCTCGAACACGTTGTCCCGACCGCCGCCCTTCGCGAAGGCGCCGTAGCTCACCTGGTTCGAGCGTGCCTTGATGAAATCGCTGATGCGATTGCCCGTGACGCGCCAGTGGCTCGCCGCGACGAGATCGATCGGCGTCACCGGGTTCCCCGTGTCGCGGATGCGCGCGTTGGTGAGCACGTTGCCTTCGATACGGCCGAAATCGGGAAAGGTGCCGCGCTCGCCGTTGATCTTGACGTGCGCGTTGAAATTCATGATGACGTTGTGCCGCGCGAGGAAATGCGCGCCATCGCCGACGACGTGGAAGGCGTGCTCGCATGCGGAGTGATCCACGCACACACCGCGTATCACGAGGCCTTCGAACACCCAGTACGGCGCCAGGACGTGGAAGCCTTCGAGCAGGTCGAATTCGAGCTCGACGCTTCCCGGCGTCCCGGCGCGCACGACGATCGGATCCGTCGCCGTGCCGGGACGCACGACGCGAATCGACGGACCCTGGAAGCGGTACGTCCCCGGCATCAACGTGATGGCATCGCCCGGTTGCGCTTCGGCGATCGCGCGACGCAGCGCGTCGGCGCTCGCCACCTCCACCATGCGGCGCGCGGGTGGCAGCGCCTCGAACGTCAGGTTCGGTACGGGAAGCGGGCGATGAACGACTGCGACGCCGCGATCGGCTGCAACGAGCCATTCCCGCAGCCGATGTCCCGCGTTCTCGATGCTGGCGCGATGGCCGGCCGCCCGATGCTCGAGGTAAGGACCGAGGCGCCGCGGCGGGATCTGCGCGCGATCGACGATCGCGACGCAAACCGCGGCGGTCGCGACGACGAGAACGATGGCGAGAACGATTCTCACGCGTTGTTATAATCGCACGCTTCGTTCGCACAACAATGCACCATGCTCACCATCGATCGCGAAGTCGACGCGCGCGGGCTCAACTGCCCGCTGCCGATCCTGCGCACGAAGAAGGCGCTGAACGACATGACGTCGGGCCAGACGATTCGCGTGACGGCCACCGATCCCGCCAGCGTTCGCGACTTCGAGGCGTTTGCCCGGCAGACGGGCAATCAGCTCGTCGAGCAGGGCGAGGCCGACGGCGCGTTCTGGTTCGTGCTGAAACGACGGTAATGCGCGACTCTTAACGGCCATCTCTGACACGTGTCAGAGGTGAGCAGCTGAATTCGCGACGTCGCTGTCCGTGAAAGGCTCACCTCCGACACGTATCAGAGATGATGCGTCAGCGGCGATAGCGTGCGAGGAAGTCGTTGACGATCGCCTGCTGCGCGCGCTCGACGTCTGCGTCGATCGTGCGATCCCCGGGCGCATGCTGGCGCGCCTTGCGATACGCGTTCAACGCTTCCTGATGATCGCCGGCGGCGAACTGCGCGCGTCCGAGGCAGCGCCACGCCTCGGCGTTGCCGAGGTCGAGGTCGACCCACGCGCGGCAAAGCTCGAGCGCGCGCCGCACGTTGCCCGCGCGAAGCGCGCGCGGCGCCTCGACCTTCAATGCCTCGGTGCGCGCGCGGCGCGCCGCCATCATCCGCTCGAAGTCGTCCGGTGCAGCGCTCGCGTTGGCGGTTGCGCCCGGCGCGGGCTTCATCTGCACGGACGTGTCGCGCAGCGCGGAAGGCATGCGGATCAGCTCGGAGACGCTCGTCGACGGCAGCAACGGCTGCACGCCACTGCTCGCGCGCGACACCACCGCGTCCACGCTTGCGCGCGACGGGATCGCGGACACGATCGCGGATTTCGCACTGGCGATCGATTGCGCGAGCGGCTGCTCCCACGCGACGCCGTAAAGCCACGTCATCGCGGCGAGCCCGCAAACGCCGGTCACCGTATTGACCACGCCGGCCGGCCCGTGCGTCACGAGGCAGTCCTCGGCAAAGTCCCAGTCGGTTTCCTGATGGATCGTGAGCCGCTCGTGCGCGATCGCGACGAGGATCGGCGCGAGCAGCGGGAAGCCGCACCCGATGCCCGTCGCCCACACGCGGACCGACCGCCCCAGCGCGCGCGTCAGTTGCGTACGCGTATCGCGACGTGCATACGCATCGGAGATCGAGAACTGCAGATAGACGCCGAACAGCCATTTGCCGGGCGTCGTGCCGACCGCCGTGATCAGCAGCGCCTCGATCGGCACGAACGACGCGGTGACGAGGATCGGCGCGACCAGCGGATGCGCGAGCCAGTACGCCGTTTCGGGCGGCACGATGCCCGCACCGCGCAATTGCGACAACAGCAGCGCGAGCAGCAGGCCCCAGATGGCGTAGTCGAACATGCGCGCGGCGAGCCGATGCCACGGACGCGGCTCGCTCGTCCGGCCCGATTTCGCGCGCTCGAGCTCGGCCATGCGCAACTGGAAGATCCACGATGCGTCTTCCTGCGGCTGGTTCGTCCCGAGGAACACGCTGCGCTCGCGGCGCCAGTTGAGGATCGCGAGGTCGGTCTGCGGCACGAGCGCCGAGCGGCCCGCATTGCGCCGGCGCTGCAGCAGGGTGATGCCGTGCACGATGCCGTAGACGGCGCCGAGCATCGCCGCGACGACGAGGAAGCTGCCGAGGACCGAGCGCGCGACGACGACGATGTCGGGCGGCGTGACCACGACGATGGCCGCGGCGATGAACAGGCCGACGAGCGCGCACAGCCCGTACGTGAGAAACGGGGAGCGTCGAAACGATGCGACGCGCTCGGTGAGCCCCGGATGATGCGTCGCCGGCACGTCCTGGCGGGTCGTGGGCAACTCCGAATCGACGTCGTCGCCGATGCCCTCGCCAGGCACCGTTGCGGCGTCGACTTCGGTGTGCTCGTCGTCGCCGAGGAGCGCGTTGTCGATCGATTGCCGCGGCGTCAGGTCGTCGTCGTCGGCCGTGCGCGTCAATTCCTCGTCGTAGCGCTCGCGCCGCTCGGCGTCGCCGAGGATGCGGCTCGCGTGATTGATGAAGCGCAGCGCCTCCTCGACGTTGCCCTGCCCGTCTCGCGTCTTTGCGTAATATTTCCGAATGAGCGCGCGCAGCGCCGCGCGCACTTCCTCGTCGCTCGACGTGGGAACGATGCCGAGGGCGTCGTAGAGCGTCGACTTCATCGCGTTCCGCGATTCCGCACGGTATATGACATTGGAATGGTGAGTGAAACCGGCGCGCCGCGCAATCGCTGCCTGACGAGCAACCCGGCCGGACACCCGAATTGCAAGTTCCACGCCACATGGTGGGCGACGCTGCGACACCGACGCGGCGCGTGAGGCGCAAAAAAAGCGGCCCCGCAGGGCCGCTCTTCACCGGTGGACTGCCGCGGACGGGCGCGACGCGCCGTTCGCGGGTCGTTCGCGCTCAGGACGCCTGGTCGGGCTTCGCCGTCTCGCGCGACGTGAGCTTTTCGCGGATTCGGGCCGATTTTCCGGAACGCCCGCGCAAATAATAAAGCTTGGCGCGACGAACGTCGCCCTTGCGGCGCACCTCGATCGACGCGATCAGCGGCGAATACGTCTGGAACGTGCGCTCGACGCCTTCGCCGCTCGAGATCTTGCGCACGATGAACGACGAGTTGATGCCGCGATTGCGCTTGGCGATGACCACGCCTTCGTACGCCTGCACGCGGCGGCGCTCGCCTTCGACGACGTTGACGTTGACGATGACGGTGTCGCCCGGCGCGAAGTCGGGGATCGTCTTTCCGAGGCGCGCCATTTCCTCGCGCTCGAGCGTTTCGATGAGGTTCATGCGTTGGTCCTTTCTCGGCCTTCGCGGCCTGTCTCCGCGCAGCGCAGGGCGCCCCCTGATGCGCGATGCTGGTTATCGCTCGTCTCGAGCTTGTACTCCGACAGCAGCGCCTGCTCGTCGGCGCGAAGACCGCGCCGCTCGAGGAGGTCGGGACGCCGCTGCCAGGTTCGTCCGACCGCCTGCTTGTGCCGCCAGCGCCGGATCGCGGCGTGGTCGCCCGACAGCAGCACCGCCGGCACGTCCACCGTTCCATACCGCTCGGGCCGCGTGTAGTGCGGGCAGTCGAGCAGGCCGGCGGCGAACGACTCCTGCGCAGCCGATTCGGCGTCGTTCAGCGCACCGGGCAGTTGCCGCACGAGCGCGTCGATCAGGAGCAGCGCCGGCAATTCACCCCCCGATACGACGAAGTCGCCCACCGACAGTTCGCAGTCGACCTCGGCGTCGATCACGCGCTGATCGATGCCCTCGTAGCGCCCCGCGATCAGCGTCAGGGTCGTCTCGCGCGAAAGCGCCATGACGCGGTCGTGCGTCAATGGCGTTCCCGCCGGCGACAGGTAGATCGTCTTGCCGCGCGAGCCCGGCGCCCGTTCCTGCGCGGCGCGCGCCGCCTGCAGCGCGGCGGCGATGGGCGCAGCCATCATCACCATGCCGGGACCGCCACCGTACGGTCGGTCATCGACGGTGCGGTGCGGGTCACTCGTGTAGTCGCGCGGATTCCATACGCCGAGCGTCCACAGGTTGCGCGCCCGGGCCCGCCCGGTGATGCCGTAACCGCTCGCCTGCGTCACCATCTCCGGGAAGATCGTGACGACGTCGATGCGAAGAACGTTGCTCATGATCCGGCCGGCCAGTCGACGTCGATGCGTCGCGCATCGACATCGACGCCATCGATGTACGCGTCGACCCACGGGATCAGGCGCTGCGCGCCGGCGTCGTCGACGACGCGGGCGATCGGATGCGCCCCGCTTTCGATGAAGTCCTCGAGCACGCCCAGCACGACACCCTCGCGATTCACCATCCGCATCCCGGCGAGATCCGCCTGGTAATACGCGCCCTCGCCCGCGTGCGGCAGCGAGTCGCGCGGCACGCCGACTTCCGTGCCGCGCAGCGCGGCCGCCGCCTCGCGCGACTCGACGCCTGCCAACTCGACGACGAGCAGCGTTCCCTGCTCACGCGCGAAGCGCACGCGCCTCGCGCTCCACGCGCCGGCCGTACGCAGCCACCATTCGCCGTAGGCGAGGAGCGCAGCCGGATCGGCCGACGCCGGCTTGACCTTCATCGCCCCGCGCACGCCGTGCGGCGCCGCGATGCGGCCCATCACGACGAAGCGCGGGCGCTCGCTCGCGCTCAGGCCGCCGCAGGCGCTTCGCTGGCCGCCGCCGGTGCAGCGTTCGCCGGTGCAGCGCTTGCCGGCGCAACCGCCGGCGCAGCGCTCGAGGGCGCCGCCTTCGCCGCACGCGCGACCAGCATCTGCACGGTGTCCGAGAGCTTGGCGCCGTTCGCCTGCCAGTACGCGACGCGCTCGTGCGCAATGCGCAGGCCTTCCTCGTTCGCCGCGGCGACCGGGTTGTAGAAGCCGACGCGCTCGATGAATCGTCCGTCGCGGCGGCTGCGCGAGTCGGTCACGACGACGTTGTAGAACGGCCGCTTCTTGGCGCCGCCGCGCGCCAGTCTGATCACTACCATGGATGGGTCCGATCGAGGCCTTCGGCGCGGATCGGCGCCGCCTGGCCGGAAAACGAAAAGTCGTCGATTATACCGTCCGGATGCGCTTCCCGGCAACCGGCGGGGGTCGCCGACTTTCGGGCCAGGGCAGTAAGCATTCGCGCGGTGATCGCGTGAATACTTACGACCCCACCTACCGCCCCGCCATCATGTTGCGCAGGCCGCGCATCATCTTCTGCGGGCCCTTCGAGACGAGCTTCATCATCTTCTGCGTCTGCTCGAATTGCGCGAGGAGTTGATTCACTTCCTGCACGGTGACGCCCGAGCCCGCGGCGATGCGCCGCTTGCGCGACGCCTTCAGGATCTCGGGCTTCACCCGCTCGCCGGGCGTCATCGCATTGATGATGCCCTCGATGCGCGCGATGCGCCGCTCGTCGATCGTCGTCTCCTGCGCCGCGCGCGCGATCTCCGCCGGCAGCTTGTCGACGAGCGCGGCGAGGCCGCCCATCTTGCGCATCTGCGCGATCTGCGCCTTGAAGTCGTCGAGGTCGAACCCCTTGCCGGTCTTGACCTTCTTCGCGAGCTTCTTCGCCTGCTCGATGTCGACGTTGCGATGCGCGTCCTCGATCAGCGTCAGCACGTCGCCCATGCCGAGGATGCGCGAGGCCATCCGCTCGGGATGGAACACCTCGAGGCCGTCGATCTTCTCCGAGACGCCGGCGAACTTGATCGGCGCGCCCGTCACCTGCCGCACCGACAGCGCGGCGCCGCCGCGCGCGTCGCCGTCGAGCTTGGTCAGCACCACGCCGGTGAGCGGCAACGCGTCGTGGAATGCGCGCGCGGTGTTGACCGCGTCCTGGCCCTGCATCGCGTCGACGACGAACAGCGTCTCGATCGGATGCACGGCCGCGTGCAGATCGGCGATCTCGCGCATCATTGCTTCGTCGATCGACAAGCGGCCCGCCGTGTCGACGATCAGCACGTCGTGATAGTGCCGCCGCGCCCAGTCGATGGCCGCATTCGCGATCGCGACCGGCTTGTCGGTCGTTTCGGAGGGCAGGAAATCGACGCCGACCTGCGCGGCGAGCGTCTTCAATTGCTCGATCGCGGCCGGTCGGTAGATGTCGGTCGACACGAGCAACACCTTCTTCTTCTCGCGCGCGATCAGGCGGGCGAGCTTCGCCGCGGTCGTCGTCTTGCCCGCGCCCTGCAGGCCGGCGAGCAGGATCACCGCCGGCGGCTTCGTCGCGAGCTGCAGCGGCTCCGCGTGACCGCCCATGAGTGCGGTCAGCTCGCGCGCGACGACGCCGATCAGCGCCTGCCCGGGCGTCAGCGAGCCGACGACCTCCTGCCCGATCGCCTTGTCGCGCAGGTCCTTGACGAACGTGCGCACGACCGGCAGCGCGACGTCGGCTTCAAGCAACGCGAGCCGCACCTCGCGCAGCGCGTCGTCGATGTTGGCGTCGGTCAGGCGCGCTTCGCCGCGCAGCGACTTCACGACGCGCGACAGGCGTTCGGTCAGCGTTTCGAGCATGGAAAGGGGACGGCCCGCGGGCCGCGAAGCGCGGGCGCGGTCAGGTAAACTTGGTCGGTGACCATTCTACTGCACGTGCTCGTCGCGGCGCTGTACGCGGCGACCGCGTGGGCACGCTGGCCACGCAGCGTGCCGGCGAGCGCCGAACGTCGACGTCTCGCCGAGGCGCTGCTCGCAGCCGCACTCGTCCTGCACGCGGTCGCGATCTGGCAGGCGATCGTGCGTCCCGACGGCCTCGATCTGTCGTTCGTCAACGCGCTGTCGCTCGTCGCGGGACTCGCGGTGCTTGCGGCGTGGCTGTCGGGCGTGATGCGCGCGCTCCCGGCCGTCGCCGCGGTCGTGCTGCCGGTGGCCGCGGCTTGCGCGTTGTTGCCGCCGCTCGCCGGATCCTCGCATCGCGTGGCGTTCTCCGGCGATCCATGGGCCGAGGCGCACATCGCCGTCGCGCTCGTCGCCTACGCGCTCTTCGTCGTCGTCGCGCTGCAATCGCTGGTGGTGACGGGGCTCGAGAAGCGGCTGCACCGCGGCTTGCCCGACGCGGCGCGCGGCACGCCGCCGCTCCTGACGCTCGAGCGCTACATGTTTCGCCTGCTCGGGCTGGGCTTCGTGCTCCTCACCGCGACGCTGGTGAGCGGCATGCTGTTCTCGGAAGAGATCTTCGGCAAGGCGGTGCCGCTCAATCACAAGAACGTATTCTCGGTCGCCGGCTGGCTCGCCTTCGCGATCCTGCTGTTCGGACGCTGGCGCCACGGTTGGCGCGGCCGTACGGCGATGAAATGGATCGTCGGCGGCACGCTGCTCCTGGTGCTCGGCTATCTCGGCAGCAAGTTCGTGCGCGAGATCGTGCTCGGGCGCTGATGGACGAGCTTTCCCTCGGTTCGCTTTCGCTGGCGCTCATCGTCCTGCTCGTCACTTCGGGCTTCTTCTCGATCGCCGAGACGGCGATGATGGCGGCCAACCGTTATCGGCTGAAGCATCGCGCGCAGCGCGGCGCGCGCGGGGCGCGGCTCGCGCTTTCGCTGCTCAATCACACCGACCGGCTGCTCGGCGTGATCCTCCTCGGCAACAACCTGATCAACGCGGCCGCAGCGACGCTAGCCAGTATCATCACCGTGCGGCTGTTCGGTCGTGGGGAATGGGCGCTCGCCGCGGGGACCGTTGCCGTGACGTTCCTGATCCTCGTCTTCTCGGAAATCACGCCGAAGGTCGTCGGCGCGCAGTACGCGGATCGCCTCGCGCCGCTCGTGAGCTACGTGCTCACGCCGCTTTTGCGCTTCACGCGCCCCGTCGTGTGGTTCGTGAACCTGTTCGTGCAGGGCCTGCTGAGGCTCTTCCGCTTCCGGCCGGCGGCGCAGCCGAGCACGACGCTTTCGCAGGAAGAGCTGCGCTCGCTGGTGCTCGAAGGCGCGCAGTACTTCCGCGGCAAACACAAGACGATGCTCGCGAACCTGATGGACCTCGAGGCGATCACCGTCGACGACATCATGACGCCGCGCAGCCAGATCCACGCGCTCGACCTCGAGGACAAGCCGTCGCTCCTGCGCCAGCAGCTCGCGACGACGTATCACACGCGCCTCCCGGTCTACGAAGGCTCGCTCGACAACATCGTCGGCATCCTTGCGGTGAAATCCGTGCTGCACGCAATGCAGGGTGGCGGCGAGCTCGACGCGGAGCGCATTCGCGCCGTGCTGCGGCCCCCCTACTTCATCCCGCTCGGCACGCCGCTTTTGACGCAGCTGCAGCAATTCCAGACCGACCGCCAGCGCCTCGGCCTCGTCGTCGACGAGTACGGCGAGCTGCAGGGCCTGGTGACGATCGACGACATCATCGAGGAGATCATCGGGGAGTTCACGACGCAGGCGCCCGGCGGACCGGAAAGCTTCCGGCGGGAGCCGGACGGCAGCGTCATCGTCGACGGCATGGCGCCCTTGCGGACGCTGAACCGGCGCCTCGGGACCAAATTCCCGCTCGAAGGCCCGAAAACGCTCAATGGCCTCATCGTCGAGGCGCTCGGCGAAATTCCCGAGGCCGGGATCAGTTTCAAGGTCGACGGCCAGGCGGTCGAGATCCTGCAGACGCAGGATCGGGCGGTGCGCGTCGTCCGGTTGCTGCCCCCTGTCGGCCGCGGCACGGCGCCTTTACAAACCCAGGGTGAGCGGGCATGATCGCCTCCCGGGCTTTTTATGCGAATGGAATAAGCGCGGCACGATGCGTTTGTCCCTCGGAGACGTGCTCCTGCGCCCACGCGCGGAGTGAAACGCATCCCCGGCGCGTTGTGATCGACGACGGCATCCTGTCGCACGCGGCATGACGCTTGCTTTTGCTGACGTTCCAGCCTGTTTTCTCTACGTCAGCGCGCCGATTCCGGCCGCGGACGTGGCATAAATGCGACAAAATCTGACCTAGCATGCAACGCCCGCGCTCTCTCCAAACGCTGCTTCCAACGGGTTCAGCGCGTCGCCTCGCGCCGGCCGATTGAACGACATGGCCACCCACGCCGCTACCCGGAACATCAGCGGACTCGCGCGCGCGCTCGCCCAGCACGGCGTCATGTCCGAGTCCGAGGCGGAGGCGCTGCAGGTCCAGTCCCAGTCGTCGGGCGTTTCGTTCGTCGAGCAGGTCCTTTCCGGCAAGCGTCTTTCCGCGCAACAGCTCGCGGTCTTCGCGTCGCGCGCGTTCGGCGTGCCGATGTTCGACCTGGCCGGCTTCGACTTCGACCAGATCAACCGCGAGTACGTCGACACGCGGATGGCGCAGGCGCGGCGCGTGCTGCCGCTGCACAAGCGCGGCAACCGGCTGTACGTCGCCACGTCGGATCCCGCGAACCTGCAGGCGCTCGACGAGGTGCGGTTCAAGACGAACCTGATCGTCGAGCCGGTCGTCGTCGAAGACGACAAGCTCGCGCAGGCGATCGCCAAGATCGTCGAGTCGACGGGCACGACCCTGAAGGAGATGGCGGCGCTCGAGGACATCGAGGTCGCGCTCGAGGAAGGAACGCCGGGTGCGGCGACCACCGCCGACGAGGACAGCGAGGTCGAGGACGCGCCGGTCGTCCGTTACATCCAGAAGGTGCTGATCGACGCGATCAGCGCCGGCGCCTCGGACATCCATTTCGAGCCCTACGAGCGCTTCTACCGGATCCGCTATCGCCTCGATGGCGTGCTGATGGAAGTCGCGCAGCCGCCGCTCGCCATCAAGGACAAGGTCGCGTCGCGGATCAAGGTCATCAGCAAACTCGACATCGCCGAAAAGCGCGTGCCCCAGGACGGGCGCATGAAGCTCGTGCTGTCGAAGACGCGCGCGATCGATTTCCGCGTCTCGACGCTGCCGACGCTCTTCGGCGAGAAGATCGTGATGCGGATCCTCGATTCGGCGGGCGTCAAGCTCGGCATCGAGCAACTCGGTTACGAGCCGGAGCAGCAGGAGCAGCTGCTTTGGGCCGTTGGCCGGCCGTACGGGATGATCCTCGTCACGGGACCGACCGGCAGCGGGAAAACGGTCTCGCTCTACACGTGCCTGTCGATTTTGAACCAGCCCGGCCGCAACATCGCGACCGCCGAGGATCCGGCCGAAATCCAGCTCGCCGGCGTGAATCAGGTCAACGTCAACGAGAAGGCGGGGCTCACGTTCGCCTTGGCACTGCGCGCCTTCCTGCGTCAGGACCCGGACGTGATCATGGTCGGGGAAATCCGCGACCTCGAGACGGCGGAAATCGCGATCAAGGCCGCGCAGACGGGCCACCTCGTGCTCTCGACGCTGCACACCAACGACGCGCCGTCGACGCTGGTGCGCATGATGAACATGGGTGTGGCGCCGTTCAACATCGCCTCGTCGGTGAACATCATCACCGCGCAACGCCTCGCGCGTAAGCTCTGCACGCATTGCCGCCGCCCCGAGGACATTCCGCCCGAGGCGCTGCTTCGCGCCGGCTTCGGCGAGGAGGACCTCGACGGCAGCTTCCAGCCGTACGGACCGATCGGCTGCGACCATTGCAAGGGCACCGGCTACAAGGGCCGCATCGGCATCTACGAAGTGATGCCGATCAGCGACGAGATGCGCCAGCTCATCATGCGCAACGGCAACAGCATCGACATCGCGCAGCAGGCGCAACGCGAGGGCGTGCGCAATCTGCGCCAGTCGGGGCTTCTGAAGGTCAAGTCGGGCGTCACGTCGCTCGAGGAAATCGAGGCCGTCACGAACGAGTGACGGGAGCGTTCAAAGGATCACGCCATGGCCACCACCGCCGCCGTCGCCCGCCGCGACCCGAAGGTCAAGGAACAAACCTTCCTCTGGGAAGGCGTCGATCGCAACAACAGGCCGATCCGCGGCGAGTTGCGCGCCGTGTCGCAGACGGTCGCACAGACGAACCTGCGCCGCCAGGGGATCCGCGTCCTCAAGATCAAGCGACAGGTGTACCGCGGCGGCCGCTCGGTCGGCGAGAAGGACATCACGTTCTTCACCCGGCAGCTGGCGACGATGCTGAAGGCCGGCGTGCCCCTTCTGCAAACGTTCGACATCCTGGCGCGCGGCAGCAACAACGCGCGCTTCTCGCGGCTGATGCTCGATCTCAAGAACAAGGTCGAGACGGGCTCGTCTCTCTCGCAGGCGTTTCGCGAGTATCCGAAGCACTTCGATCCGCTGTACTGCAATCTCGTGCAGGCCGGCGAAACGGCCGGCATGCTCGACGCCATCCTCGACCGGCTCGCGACGTACAAGGAAAAGATCCTCGCGATCAAGAGCAAGATCAAGTCGGCGCTCTTCTACCCGATCTCGGTCATCGTCGTCGCGGTCGTCGTCATCTGGGTGATCATGGTCTTTGTGATTCCCGCGTTCAAGCAGGTGTTCACGAGCTTCGGCGCGAACCTGCCGTGGCTCACGCAGGTCGTGATCGACATCTCCGACTTCTTCGTCAAGTACTGGTGGGCGATCGCGATCGGCATCGCGGGCGCGTTCATCGGCACCAAAGCGGCGTACGCGCGCTCCGAGAAAATCCGCTACACGGTGCATCGGCTGTCGCTCAAGCTGCCCGTCGTCGGCGGCATCCTCGAGAAAGCCACGATCGCACGCTGGACGCGCACGTTGCAGACGATGTTCGCGGCAGGCGTGCCGCTCGTCGAATCGCTCGATGCGGTCGGCGGCGCCTCGGGCAATCTCGTGTACGCGAACGCCACCAAGCGAATCCAGACCGAGGTCAGCACCGGCACGAGCCTCACGCAGTCGATGGCCGCGACGAACCTGTTCCCGGTCATGGTGCTGCAGATGACGCAGATCGGCGAGGAATCGGGTTCGCTCGACAACATGCTCGGCAAGGTGGCCGACTTCTACGAGCGTGAGGTCGACGACGCGGTGGCGGCGCTCTCCAGCCTGCTCGAGCCCGTGATCATCGTGTTCCTCGGCGTCGTCGTCGGCGGCCTGGTCGTCGCGATGTACCTGCCGATCTTCAAGCTGGGCGCCGTGATTTGACGCCGGACCCCATCGTCGCGGCCGCGATCGCGCTGGTCGTCGGCCTCTGCGTCGGGAGCTTCCTGAACGTCGTCGTCCACCGCCTCCCGAAGATGATGGAGCGCGCGTGGCGTGCCGAATGCGCGGAGTTGCGCGGCGAAGCGGTACCCGACGAGACGCCCGCGCGCTACAACCTCGCGGTGCCACGCTCCGCATGCCCGGAATGCGGGCACAAGATCACCGCGATCGAGAACATTCCCATCGTGTCGTACGTGGCGCTGCGCGGCGCGTGCGCGGGGTGTCGCAAGCCGATCTCCGCGCGCTATCCGCTCGTCGAGGCGCTCGGCGGCTTGCTCGCGGCCTGCGCGATCTGGCGCTTCGGCGTGTCGTGGCAAGGCGGCGCCGCGTGCGTGCTGCTGTGGACGCTGATCGCGCTCACGTTCATCGACTTCGACACGCAGTTCCTGCCCGACAACCTGACGTTGCCGCTGTTGTGGGGCGGCCTGCTCGCGAACCTGTTCGGGCTCTTCGTCCCGCTGCGCGACGCGGTGATCGGCGCGATCGCAGGCTACCTCGCGCTGTGGATCGTCTACTGGCTCTTCCGGCTGATCCGCGGCAAGGAAGGCATGGGCTACGGCGACTTCAAGCTGCTCGCCGCGCTCGGCGCGTGGCTCGGCTGGCAGATGCTGCCCCTGATCGTGCTGCTGTCGTCCGTCGTCGGTGCCTTCATCGGCATCTCGCTCATCGTCTTCAAGGGACGCGACCACGAGGTGCCCCTTGCGTTCGGGCCTTACCTCGCGATCGCGGGCGGCATCGCGCTCTTCTATGGGCCGACGATCGTCAAGGGTTGGTACTTGTGAGCGCGGCGCGCGAGGCTATGCCGAGCGAGGCCGCACTCGATTGATGGCGCAGTCGTATCTTGTCGGCCTCACCGGCGGCATCGGCAGCGGCAAATCGGAAGTCGCGAACCTGTTCGCCGCCCGCGGCGCCGACGTGCTCGATGCCGACGTCGTCGCGCACGCCGTGAGCAAGCGCGGCGAGCCCGGCTACGAGGCGATCGTCGCGACGTTTGGCGAGGCGTTCG
>DASTIY010000200.1:0-18147 GCA_035717085.1 Casimicrobiaceae bacterium | reverse complement strand
TGCGAGCAAGGATGCCGCCGCGAAGGCCGGCGACGCCGTGCAGAAGGCGAACGAAGCCGCCAAGGAAGCCGCGAAGAAGTAACGCACCTCGCGTGACACCGACGGCCGTCCACGGACGGCCGTTTTCGTTGCGCGGTCGATCCGCCCGTCGGCGCGGTCGGGCCGGTGGCATCGGGCTTGCGCCCCGATCGTCGCCCCCCGCGCCCATGCGCTCGGAACGGATCGCCATGCACGCGTCGACCGTCGTCACCCGCACCCCCGCCGGCAACGCCGAGCTCGCCAACCCGGCGCACGGACTGTCGCTCGCGCAACGCCGCTTTCTGACGCTGCTCGACACCTCCTGCTCGGTCGAGGAACTCGCCGCCCGCCAGCGCGGCGACCCCTCGAAGGTCGAGCGCGACCTTGCGCGGCTGGCGAGCCTCGGACTCGTCGCGTGCGCGACGCCTGCGGCCAACGACGACGAAGCGCCGGTGCTGGCGAACGACCCGGGCATCGCGGCCGCCAACGACGAGCACGCGTCGAACGATGTGCCGGCGACGCTGGCCGCCGTCCGGCTGGGACCGCGCGCCGCGCCGGCGCGACTCGTCTACGTCGTCGCGGCGCTCGGTGTCGCCGCCGCCGCCTTCGTCGCCCGGCAGTACCTCGACGCGTCCGCGTCACCGCCGCCCGCACCCGATCCCGCGCCCCGGCAAGCGCTCCCGTCGCCCGCGCCGATCGCGCCCGCAACGCCGGAGCCGATCGCCACCCGAGTCCTCGTCGGCGACACGCCGGGCGTCAAGATGCGCGAGACGCCGAAGGAGCCGTCGAAGGCGAGGCCGACGAGCGAGCCCGCGATAGGCAATGGGGCGCCCGGAGCCGCGCCGGCATCGGCCCTGTCGCCGGCCGCTCCGATTTCACTCCAACCGTTGCGGCCGATCGAATCGCGCCTGACGTCGGCGCAGCCGTTCGTCGCGGTGCCGCTCGCCCTGCCCGTCGAACGCCGAAGCCCGCCCGCCGCGGCTGCACCGCCCGCACCGCCCGCGAGCTCGCCATCGGACGCGCACGACGCGAGCGTGCCCGTCCACGTCGCCAGCGCGGCGCCTTCCGCGGCGACGATCGCACCGGCACGCCGGCTCGTTCCGATCACGCAGGAGGCGCCGGCGTTTCCGCGCGAAGCGCTCGCCGCGGGGCTCGCCAACGGCAACGTGAAGGCGCGCGTGGTCGTCGACGCCAAGGGCGCGGTGAGCAGCGTCGAGATCGTCGATTCGTCGCACCGCGCGTTCGATCGCACGGTCCGCGAGGCACTGTCGCACTGGCGCTTCGAGCCGGGCACCGCCAGCCGCACCACGACGGTCGACGTCGCGTTCAAGCGCGACCAGGATTGAACGGTCAATTGCTTGGGACGGCGCGGCGCGACTGACCCACATAAGCGCACGAGCCGCGCCGGGTAAAATCGGCGCATGGACGACGTCGCCGCTCGCCTGCAGCAACCGCTGCCTGAACCGGCCGTCGGCGCATCGCCGAGCGACGCGGGACGTCGCGACACCCGCAAGGCGCAGTTCGAGCTCGGCAAGCTGCGCAAGCGGCTGAGACGGCTGGTCGGCCAGGCGATCGCCGACTATTCGATGATCGACGCGGGCGACTGCGTCATGGTCTGCTTGTCCGGCGGCAAGGACAGCTACGGCCTGCTCGACGTGCTGCTCACGCTGCGCGACCGCGCGCCGCTGCCGTTCGAGATCGTCGCCGTCAATCTCGACCAGAAGCAGCCCGGCTTCCCCGCCGACGTGCTGCCGACGTACCTCGCGTCGCGCGACGTTCCCTTCCGCATCGTCGAGCAGGATACCTACAGCGTCGTCAAGCGCGTGATTCCGGAGGGCGCGACGATGTGCTCGCTGTGCTCGCGGCTGCGCCGCGGCGCGCTGTACCGCGTCGCCGGCGAGATCGGCGCAACGAAGATCGCGCTCGGTCACCACCGCGACGACATCCTCGCGACGTTCTTCCTGAACCTCTTCCACGGCGGCAAGCTCAAGACAATGCCGCCGAAGCTCGTCTCAGACGACGGGCGGCATGTCGTCATCCGCCCGCTCGCCTACGTGCGCGAGCGCGATCTCGCGCGCTACGCGGACGCGTCCGCGTTCCCGCTCATTCCGTGCACGCTCTGCGGCTCGCAGGAGAACCTGCAGCGCAAGCAGGTGGCGGCGATGCTGCGCGAATGGGAGAAGCGCTTCCCGGGCCGGATCGAGTCGATCTTCAATGCGCTGCGCAGTGTCGCGCCGTCGCATCTGCTCGACGCCGCGCTGCACGACTTCGCGGCCGTGCAGGCGACGGGCATCGCGTGCGCCGACGGCGACCGCGCATTCGATCCCGACGACACGCCCGCGACACCGACGATTTCAGACGCTGGCATCGCCGCCGACTGACGTCGGCGCGACGACCATCGCACCTGCTCGGCTATCCGCACCGAACCTCTTGGAGCAAGACCTTCTACCGCTGGCATCGATGCGATCGGCGCCACTAGCCCTGGATGGTGTGCCGATCCTGCCCGAACAGAATCTTGCGCGCAGCCTCGTCGTTCACCGACGGCGTCACGTTGACGGTCTTCGCGAGTTCGTATGCGCGCTTCGTCGCCGGGCGCGCCGCGATCGCTTCCTTCCACCGCTTGAGATTCGGAAAGTCGTCGATGTTCTGGCTCTGCCGTTCGGGCTGCACCCACGGATAGCACGCGATGTCGGCGATCGAATAGCCGCCGACGATGTAATCGCGGTGGTGCAGCTGCTTGTCGAGCACCGCGTAGAGCCGGCTCGTTTCGTTCACGTAGCGGTCGATCGCGTACGGAATCTTCTCCGGCGCGTAGCGGCCGAAGTGATGATTCTGTCCGGCCATCGGCCCGAGGTTCGCCATCTGCCAGAACAACCACTGGATGCAGTCCCAGCGCTGCCGCGCCTCGCGCGGAATGAGCTTGCCGGTCTTGTCGGCGAGATAGAGCAGGATCGCCCCCGACTCGAACAGCGCCAGCGGGCCCCCGCCGATCGCGGGCTCGTGGTCGACGATCGCCGGAATGCGATTGTTCGGCGCGATCGCGAGGAATTCCGGATTGAACTGCTCGCCCTTCCCGATGTTGACAGGCCGGATCGTGTACGGCAGCCCGGTCTCCTCGAGAAACATCGTGAGCTTGTGGCCGTTCGGGGTGGTCCAGTAGTAGAGGTCGATCATCGACACGTATCAGGTATCAGGTATCAGGTATCAGGTATCAGGTATCGGGGATCAGAATCAGGAATCAGAACGTTCCCGGATAGGCGCCGCCGTCGGCGAGAATGTTTTGTCCGACGACGAAACCGGCGTGCACGCTACATAGGAACGCGCAGATCGCGCCGAATTCCCGCGGATCGCCGAAGCGCCCGGCGGGATTCGCCTTCATCGCGGCATCGCGCGCTTCCTCGTACGTCGTGCCCGTCGCCTTCGCGCGCCCTTCGAGCGTGACGCGCAGGCGATCGGTCGCGAACTGCCCCGGCAGCAGGTTGTTGATCGTGACGTTGTGACGCGCGACCTTGCGCGCGAGCCCGGCGACGAAGCCGGTCAGGCCCGAGCGCGCACCGTTGGACAACCCGAGGATGTCGATCGGCGCCTTCACTGCGCCCGACGTGATGTTGACGATGCGGCCGAACTTGCGCTCGATCATCGTGTCGATCGTCGCCTTGATGAGCTCGATCGGCGTCAGCATGTTCGCGTCGAGCGCGCGAATCCACGCCGCGCGATCCCAGTCGCGAAAATCGCCCGGCGGCGGGCCGCCCGCGTTGTTGACGAGAATGTCGGGCTGCGGGCACGCGGCGAGCGCCTTCGCGCGTCCTTCCGGTGTGGTGATGTCGCACGCGACGAAGCGCACCTCGCGTCCCGTGGCCTCGCCGATGTCGTGCGCGGCCTGCGCGACGTCGCTTTCGGTACGCGCGCAGATCGTCACGTCGACGCCTTCGCGCGCGAGCGCCTCCGCGCAGCCGCGGCCGAGGCCCTTGCTCGCCGCGCACACGAGCGCGCGCCGCTCCTTGATGCCGAGATCCATCGTGTCCTCCTTCGCGCTTACTGAACTACCCTTGTATCTTCAGCCTGCATCATCGGTCGTCGTTTCAGACCCGCTCATGTAGCTTGCATACCCTCGGGGCTGATTCGGCCTCGGGGCGGCCCTCGGGCTCATTGGACCACCCTCCGCGCTTTTGCGCTTCGAAGCGTGTTCGCGCTTGGGGCGGCCCGGCGCGCTCATTGGACTACCCTCCGCGCTTTGCGCTTCGGGGCGTGTTCGCGCTTGGGGCGGCCCGGCGCGCTCACGCCGGCTGCGGCACGCGCGCGCGACGCACGTTCACGACGGTCGCCATCGCCACCGCGAGCAGCGCCGCGATGACGAACAGGACGTCGTGCGCGAGCCCGTGGTCGAGCATCAGGCCGAACCAGATCGGACCGAGCATCGCGCCGATGTCGAGTCCCGAATACACGAATCCGTAGACGCGGCCCGTCGCGCCGCGCGGCGTCGCGTTGCGAACGATCAAATCGCGCGAGGGGCTGGTCGCGCCGAGCGCAAGTCCGATCAGCGCGAACATCGGCACGAACGACGGCGCAGCGAGAACCCCGCTCGCCGCGAGCACGAGGAGCATGGCGGCGACGACGAGGCCCGTCACCGCGACGCGATCGTGTCGCGTGGTGCGTACCGCGAGAAAGCCGCCGATCGCAATGCCCGCGGTCGCACCGAGCAAATACGCGGTGACCGCGGATGTGCCGATGACGAGCGGAACCTGGAACCCGACCGAGAGCGCGGCCGGGAGGAACGTCTGCACCCCGACCGACGCCGTCGTCTGGAAGACGAAATAGAAGAGGCACAGCAGGATCGCCGGCTGCAGGAAGATCGACGCGCTGCCGCGCAGTGTGTGCAGGTGCGCATCGGGGACGCGATGCGACGACAGCCGGTGCCGCTGCGTCGCGACCACGCCGAGCGCGACGAGACCCGCTGCACCCATCGCGAGCAACGCGACGCGCCAGCCCGCGGCGCTGCCGATGCCGAAGCTCACGACCGGCGCCAGCGCGTAGCCGACGTTGCCGCCGATGCCGTGCAACGAGTATGCGTGGCCGAGCCTGCGCGGTGTAACGTTCGCATTCAGGACGGCGAAATCGGAAGGATGGAAGACGCCGTTGCCGGCACCCATCAGCGCCGCGCACGGAAAGAGCCACCACGGGTTCGGTGCGAGCGACGCGGCGAGCGTGCCGAACACGAGGAGCGACATCCCGCCGAGGAGCACGGGACGCGCGCCGGCGCGATCGACGAGGAAGCCCGCCGCGAACTGCACGAGGCCGCTCGCGACGTAGAACGTGCCGGCGACGAAGCCGAGCAGCGTCCACGAGACACCGAATTGCGCGCGCAGCAGCGGAAAAAGCGGCGGCAGCGCGAGCTGCAGGAAATGCGACGAGGCGTGCGCGAAGCCGATCAGGCCGATGACGCGCGCGTCGCGGCGGAACGAGTCGGCGGACGCGTTATCCAATGGCGGGGACGAGGCAGGCTCGCGAGGGCAAGCATCGACTATAGCGCAGCGGGTTCGCCGGCTTGCGAAACGATGGACCGCTTCGCGCAGATCGAAATTCCAAGGGACACGAAGGATCGACAGATGACCGAACGCAATCGCAAGACCGACGACGAGTGGAAGGCGGAGCTGACGCCCGAGCAGTACCGCGTCACGCGCCAGAAGGGCACCGAGCGGCCGTTCACCGGCGAATACTGGGACAACACCGACGCGGGGACGTACCGGTGCGTCTGCTGCGGCGCGCCGCTCTTCGAATCGGACACCAAGTTCGACGCCGGCTGCGGCTGGCCGTCCTTCAACGCGCCGATCGCGGGCGAGAACGTTCGCGAGCACGAGGACAGGTCGTACAACATGCGGCGCACCGAGGTCGTCTGCGCGAGCTGCGATGCGCACCTCGGCCACGTGTTTCCCGACGGGCCGCAACCGACCGGACTGCGCTACTGCATGAATTCGGCGTCGCTCAAGTTCGACCCGAAGAAGGACGAATAGCGCGTCGCACGGCCGCGCGTCGAGCGATGGCGCGGCCTACGCCGCCGCGAGCGTGCGGGCGATGAACGCGCCGGCGGCCTGGATTTCCTCGAGCACCGCGCTGTGCTCCATCGGATACGCGTGCCATTCGACGTCGAAGCCCGTGGCGCGCAACGCGTCGCGCGAGCGCTCGGCCCAGACATATGCGATGACCGGGTCGTGCGTGCCGTGGGCCATGAAGATCGGCACGTCGCGGTTGGCCGCGCTCGCCTCGGTTTCGATGCGCTCGGCCGCGACGAGGTACGTCGATAGCGCGACGATCCCGGCGAGGCGCTCCGAAAAGCGCAGCCCCGCGTAGAGCGCGATCGCCCCGCCCTGCGAGAAGCCCGCGAGCAGCATGCGCCGCGGCGCGATGCCGCGCTCGATCTCGCGCGCCATCAACGCGCTGACCTGCACCTGCGAGCGGCGCACGCCTTCGACGTCGGCGCGCTCGGCGAGGTTCGCCTGCCGGATGTCGTACCACGCGCGCATCTGCATGCCGTTGTTGATCGTCACCGGCATGATGGGCGCGTGCGGGAAGAGGAAGCGGATCGCGAGCTGCGGCGGCAGCGCGAGCGTCGGTACGACCTCGGACCAGCCGCGGCCATCGTCGCCGAGGCCGTGCATCCAGATCACGGTGGCGTCGGGATTCGGCGCGGTCTCGATCTCGATCGCGGGCAGCAGGTCGGCGGGCATGAGCGAGCGTGGAAGGACAGGGCGTTCATCCGATTCTACGCGGCGCGGTTCGGCCTTCCTGCCGCCTCGCAATCGCGCCTATGATGCGCACACACCGCGGCCGGCCGCCGCGAGTCAGGGACCTTGCGGAGGGCAAGGAAATGCCCGGAGTCGGGAGATCGGCGCGTGACGCAACCGGACGAGTGGACGTCGACCGTCCGCCGTTCGCCGACGCCTTCACGCACGCAAGGCGATCGGCGATCGATGCGCTGGTCGTCGGCGCGGACGGACTGACGCAATTGCACCTGCATCGCATCGTCGGGCTCGCGAACGAAGCGCACCTGCCGGCGGCCTATCCCGGCCGCGACTTCGTCGAAGCCGGCGGCCTCATCGCGTACGGCGTCGACTATCCCGACCTCTACTATCGCTTCGCGAGCTACGTCGATCGCATCCTGAAGGGCGCGCGGCCCGGTGACCTTCCCGTCGAGCAGCCGGCGCGATTCGAGCTCGTCATCAACGCCGGCACCGCGCGCGAGCTTGGCCTCACCGTGCCGACGTCGCTGCGGCTTCGCGCCAACGAGGTGATCGAGTGAGGCGCGCGCGCTTTGCCGCCTTTCATGCGGACCACGACGACCACGCGGAAACACGCGTACGTCGCGATCGACGCCGCCTGTTGACGCTGGCCGGCGCGCTCGTCGCGGCCCGACCGTTCGCTGCGCTGGCCGACGACCCGCGCGGCGCGCTCCATCGGATCGGATTCCTCGGCAACTCCACCGCCGCCCTCGAGGCCAATCTCGTCGGGCCTTTCCGCGCGGGACTGCACGAGCTCGGCTACGTCGAAGGCCACAACATCGCGATCGAGTACCGCTGGGCCGGCGGCGACTACAAGCGCTTTCCGGGGCTCGTGCGCGAGCTGCTCGCGATTCCCGTCGAAATCATCGTCACCGCGGGCACGCCCGCCGCACAGGCGGTGCAGAGCGTGAGCCGCCAGATTCCGCTCGTCATGGTCGCCGTCGGCGATCCCGTCGGCACGCATCTCGTCGAAAGTCTCGCGCGTCCCGGCGGGAACGCGACCGGCCTCACGTCGATCGCACCGGACCTCGAAGGGAAGCGTCTCGAGCTCCTGACGGCGGTCGCGCCCGGGCTGTCGCGCGTGGCGGTCCTCTGGAACCCCGACAACGCGTTCCACGTCGGCTCCGAGCGGCAGGTGCATGCGGCAGCGAAGGTGCTCCACCTCGACGTCACGTCGACGGCCATTCGAAGCGCCGCCGATTTCGACGGCGCATTCACGACGATCGCAGCGAGCGGCGCCGGCGCGATGACGGTGCTCGCCGATCGCGTGTTCCTGCACAACCGCGCGCGGATCGTCGACTTCGCGAGGAAGCGACGGCTACCGGCCGTGTATGCGTATCGCGAGCTCGTCGACGCGGGCGGCCTCATGTCGTTCGGGCCCGATTACGGGGAGATGCACCACCGCGCGGCGAACTACGTCGATCGCATCCTGCGAGGGGCGAAGCCCGCCGACCTGCCGATCGAGCAGCCCAAGTCGTTCAACCTGATCGTCAACCTGAAGGCCGCGCGTGAAATCGGCGTCGGCATCCCGCGTGGGGTCGTGCTGCGTGCGAGCGAAGTGCTCGAATAGCGATCGATGAACGACGTCGCGCCCTCCGACATCGCGTTGCCGGCCCCGTCGCGCGCGCAGGCCGAACCGGCGTCGGCGCCGCCCGCCCGCGCGCGTCGCGGCCGATTGTTCCGCAAGTACCTGCTGCTGATCCTCACGCTCGTCACGATCGCGCTCCTCGCGTCGGGGGCGATCAGCCTCTACTTCACGTACCAGGAGACGAAGGCGTCGCTCGCGAGCCTGCAGCACGAGAAGGCGCTCGCGGCCGCGTCGCGCATCGAGCAATACGTCGACCAGGTCGCGCAGCAACTCGCCTTCGCCGCGCTGCCGCAGCTCGATCCCAACGACGTCGAGCTGCGCCGCGTCGAATTCCTGAAGCTGTTGCGCCAGGCGCCGATCGTGACCGACGTCGCGCAGATCGATCCCTCCGGGCGGGAGCGCGTCGCGGTGTCACGCCTCGGCATGGACAGCGTCAATTCCGGACGCGACCGGTCGAGCGAAGACGCGTTCGTTCACGCGCGGCCCGGCCGGCCGTGGTTCGGACCGGTCTACTTCCACAAGGAAACCGAACCGTACATGACGATCGCCGTGCGCAACGGCGGCGAAAAGGGTCCGGTGACCGCCGCCGACGTCAACCTGAAGTTCATCTGGGACGTCGTGTCGCGCATTCGCATCGGCGCCAAGGGCAAGGCCTACGTCGTCGACGACAACGGATATCTCGTCGCCGATCCCGACATCGGGCTCGTGCTGCGCAAGACGAACCTGTCCTCGCTGCCGCACGTGCGCGCCGCCATCTCGTCCGCACAGGGCGATGCCGAGGCGATGGTGTCGACCGACCTCGCGGGCACGCGCGTCCTCACGTCGGTCGCGCCGATCGAGTCGCTCAAGTGGAACGTCTTCGTCGAGCAGCCGGTGTCGGAGGTATACGCGAAGCTCAATGCATCGATCGTGCGCACGGCGCTGCTGCTGCTCGCAGGACTCGGCCTCTCGGCGCTCGGCGCGTTGGCGCTCGCGCGCGGCATGGTCCGCCCCATTCGCGTACTCGAGGAAGGCGCGCAACGCATCGGCGCCGGCGACCTCGACCAGCGCATCGACATTCGCACCGGCGACGAGCTCGAAGCGCTCGCCGGGCAATTCAACCGGATGACCGGCGCGTTGCGCGAGTCGTACGCGGGACTCGAGCAGAAGGTCGAGGCGCGCACGCACGAACTGCAGAACGCGCTCGAGCAGCAGACCGCGATCAGCGAAATCCTGCGCGTCATCTCGAGCTCGCCTACCGACGTGAAGCCGGTGCTCGACGCCGTCGCGCAGCGCGCCGCCCGGTTGTGCGAAGCGACGGTCGCAAGCGTGCTGCTGCGCGCCGACGACGTACTGCGACCGATGTCGGCGTACTCGGCCGACGGCGGCAGCGCGCCGAGTTATGACTACGTGATTCCGCTGCGCCGCTCCTACGTCACCGGCCGCGCAGCGCTCGACCGCGCCACGGTCGCCATGGCCGATGTCGAGCCGCTGCTTGACGACGAGTTCCCCGACGCCAGGGAAAATCAGCAGGCGCTGGGCTTTCGTGCGGTACTCGCTGTCCCGCTGGTGCGCGAGGAGGTCGCCTACGGCGTCATCTACCTGTACCGCCGCGAAGCGCGCGCGTTTTCGGTCGAGCAGGTCGCGCTCGTCGAGACCTTCGCGCGCCAGGCTGCGATCGCCATCGACAACGTGCGGCTCTTCAACGAGACGAAGGAGGCGCTCGAGCGGCAGACGGCGATGGCCGAGATCCTGCAGGTCATCTCCAGTTCGCCCGGCGACGTCAAGCCGATGTTGCACGCGGTGGCGAGGCGAGCACTCAAGCTGTGCGATGCGGCGCAGGCGGGCATCTTTCTCGTTGAAGGCGACGCGATGCGCTACGCGGCCGGGTACGGAGACATGCTCAGGCCCGACGACGATTCCACGTACCCGCTGACACGCGGCCTCGTCATCGGCCGCGCGGCGATCGATCGGCAGACGTTTCACGTCCCCGACATCGTTCCGCTGATCGATACCGAATACCCCGAGGCCCGAGCGACGCAGCAACAGTATGGTTTCAGGGCGCTCCTCGCGGTGCCGTTGTGCCGTGAAGACCGCGCGATCGGCGCCATCGCGCTGTGGCGGCGGGAGCCGCGCGATTTTTCGGACCAGCAGATCGCGCTCGTCAAGACGTTCGCCGACCAGGCCGTGATCGCCATCGAGAACGTCCGCCTCTTCAACGAGACGAAGGAGGCGCTCGAACGGCAGACCGCGATGGCCGAGATCCTGCGTGTCATCAGCGGCTCGCCGACCGACGTGCAGCCGGTGTTCGACACGATCGCCACCGCCGCGCTCGGCTTGTGCGACGCCGTGTCGGCGCTCGTGTTCACCTACGACGGCGCGCTGATCCACCTCGCCGCCAACGCGAACGTGAATCGCGAGGACGAGCAGACGTGGCGAAGCGCATTTCCGCGACCGCCGAGCCGCGAGACGGCGGCCGCACGGGCGATCCTGACCGCCGACGTCGTGATGATTCCCGATGTCCTCGACGATCCCGAGTACGTGATCAGCACGACGGCGATCAGCACGGGATTCCGCAGTTGCATGGCCGTGCCGCTGATGCGCGACGGACAGCCGATCGGCGCGCTCGGCGTCGGCCGTCCGCAGCCGGGCCCGTTCGGGCAGAACGAGATCGCGATCCTGCAGACGTTCGCCGACCAGGCAGTCATCGCGATCGAGAACGTACGGCTGTTTAACGAGACCAAGGAGGCGCTCGAGCAGCAGACTGCGGTCGCGGAGATCCTGCGCGTCATCTCGAGTTCGCCGACCGACGTGCAGCCGGTGCTCGACGCGATTGCCGAGCGTGCGGCGCGGTTGTGCGAGGCGTCCGCGGCGTCGATCTACCTCCTCGACGGTACGGCGCTGCGGCACCTCGCGTCGCGCGGGCCGTCGCCCGATCCGGTCGACCACGTCGAAAAGCTGAGGGTCGATCGGGACTCCATCACCGGACGCGCATTCCTGGAGTGTCGGCCCATCCAGGTGGACGACATGCTGGCGGAAGGCGCGGAATACCCCGTGAGCCTTGCGCTGGCGCGCAAGTTCGATCATCGGGCGGTGCTCGTCATGCCGCTGCTTCGGGAAGGGCAGCCGTTTGGCACGATCCTGCTGCGGCGGCGTGAGGTCCAGCCATTCGGGGAACGCGAGCGCATGCTGCTGCGGACCTTCGGCGACCAGGCAGCGATCGCGCTCGAGAACGTGCGCCTCTTCAATGAAACGAAAGAGGCACTCGACCAGCAGCGCGCGTCCGGCGAGGTGCTCGCCACGATCAGCAGCTCGATCGCCGACACGGCGCCGGTCTTCGATCGAATCCTCGAAAGCTGCGAGCGGCTCTTCGCCGGACGCTTGGTGCAGATCAATCTCGTCGGTGAGGACGGACTCGTGCGCATCGGCGCCTTCCACGGTCCGGTGAGTGAGGACGTGCAACGCATCTTCCCCTTCCCCGTCGACGCGTCGAGCGCGACCGGTCTGTCGATCCTCACGCGCGCCGTCGTGCACTACCCCGACGTCGACGGCGATGCGGTGAACGTTCCACCGCGCGCAAGGACGGGCTGGCAGGCGCTCGGCATCAAGGCGGCCATCGGCGCACCGATGCTTTGGGAAGGACGCGGCATCGGGACGATCCTCGTGGGACGCGAGCATGCAGGTGCGTTCTCCGAAAAGGAGATCGCGCTGCTCAAGACGTTCGCCGACCAGGCGGTGATCGCGATCCAGAACGCGCGGCTCTTCAACGAGACCAAGGAGGCGCTCGACCAGCAGCGCGCATCGGGCGAGGTACTGGCGGCCATCAGCAACTCGATTGCCGACACCGGTCCGGTCTTCGAAAAGATCCTGTCGAGCGCTGAGCGGCTGTTCGCGGGCAACGTCATCGCGATCAACCTGGTGGGCGACGACGGCCGCATCCGCGTCGCCGCCTACCGCGGGCCGAACCGCGAAGCGCTGGAGCGAGCGGCGTTCGAGCAGCGCGACGACGCGTCGAGCGGCACCGGCCTCGCGATCGCGCGGCGCGAAGTGCTGCACTTTGCCGATGTCGCGAACGACCCGAACGTCCCGTCCGGCATGCGCCGCGGCGCCGCCGTGTCGAACGTCAGGGCGGCGATGACCGCACCCATGCTGTGGGAAGGAAAGGGGCTCGGCGCGATCGTCGTCGGGCGCGCGCACGCCGGCGCATTCTCGGGCAAGGAAATCGCGCTGCTCAAGACGTTCGCCGACCAGGCGGTGATCGCGATCCAGAACGCGCGCCTGTTCCACGAGATCGAGGACAAGAGCCGCCAGCTCGAGGTCGCGAACAAGCACAAATCCGAGTTCCTCGCGAACATGTCGCACGAGCTGCGCACGCCGCTGAACGCGATCATCGGCTTCTCGGAAGTCCTGCTCGAGCGCCTGTTCGGCGACCTCAACGTCAAGCAGGACGACTACTTGAAGGACATCCATTCGTCCGGCAAGCACCTGCTCTCGCTCATCAACGACATCCTCGACCTGTCGAAGATCGAGGCCGGCCGCATGGAGCTCGAGCCGTCGCGGGTCGACGTCGACACCGCGATCGCCAACGCGCTGACGCTGATTCGCGAGCGCGCGCAGGCGCACGGCATTGCGCTCGCCAAGGACGTCGACGCCTCGCTCGGCACGATCGTCGCCGACGAGCGCAAGTTCAAGCAGATCCTGCTCAATCTCCTGTCGAACGCCGTCAAGTTCACGCCGGACGGCGGGCGCATCGAGGTGAACGCGCGGCGAGTGGACGGTGCCGCGCAGATTGCGGTGAGCGATACCGGCATCGGCATCGCGCCGGAGGACCGGGCGGCGGTGTTCGAGGAATTCCGCCAGGTCGGCCGCGACTACACCAAGAAGCAGGAAGGCACGGGTCTGGGGCTCGCGCTCACGCGGAAGTTCGTGGAGCTGCACGGCGGACGCATCTGGCTCGAAAGCACGCCTGGCCGCGGGTCCACGTTTACCTTCACGATTCCGCTCCGGCCATGATCGTGCCCGCGCGCCGCGCCGCTGCTCGGAGGATGCGATGAGTCTCGTGCTGATCGTCGAAGACAACGACAAGAACTTGAAGCTCGTCCGCGACGTCCTGCAGGTCAAGGGCTATGCGACGCTCGAGGCGACGAGTGCCGAGGACGGCATTCGCATGGCCCACGAGCAGCGGCCCGACCTGGTGCTGATGGACATTCAGCTCCCCGGCATGAACGGCATCGACGCGCTGCGCGTGCTGCGCGCGGACCCGTCCACGGCGGCGATTCCGGTCATTGCCGTCACCGCGTCGGTGATGCAGCAGGACCGCAAGATGATCACCGATGCGGGATTCGACGCTTACGTGGGCAAGCCGATCAACCTCAGGGAGTTCCTCGACGCCGTGAAGGGCGCGCTGGAGCGCGCGACGGACGGATCAGCCCGGGCCTCGCGGGAGCGCGACGCATGATCGAAACGGTGCAGGCAACGGCAGCGACCGGCACGAACCGTCGAGCGCCCAAGGTTCTCGTCGTCGACGACACGCCGGTCAACGTGAAGCTGCTCGGCGATCTGCTCGGGGTCAAAGGGTATGCCGTCACGACCGCACAAAACGGCGAGGAGGCGCTCGCGAAGCTCGCGGACGACGTGCCCGACATCGTGCTGCTCGACGTGATGATGCCCGGTCTTTCCGGCTACGACGTGTGCCGGCGCATCCGCGAAGATTCGCGCACCGCGCTGCTGCCGGTGGTGATGGTCACGTCGCTCGACCCGCAGCAGGAACGCATCCACGGCATCGAGGCCGGCGCCGACGACTTCCTTTCCAAGCCGATCAACCAGCCCGAGCTCTTCGCCCGCGTGCGTTCGCTTTTGCGGATCAAAGCGCTGCAGGACGAGGTGCACCGGCAGGCCGAAGCGCTGCGACGCTGGAATGCCGAGCTCGAACTGCGCGTCCGCGAGCAGGTCGACGAACTGCAGCGTCTGTCGCAGCTCAAGCGCTTTTTCGCGCCGGCCGTCGCCGATGCGATCGTGAGCGCCGGCGAGCAGTCGCTCCTCGCCCCGCACCGGCGCGACATCTGCTACGTGTTCGTCGACATGCGCGGCTTTACCGCCTTCACGGACTCCGCGGAGCCCGAAGAGGTCGAGGCGGTGCTCCACGAATTCCATGCGGCGATGGGCCCGCTCATCGTCGAACACGAAGGCACGATCGACCGCTTCGCCGGCGACGGCATCCTGGTGTTCTTCAACGATCCGCTGCCGATCGCCGAACCCGGCAAGCGCGCGGCCCGCATGGCGCTGGCGATGCGCGGGGCCTTCTCGCCGCTGCGCGAGAAATGGCTCGATACCGGCTACGACCTCGACCTCGGCGTCGGCATCGCGCGCGGCTACGCGACGCTCGGCGCGTTCGGCTACGAGGGACGCTTCGATTACACGGCGATCGGCGGTGTCGTCAATCTCGCTGCGCGCCTGTGCGGCGAGGCGAAGCCCGGGCAAATTCTCGTCGATCAGCGGATGCGCGCGGCGCTCGGCGATGCCTTCACGACCGAGCCCGTCGGCAGGATGACGCTGAAGGGCTTCGTGCAACCGGTCGCCACGTTCGAGCTCGTGCGCCACACGCCGCAGACGGACGCACCCGCATAGCGGTCATTCGATCACTTCGTCGACGGATGCGAGAAACGCCGGGGACACCGCGAGTCCGAGGCGACGCGCGGTCCTGAGATTGAGCACGAGCTCGAAGCGCGTCGACTGCATGACCGGCATGTCGGCGGGTTTCGCGCCCTTCAGGATCTGCCCGATGTAGCCGCCGGCCTGCCGGTACATCCAGCCGATGTCCGGCCCATAGCTCATCAGGCAGCCGGCGAGCGCGAACGGTCGGGTGAACGAGACGGCCGGCAAGCCGTGACGATCGGCGAGCGCCACGATCTGCTCGCGGCGCGCCAGCATGACCGGATCGGTCGCCGCGATCACGGCGTCGGCCTTCGCGTCGACGAGACGGGCGAATGCCGTGTCGATTTCGGCGGCGCTGCGCGCGTCGACCACCAGTGTTTCGTGACCGAGCTTCGTGGCCCCCGCTTGCGCGTCGGTCTGCTCCGCGGCGGCATTGGCATTGTCGGGATTCATCAACAACGCGATGCGTTTCGTCTTCGGCGCGAGATCATGGAGAAGCTGCACGCGCTTGGCGCCGAGCACCGCCGACCCGAACGTGACGCCCGTGACGTTGGCGCCCGGACGATTGAAGCTCGCCACCAGCCCGTAGCGCACCGGATCGCCGCCGATCGTGAACACGACGGGAATGGTCGCGCTCGCCTGCTTGGCAGCGCGCGCCGAAACGACGTCGCCGGTGGCGGCGATCGCGACGACGCCCTTCGCGACCAACTCGGCCGCGAGCCTGGGGAGCGCCTGATAGTCGCCATTCGCCCAACGCTCCTCGATGCGGACGTTGCGGCCCTCGACGAAACCCGCTTCTGCGAGTCCCGCGCGAAACGCATCGGCATTGAACCGATACGTGGCGGGCGACGCGGCGTTCAGGAAGCCGACGAGCGGCGCATTCGTCGCCGGAGTCCCGGACGTCTGCAACTTCGCGCTGCGCGACCACGTCGACGCCGCCGCACCGCCGAGCGCCCCGATGAAATCACGCCGTTTCATTGGTCGATCCTCCGCGCTGCGCGGTGCGGGGCCGATTCGGCCTCGACGCGCCAGTCTACCCCGCCCCTGCCCGCGCACGCACATCGGTCGGGTTGTCTTTGGCCCGTGTCGACGCCATTTGGCGCACGAGGCCCGCAATGGCTCGCGAATGTCGATGCGGGTAAAATTGCAGTATTGCGGGCAGGCGACACGATCGCCTCGACCCCAGGCCGCGCCCATCCGTCGCGGCGCGATCCGGAACACGATTCTTGGAGCATTCGCCGATGGCCTTGCCTGCTGCGGTCCCCGCCGTCGCGCTGCGCGACGTCACCCTCGACGACAAATACGAGCTCGGCACCGGCCGCGTGTTCCTGACCGGCGTGCAGGCGCTCGTGCGCCTGCTGATGCTGCAGCGCCAGCGCGACGCGGCCGCGGGCCTCGATACCGGCGGATTCGTCTCCGGTTATCGCGGCTCGCCGCTCGGCGGGCTCGACCAGGCGTTGTGGAAGGCCGAGAAATTCCTGCAACGCGCGCACATCAAGTTCCAGCCCGGGCTGAACGAGGACCTCGCCGCGACGGCCATCTGGGGCACGCAGCAGGTCACGATGTACAAGGACGCGAACGTCGACGGCGTGTTCGCGATGTGGTACGGCAAGGGTCCGGGCGTCGATCGCTGCGGCGACGTCTTCAAGCACGCGAACTTCGCCGGCACGTCGAAGCATGGCGGCGTGCTGGTGCTCGCCGGGGACGACCACGCGGCGAAATCGTCGACGCTGCCGCATCAATCCGATCACCAGTTCTCCGCGGCGATGATGCCGGTGCTCTACCCGTCGTCGGTGCAGGAGATCCTCGACCTCGGCCTGCACGGCTTCGCGATGAGCCGCTATTCGGGCTGCTGGGTCGGCTTCAAGTGCGTCTCCGACACGGTCGAGAGCTCGGCGTCGGTCGATGGCGATGCGAACCACGTGAACATCATCGTCCCCGACGATTTTCCGCTGCCGCCCGACGGCGTGTCGATCCGCTGGCCCGACGCGTTCCTCGCGACCGAGGCGCGGATGCAGGACTACAAGATCTACGCGGCGCTGCACTACTGCCGCGTCAACCAATTGAACCGCATCGTCATCGATTCGCCGAATCCGCGGCTCGGCATCATCACGAGCGGCAAGAGCTACCTCGACGTACGGCAGGCGCTCGACGATCTCGGCATCACCGAGGCCGACGCGGCGGAGATCGGCATTCGCCTGTTCAAGGTCGCGATGCCGTGGCCGCTCGAGCCCGAGGGCGTGCGCAGCTTCGCGGAAGGCTTGGACGAGATCCTCGTCGTCGAGGAGAAGCGCCAGATCGTCGAGTACCAGGTGAAAGAGCAGCTTTACAACTGGCGCGACGACGTGCGCCCGCGCGTCGTCGGCAAGTTCGACGAAAAGGGTGAATGGGTGCGCCCGCACGGAGACTGGCTGCTGCCACCGCACGCCGAACTCACGCCTGCGATGATCGCGCGCGTGATCGCGCAACGCATCGAGCGGCTCGAGCTGCATCCGCGGCACATCGAGCGCATCCGGCGCCGCGTCGACTTCATCAACCAGAAGGAGCGCGCGCTCGCGAAGCCTTCGATCACCCTTGCGCGGATGCCCTACTTCTGCTCGGGCTGCCCGCACAACACGTCGACGAACGTGCCCGAAGGCAGCCGCGCGACGGCCGGCATCGGCTGCCACGTGATGGCGATCTGGATGGATCGCAGCACGTCGACGTACACGCACATGGGCGGCGAAGGCGTGCCGTGGATCGGCCAGGCGCCGTTCACCGACGAGAAGCACATGTTCGCCAACCTGGGCGACGGCACGTACTACCACAGCGGGATTCTCGCGATCCGCGCCGCCGTCGCCGCCGGCGTGAACATCACCTACAAGATCCTCTACAACGACGCGGTCGCGATGACCGGCGGGCAGCCGGTCGACGGCCCGATCTCGCCGCGCGCCATCGCGGCGCAATGCGCGGCCGAGGGCGTGTCGAAGATCGTCGTCGTGACCGACCAGCCCGAGAAGTATCCGGCGCATTACTTCCAGGACAACGTCGAGATCCACCACCGTGACGACCTCGACGACGTGCAGAAGCAACTGCGCGACGTGACGGGGACGACCATCCTCCTCTACGATCAGACGTGCGCCGCGGAGAAGC
>DASTIY010000199.1:0-2089 GCA_035717085.1 Casimicrobiaceae bacterium | reverse complement strand
TCCGCTCGACTTCCGCGTTGAGTTCCACCGTCGACAGTTGCAACAGTCGAATCGACTGCTGCAGCTGGGGCGTCAGCGTGAGGTGCTGCGAAAGCTTGAGTTGGAGCGTCTGCTTCACCGAGGGCCGCACTTTCCGGAGGGACGCTTCGAGTGCTCCCGCGCGCCGCGCGAATCAGAGCCGGAAGTGCTCCCCCAGATAAACTTTCCGGACGTCCTCATTATAGACAATCTCGCCCGGTGCGCCCGAGGCGAGAACCCGGCCTTCGTTGATGATGTACGCGCGGTCGCAGATGCCGAGCGTCTCGCGCACGTTGTGGTCGGTGATCAGCACGCCGATGCCGCGTTCCCTGAGGAATCCGATGATCTTCTGGATGTCGAGGACGGCGATCGGATCGACGCCGGCGAACGGCTCGTCGAGGAGGATGAAGCGGGGCCGCGTGGCGAGCGCGCGCGCGATCTCGACGCGGCGGCGCTCGCCGCCCGACAGCGACACCGCCGACGCGTCCGCGAGGTGCGAGATCGACAGGTCCTCGAGCAGCGCGTCGAGGCGATTGGAAAGCGTGTCCTCGTCGAGATCCTGCAATTCGAGGATCGCGCGCACGTTCTGCGCGACCGTCATCTTGCGGAAGATCGACGCTTCCTGCGGGAGGTACGACAGGCCGCGTCGCGCGCGCCGGTGGATCGGCAGCCGCGACAGGTCCTCGTCGTCGAGCGCGATGGCGCCGCCATCGGCGGCGACGAGCCCCACGATCATGTAGAAGCAGGTGGTCTTGCCGGCGCCGTTCGGGCCCAGCAAGCCCACGACTTCGCCGCTCGCCACCTCGAGCGACACGTCGTGCACGACGGTGCGCGCCTTGTAGCGCTTGCGAAGATGCGCCGCGGCGAGCTTGCTCGTCTGGCCTTCGCGCGGATCGCGAGGCGGCGCGCCGTTTCTCACTTGCGCGAAAGCGACGCGTCCGGCGTGAGCGTGAGAGGCGCGCCCTTGGCGGGCGCCTTGCCCTTGTCGTCGTTGCCTTTGGCCGCGGGCTCTTTCGTGTTGCCTTTCGGCGCCTCCTTGCCGGCGGGTGCGCCGCCCGGGGGCGTGCCGAGGAGCGGCGTCTCGGAGCGCGGCTGGAACACGCCGCGCACGCGCGAGCCGGGTCCTTCGACGCCGGGCTGGTCGGGACGGCCTTCGGCCTTGAAGATGCCCGTGGCGCTGTTGTACGAAACGTAGTTGCTGCGAATCTCGTCGGTGCCCTGCTTCAGCAACGCGCGATCGAAGAGCTCGAGCGTCTGCGTCTCGCCGTTGTAGACGGCGCGCTGCGCATAGCCTTCGAAGTACTCGTCGGAGTCGTCCTTCTTCTGGCGAAAGGTGACCGGGTTGCCCCACGCGGTCGCCGACAGCGAGTTGTCCGCGTTCTGCTTGAAGTCGATGCGGTCGGCGTGGATCGTCATCGTCCCTTGCGTGATGACGACGTTGCCCTTCAGCGTGCCGACGCGCTTCTGGAAGTCCACCTCGGCCGGCTGGTCGGCGGAGAAGTGGATCGGCTTGTCGCGGTCGGCCTTCTCCGCATGCACGACGCCGTGCAGCAGCGCGGTGAGCGCGAGCGCGGCGGCGACGCGCAGGGCGACGGGAGCGGATCGACTCATTTCGTGAGGACTCGGGGATCGGGGACGGCTCGCGGCTCCAGCGTTCCGCGCACCTGCGAATCGATGCGCACGCGCTTCGTCTTGTTGTCGTAGACGAGTCCGCGGCCGTGGATTATTCCACGCGGCTCCTCGATGGTCACCGGCTGGTCCGTCGTCACGCGCTCGTCGTGCGTGAAGACGTGAAGCAGGCTGGTCGCGAGCTTGAGCGGGCCGGTCGGCTCCTCGCCGGGTTTCGCCGGCGTCGGATCCGCATCGCGCACCACGCGCACGTCGCCTTGGAAGTCGCCGTGCTCGCGATCCCCCGACACGACGCCGCGATCCGCCGTGATCGTCAGCCGCGGCTGCCCGGGCTGCGTGAGCGCGAGCCTGGGGTCGACGAGTTCCGCCGTGTCGTTGTCGGGAAAGTGCTCGGCCTTCGCGGCGGCGAGCGCCTGGCTTGGACGGCCGCGCTCGTCGAACG
>DASTIY010000198.1:0-6611 GCA_035717085.1 Casimicrobiaceae bacterium | reverse complement strand
CGGCGTGCAGCTGTCCGAAGTCGCGCGCCATGCGCCGCCGGGGAGCGCGGGCAAGGTGACGGGCGCGACGGGGTTCGTGACGTTCGCCGGCGTCGTCGTCGGCCCGCCGCTCTTCACGGCGCTGTCGTCGGCGACCGGCAGCTATCGGATCGGTTTCGCGGCGTTCGGCGCGGCGAGCATCGTCGCGGCGCTGGCGCTGCTCGTGCGGGCGAGGAGCCGGGATTCAGGGGCCAGGGGCCAGGATTCAAGGGCCAGGGACAAGGATCCAGGGACCAGGGACCGGGATTCAGCGGCCGGGGACCGGGCGTCGGCGTCGAAGGACGCGGGGTGATTACAATGGTCGCGTGACCCGGCGCAACGGTGCGCCGGCCCCGGTGTCTGACCTTCGTTCCCAACAGGCGCTCGCGAACGTTCGCGCCGCCGGCATTCACACGCCTCGGTGCGTCTGATCCCTGTCACCTGACAACTGAGACCTGAAATGGACCGCATCCCCGACATCGACCCCCAGGAAACCCGCGAGTGGGTGGAAGCGCTCGAAGGCGTGCTCGCATCGCAGGGCCCCGATCGCGCGCATTTCCTGATCGAGCAGCTGATCGACAAGGCGCGCCGCTCCGGCGCGTTCCTGCCGTTCTCGGCGAACACCGCCTACGTCAACACGATCCCCGCGGAGCGACAGGTGCGCATCCCCGGCGACCAGGCGCTCGAGCATCGGATCCGCTCGATCACGCGATGGAACGCCATGGCGATGGTCGTGCGCGCGAACAAGCACACGAACGTCGGCGGCCACATCGCGAGCTACGCGTCGGCCGCGACGCTCTACGACGTCGGTTTCAATCACTTCTGGCACGGCATGTCCGACAAGCACGCGGGCGACCTCGTGTTCATCCAGGGGCATTCGGCGCCGGGCATCTATTCGCGCGCGTTCCTGCTCGGGCGGCTCACCGAGGAGCAGCTCGACAACTTCCGGCAGGAAGTCGACGGCCGCGGCATCGCGTCGTATCCGCATCCCTGGCTGATGCCGACGTTCTGGCAGTTTCCGACGGTGTCGATGGGCCTCGGCCCGCTGATGGCGATCTACCAGGCGCGCTTCATGCGCTACATGCGCGACCGCGGCATGGCGGACACGGACGGCCGCAAGGTGTGGGTTTTCTGCGGCGACGGCGAGATGGACGAGCCCGAGTCGATGGGCGCGATCGGCATGGCGTCGCGCGAGAACCTCGACAACCTGATCTTCGTCATCAACTGCAACCTGCAGCGGCTCGACGGGCCGGTGCGCGGCAACGGCAAGATCATCCAGGAGCTCGAAAGCGATTTCCGCGGCGCCGGCTGGAACGTGATCAAGGTGATCTGGGGCTCGCGCTGGGACGCGCTGCTCGCGCGCGACAAGAAGGGCATCCTGATGCGCCGGATGATGGAGGCGCTCGACGGCGAGTACCAGACGTTCAAGTCGCGCGACGGCGCCTACGTGCGCGAGTACTTCTTCAACACGCCGGAATTGAAGGAGCTCGTCGCCGATTACTCCGACGAGGACGTGTGGAACCTGAACCGTGGCGGCCACGATCCGCACAAGGTGTTCGCCGCGTACCACGCCGCCGTCAATCACAAGGGCCAGCCGACGGTGATCCTCGCGAAGACGATCAAGGGCTACGGCATGGGCCTCGCCGGCGAGGCGCAGAACATCACGCACCAGCAGAAGAAGATGAACGTCGACGCGGTGCGCGTGTTCCGCGACCGCTTCCAGATTCCGGTGCCCGACGACAAGATCGACGAGGTGCCGTACGTCAAGTTCGAGGAGGGGTCGAAGGAGCTCGAGTACATGCGCGCGCGGCGCATGGAGCTCGGCGGCTACCTGCCCGCGCGGCGCGAGAAGGCAGAGGCGCTCGAGGTGCCGCCGCTGTCGGCGTTCCAGCGCTTCCTCGCGAGCACCGGCGAGCGCGAGATCTCGACGACGATGGCGTTCGTGCAGATCCTGCAGACGATCATCCGCGACAAGAATCTCGGCAAGCACGTGGTGCCGATCGTGCCCGACGAGTCGCGCACGTTCGGCATGGAAGGGATGTTCCGCCAGCTCGCGATCTGGAACCAGCTCGGGCAGCTCTACACGCCCGAGGATCGCGACCAGCTGATGTTCTACAAGGAGGACAAGCGCGGGCAGATCCTGCAGGAAGGGATCAACGAGGCGGGCGCGATGTGCGACTGGATGGCCGCGGCGTCGAGCTACTCGACGCATGGCGTGCCGATGATCCCGTTCTTCATCTTCTATTCGATGTTCGGCTTCCAGCGCTTCGGCGACTTCGCGTGGGCCGCAGGCGACATGCGCTGCCGCGGCTTCCTGCTCGGCGGCACGGCGGGCCGCACGACGCTGAACGGCGAAGGCCTTCAGCACGAGGACGGGCAGTCGCTGCTCTTCGCGTCGGCATTCCCGACGTGCATCTCGTACGACCCGACGTTCTCGTACGAGGTGGCGGTGATCATCCAGGACGGCCTGCGCCGCATGTATGCCGAGCAGGAGGATCACTTCTACTACATCACCGTGATGAACGAGAACTACGTTCACCCCGCGATGCCGGAAGGTGCGGAGGCGTCGATCATCAAGGGGATGTATCGCTTCGGCGGTGGCGACGCGAAGGCGAAGGCGCCGCGCGTGCAACTGCTGGGCTCGGGCACGATCTTCCGCGAGGTGATCGCCGCGGCGGACCTGCTGCGCAACGACTGGGGTGTCGAGTCGGATCTGTGGAGCTGCCCGTCGTTCACCGAGCTCGCGCGCGACGGCCGCGCCGTCGAGCGCGACAACATGCTGCATCCGAGCGAGAAGCCGCGGGTGTCACATCTCGAAAGCTGTCTTGCGAACGCCAAGGGACCGGTCGTCGCGGCGACCGATTACGTACGTGCGTATCCCGACCAGATCCGGCCGTACGTCAAGCGCCGCTACGTCGTGCTCGGCACCGACGGCTTCGGACGCTCGGACACGCGCGAGAAGCTTCGCCACTTCTTCGAAGTCGATCGCTTCTACGTCACCGTCGCTTCGCTGAAGGCGCTCGCCGACGACGGCACGATTCCCGCGACGAAGGTCGCCGACGCGGTGAAGAAGTACGGCATCGATCCGGCGAAGCCGGCGCCGTGGACCGTTTAGCGCCGGCTCGACCACAACCGTAGAAAAATGACATGAGCACGATCGACGTCAAGGTCCCCGATATCGGCGACTTCCAGGATGTGCCGGTGATCGAAGTGTTCGTGAAGGCCGGCGACAGCGTGAGCGCCGACGATTCGCTCGTCACGCTCGAATCCGACAAGGCGACGATGGACGTGCCGGCGCCCACCGCCGGCAAGGTCGTGCGTGTCGCCGTCAAGGTCGGCGACAAGGTGAGCGAAGGCGCGCAGGTGCTGACGCTGGAGACCGCGCAAGCGGCACCCTCACCGCAACCTTCTCCCGCAAGCGGGAAAGGAAGTGGGAGCTCAGCGTCCGGCAAAGCAAGCTCGACGCCCGCACAGCCGACGCCGGCGAGTGCGATCGGCACGCGCGCCCCGGCACCGCCGCCGGACGCCGCGCGCGGACGCGAAAGCGCGGTTGCGAAGGCGGCGGGCAGCGGCAATGGCGGCGCCGGCGAGGGTCGAATGGCGCAGGCCACCGCCCGCACGGCGACGGCCAGTGCGCCGCCGAGTCCCGAGCTCGTCACGCCCGCGCCGCGCGGTGAGAAGGGACGCGCGGACACGCCCGGCGAAGGCGCGAGCGCGACGCCGCCGGCCGGCGCGACGATCGAAGTGCGCGTCCCCGACATCGGCGACTTCACCGACGTGCCGGTGATCGAAGTGTTCGTGAAGCCCGGCGACGTCGTGAAGGTCGACGATCCGCTGGTGACGCTCGAATCCGACAAGGCGACGATGGACGTGCCTTCGCCTGTCGCCGGCGTCGTCGAAGGCGTGCGCGTGTCGGTCGGCGAGCGCGTCAGCGAGGGCACCGCGTTGCTCACGCTGAAGACGGCGGAGACCGGCGCAGAGCCGGCGAGCCGCAGCACGCCGCCGTCGTTCCCCGCGAATGCCGATCGCGCGATCCCGCCGATCGAGGCGGAGGCGTCGCACGACGCGGGGCAAGCAGGATCGGCCGGTTCCCCGACCGCTTATGCCGGCGGACCGGCGCGCGACGTCGAAAGGCCCGACGTGCAGCCGCAGGCCGGCGCCGCGGTCGCAGACAAAGCATCGGCCGGCGTACCGCACGCGTCGCCGTCGGTACGCAAATTCGCCCGCGAGCTCGGCGTCGATCTCGCGCGCGTTCAGGGCAGCGGGCCGAAGGGCCGCATCCTGCACGAGGACGTGCAGGGCTTCGTGAAGCAGGCGATGAGCGCGCCGGCGCCATCAGCGCCTGCCACGACGGGCGCGGGCCTCAACCTGCTCGCGTGGCCGAAGGTCGATTTCGCGAAGTTCGGCGCGGTCGAGACGAAGCCGCTGGCGCGGATCAAGAAGATTTCCGGCGCGAACCTCGCGCGGAACTGGGTGATGATCCCGCACGTCACGCAGTTCGACGACGCGGACATCACCGACCTCGAAGCCTTCCGCGTCGCGCTGAACAAGGAAAACGAGAAGACGGGCGTCAAGATCACGATGCTCGCATTCCTGATCAAGGCGTCGGTGGCCGCGCTGAAGCACTACCCGGACTTCAACGCGTCGCTCGACGCGAGCGGCGAGAATCTCGTCTACAAGCGCTACTACAACGTCGGCTTCGCCGCCGACACGCCGAACGGGCTCGTCGTGCCCGTGATCAAGGGCGCCGATGAAAAAGGCGTGCTCGCGATCGCCAAGGAGATGGGCGAGCTGTCGTCGAAAGCGCGCGAAGGCAAGCTCGGTCCCGCCGACATGCAGGGCGGCTGCTTCTCGATCAGCTCGCTCGGCGGCATCGGCGGCACGATGTTCACGCCGATCATCAACGCGCCCGAAGTGGCAATCCTCGGCGTGTCGCGCAACGAGACGAAGCCGGTGTGGAACGGCGAGAAGTTCAAGCCGCGGCTGATGCTGCCGCTGTCGCTCTCCTACGACCACCGCGTGATCGACGGCGCGCAGGCGGCGCGATTCATCGTCTACTTCGCGAGCGTGCTCGCCGATTTCCGTCGCGTGCTGCTGTGAGCGGTACACGTTCACGCGGCGCGTGACGTCGATGACGCAGGACGAGCAGAAGCGCCTAGTCGCGCGCGAAGCACTGCGCTACGTCGTCGACGACGCGTGGCTCGGTGTCGGCACCGGCTCGACGGCCAATTTCTTCATCGACGAGCTCGCGCGGATCAAGCACCGCATCAAAGGGGCCGTCGCGAGCTCGGTGAAGACGGCGGAGCGCCTGCAGGCGCACGGCATCGACGTCGAGGAGCTCAACAACGTCCGCGACATTCCGGTGTACGTGGACGGCGCCGACGAGGTCACGCCGCAGGGCGCGATGATCAAGGGCGGCGGCGGCGCGCTCACGCGCGAGAAGATCGTCGCGGCGGTCGCGCGGAAGTTCGTCTGCATCGCCGACCGGTCGAAGAAGGTAAACGTGCTCGGCGCGTTCCCGCTGCCCGTCGAAGTGATCCCGATGGCGCGGAGCTACGTCGCGCGGGAGCTGGTCCTGCTCGGCGGCTATCCGGAATGGCGAATGGGCTTCACGACCGACAACGGCAACGTGATCCTCGACGTATCGGACCTGAAGATCGCCGATCCGGTCGCGATGGAGGATCGCATTCGCGCGATCGTCGGTGTCGTGACGGTGGGCCTGTTCGCGCGGCGCGGCGCGGACGTGATCCTGCTCGGGACGCCGGACGGGGTCGAAACGATCGTGCCGAAGCATTGAATCGTCCGGTGTCGGACAGGTGTCCGACACCCGAAGTCGGCCGGACGTAGAATGGACCGATGAATGACATCGCGGACCGGCAGATTTCTGTCACCGACATTGCCGCGTACATGCATGGCGTCGGCGAAGCGGCGCGCGCGGCATCGCGCCTCCTCGCGCGCGCCGACACGCATGCGAAGAATCGCGCGTTGACGGCGACCGCCGTGGCGCTGCGCCGAAACGCGCAAGCGATTCTCGACGCCAACACGCGCGACGTCGAAGGCGCGCGTGCGGCGAACCACGACGACGCGTTCGTCGACCGCCTCACGCTTACGCCCGGTATGGTCGAAGCGATGGCGCGCGGCGTCGAGGAGATCGTCGCGCTGCCCGACCCGGTCGGCGAGATCTCGGAGCTGCGCTATCGCCCGTCCGGCATCCAGGTCGGCCTCATGCGCGTGCCGCTCGGCGTGATCGGCATCGTCTACGAGTCGCGCCCCAACGTCACCGTCGACGCCGCGGCGCTCTGTCTCAAGAGCGGCAACGCGACGATCCTTCGCGGCGGCTCGGAAGCGATCCACGGCAATCGCGCGATCGCGGCGTGCATCGGCGAAGGCCTGCGGGAAGCGGCACTTCCCGAGCACGCCGTGCAACTCGTCGACACCACCGACCGGGCCGCGGTCGGATGCCTCATCAGCGACGACGCGCATGTCGACGTCATCGTGCCGCGCGGCGGCAACTCGCTCATCGAGCGCGTGGCGCGCGAGGCGAAGGTGCCGGTGCTGAAGCACCTCGACGGCGTGTGCCACGTCTTCGTCGA
>DASTIY010000197.1:0-6592 GCA_035717085.1 Casimicrobiaceae bacterium | reverse complement strand
AGCGCGGCGTCGAGCCGCAGGATGTTGTCGTGGCCGCCGCGCGAGGCGGCGCCGATGTCGCTGATGAAATACTCGTGCGCGCCGATGTCGAGCGCGGCGCGATCACCGAAGATGAGGCGCGCAGCGACGAGCGCATGCGGCGACAATCCGTAGTGGTAGTCGCGGTCGCTCGTGCTGCGCGTGGTGCCGGCGGCCGTATAGCCGATCCCGCCGAGGACCGTTCCCTGCAGCGCGACGCCGTCGGAGATCTTCCACTGTGCCGTCGTACCGAGCGCAGCCGCGGTGCTCGACACGCGAAAGGTTTGCGGCGCGATGTAATCGTAGATGCCGTAGAGGCCCCACACGCCGCGATAGTCGGGCCCGGCTTCGTAATCACGGCCGAGGAGAAGCCCGCGCGTGAGAACGCTCTCGACGGCGTTGGCGGTCGATGCGGTCAGCTCGAAGTTGAAGTAGTCGAACGGCCGCGTGTACGTGTAGCCGGGCTTGCCCGGCAGCCCGTAGTCGATCGAGTAGACGATCTGGCCTTCGCTTCGCCGCACGCTGGTCGCCGATGCGCCCGCGCTGTTCTGCACGCCGTACATCGCGCCCACGCGAAGCTGGCCGAAGTACGCGGGATCGTTGCTCGGGAAGATCGTGCGGAACCGCTCGCCGAACGCCGCGCGGTTGAACCCGACCGGTGGCGAGATCGCGGCGGCTGCGACCTCACGCCAGGCGGGTGGCAACGTCTCGTGCTCGAGCGTCAGGTTCGCGAGGCGAAAGAGGATCTCGCCCAGGAAGCTGCCGCCGATCCCGGTGTTGATCTGGTCGTTGCGCGACGGGAGGCTGCGCTCGCCCGCGATCTCCCACAGCGCGCTGCCTGCAAACGTGTAGCCGAGCGCTTCCCAGTAATCGAGCCCGGAGGCGCGCGCGAATCCCTGGTACATCGACCCGGCGTACGGATGGCCGAGCTGGTTGATCTCGAAGGGGTCGCGATCGACGACCCAGCTGCTGTGCAGGTTGCGCCGGATCGTCGACGCATTGCTCGCGAAGTCGTCGCCGAGGACGTGCCGGTCGAACTGGTTCAGCAGCAATTCGAAGCCGACGATTTCCGCCGCGGGAATCGCATAGCTCTTGCGCGCTGCCCAGGCGTCGGGCAGTCGCCCGGTGGAAACCGGCTCCGCGCCAAGCGCGCCCGCGGGAACGACGAGGCTCGCCGCGAGCGCGCCGATCAGCGCGACGCGCGTTTCAAATGCCATGCAGCGTGGCGAGCCTTACTTCGACTCGAAGGTCGCGCGCGAGAACTCCTCGAACGAGAGCGAGCCGTCGTGGTTCAGGTCGAGCTGGTCGAAGATCTTGCGTGCCTGGGAACCCTCCGCGCTCGCGCCGTTCGCTGTAGTCTGCGGTCCCGACGTCGCACTCGATGGCATCGTCGAGGTCGAGGTGGACGTCGTCGTCGACGTGTCGGACGACATGCCCGTCGATGGCGTCTGGGGCGACGTGGCGACACCGGCGCGTGCAGCGCTCGTGCTGCCCGGTGTGCCGGGGGTCGCGGCCACGCCTGCCGTGCCCTGCGGAAGCACGGGTTGCAAGGTGCGCGTTCCCGCGGTCGCCTGCGACGCGGACGTGTCGGCCGTGGCATCGGACGTCGTCGCGCACGCGGCGCCGGCGATGCCGAAGACGGAGATCGCCACGGCGGCGACGAATTGCTTGGTGGGTGCATTCATCAGGGGCTCCTTCGAAGGGGTGGCGGCGCAGGCCGTCGAACAGGAAGGACGGATGCAAGGAACCTGCCTTTCGTAAGCGGCTGATTCTTTGGGTGACGGCGCGCGAGCGGCGGGCGAGCGCACCGGCCTTGCGTGTAGCGTGTGCGTCGCGTGTAGGAGGAACGCGGGCGCGGATCGCGGTGCACCGCCGACTGCGGCGAGCCGCCGCTCTTCCCATTCGCGCCGCGCATGCAGGACAATGCGCTGCCCGGACTCCGAAGAACAAGATGAAAGCGATCCTGACGTTGTCGTTCGTCGCCTGCACACTGCTTGCGGGTTGCGCCGGCATGTATCCGCGCGTCGAAAGCAATCCGCGCCTCCTCACCTGCGACGGCTCGACGCCGTGCGTCGTTCCCGTCACCGTGAGCTGCGTGCGCTTCTACGGCTGCCGTCTAATCGTGGACGACGAGGTCGTGCTGGTGAAGGGACGCGGCAAGCCCGTCGAGATCGTGTGGCGCCTGGGCGGCGACACGGTGTCGCAATTCCCGAGCAACGGCATCGTGCTCGACAACAGCGCGTTCCAGTGCCGCGCGCGTCCCGAGACGCGCGAATTCGCGTGCACCGACCGGCACACGGAATTCGGCATCTTCAAGTACCGGATCAACGTGACGGTGCCCGAGAGCCTCTTCGGACCGCGCGGCGTGCCGCCGCTCGATCCGTGGATCGTCAACGACTGAGGGAGAATGAACATGAACCGCAAAGCATTGCGTGCGCTTGCGCTCTGTCTGATCCTGACGGGATGCGCTGCCGGGGAATTCGGACCGCGTGACGGCGCCGGGTTCAAGAAGCACGTGCGCTTGAACGACCAGACGTGCGACGCCGCCGTCTGCAACATCGACGTCAGGGTCGTGTGCGATTCGTCGTCGTGCCTCGGTGTCGTCGATCCGAAGGTGCTGCTGATCTTCCGTGCGGGCGGTCCGAAGCAGATCCACTGGCACTTGAAAGGTGCGCCCGGGTACGCGTTCGCCGACGAAAAGGTGGACCTCGATCCCTCTGAATTCAGCTGTCTCGCACCGGGCGCGAACCAGGTGCTGGTGGTGTGCAAGGACGAGTTCAGGCAGGCGAAAACCGAGGCCTACGAGTACCACCTGAAGGTCATCAAGAGAAGCGACGGGTCGGTTCTCACGATCGATCCGTGGATCGTTCCGCGGTGATCGGTCGCTGGGGCGGGCTCGACGCCCCGGTGCAGTCGGGCTGTTCGTTACGAAGCCACGCCCGGACCTCGCTGATCGCATCGTCGTGGCCGACGGCGCGCCCGGCTCGCTCGGCGGCGGCGAACGCGGCGTCGCCCAGCGCATGCCGGGCGCGCGCGATCAGCGGCGCGAGGAACGCTTCGTCCGCCGGGTCGCGATGCAGTCCCGTGCGTGCGGCGCGGCCCTCGGCGGCGCCGAATAGCCGCGCGGCACGCGGCCAGTCGCCGCGCGATGCCGCCAGGCCCGCCGAAACTTCGAGCACGCTCTGCGCGACCGGCTTCGAGCCGATCTCGCTCGCAATGTCGAGCGCCTCGCGCAGCATCGCGGGGACGCGGTCGTCGATGCTCGCGCCCGCGGTCGCCATCGCGAGATTGAGCAGGGCGATGGCCGTCGTCTCGCGGTCGCCCGCGTCGCGCGCGAGCTTCAGCACCTGCTCGTAGAGCGGTAGGGCGGCGGGCAGCTCGTCTTGCGTGCGATGCAGTTGCGCCATGGCGTTGAGCGCCGCGGCGAGCTGGTGCCAGTCACCTTCGCCGCGCGCGAGCTCGAGCGCTTCCTCGAGATGCCCGCGCGCCGCCGCGACGTCGTCTTCGCCGAGGCACGCGAGCGCGAGCGGCTGCAACGCGCCCGCGATGCGTTCGGGGTTCGCCAGCGCCCGCGCGATCGCGAGGCTTTCCTCGAGGTACGCGCGTCCCTCGGCGTAGCGGCCCATGTAGCAGGCGAGAAGCCCCGTGTCGGCGAGCGCGTGGCAGCGCAGAACGCTGCGGTCGTCGGCGCGCGTGCGCGCGAGCGCTTCGGCGCCCAGCCGAAAGCCGAGACCCGGCAGGCCCCGGTTGATCCAGTAGAACTTCATCGCGACGAGGCGCTGATTGAGCTCGACGCCGTCGCGCGCACTTGCACAAAACGCATGGGCGGCGAGAATGTTCTCGCGTTCGCTGTCGATGCGCGCAAGCGCGCGGCCCTGCGCCGGGCCGAAGAAATCCGGCACGGCCGTCTCGACGAGCGCGACGAAGTAGCGCAAATGGCGATCGCGCGTCACGTTCGCCTCGGCGGCCGAATCGAGGCGGGCGGCCGCATATTCGCGCACCGTTTCGAGCATGTCGTAGCGCTCGCCGTTCGCGTCGAGCACGACCAGCGATTTCTCGACCAGGTGCGCGAGCAGATCGAGCACGTCCGCGCGGTCGAGTGCGTCGTCGGAAGTGACGGTTTCGCCGGCCTCGAGCGTGAATCCGCCGCGAAACACGGAGAGCCGGCGAAACAGCGTGCGCTCGGGCTCCGACAGCAGGTCGTAGCTCCAGTCGATGAGCGCGCGCAGCGTTTGCTGCCGCGGCAAGGCGGCGCGATCGCCGCTCGCCAGCAAGCGGAAGCGATCGTCGAGCCGCGCCGCGATGACGTCCATCGGGACGGCGCGCGTGCGCGCCGCCGCGAGCTCGATCGCGAGCGGGATGCCGTCGAGCCGCGAGCAGATCTCGACGACGTGCGCCGCATTCTGCTCGGTCAGGCGAAACGCCGGTTGCACCGCGCTCGCCCGGTCGATGAAAAGCCGCACGGCATCCGATTGCGCGAGCGTCTCGAGCGACGCCTGCGCGGCAGCATCGGGCACGACCAGCGGCGCGAGCGTGTACGTCGCCTCGCCGCGGATGTTGAGGCGCTCGCGGCTCGACGCCAAAATCGCGAGGTGCGGTGCGGACTGCAACAGGCGACTCGCCAGTTCGGCGCACGCGCCAAGCAGGTGCTCGCAATTGTCGAGGACGAGCAGCAGCGTGCGTCGGCTGACGTGCGCCGCGAGCGCGTCCGCGATCGAGCGCCCCGGTTCCTCCTTCACGTCGAGGACCGAAGCCACGGCCTGCGCAACGAGCGTCGGGTCGGTGAGCGGCGCGAGCTCCACCAGCCAGGCGCCGTCCGGAAAATCGTCCAGCACCTGCGCGGCGACGTGCAGCGAGAGGCGCGTCTTGCCGAGGCCGCCCGCGCCCACCACGGTTACGAGTCGGCTCTTGCGCAACATCGACGCGAGCTCGTCCGCGTCGCGCGCGCGACCCACGAACGACGTGGTCGGCTGCGGCAGATTGTTGGGCGTCGCCTCGAGCGACGGCGGTGGCGGGAACGCTCGGCGGAGCGCGGGATGCACGACCTGATGCACCGTTTCCGGCGACGCGAGTCCGCGCAGGCGAACGGCACCCAGCGAGGCGAGCGTGATTTCGTGCGGCAGCCGGTCGACGGTCAGGTCGGCGACCACCTGCGAGACGAGGATCTGCCCGCCGTGCGCCACGCTCATGATGCGCGCCGCACGGTTCACCGCGGAGCCGAAATAATCGTCGTCGCGCTGCTCGACGACGCCGGCGTGCAGGCCGGCGCGGACGCTCAGTGCCAGCTCGCCAGCGCCGACAGCGAGCATGCCGCGCTGCAACTCGACGGCCGCGAGCAGCGCATCGAGAGGGTCGCCGAACACGGCATGGACGCCATCGCCGGTCGACTTCACCAGTGTTCCGCGATGGTCGCCGATCGTCGTCCGCGCGAACGCGTCGTGGCGCGCGAGCGCATCGCGCATCCGCGCGGGTTGCGCATCCCACAGCTGCGTGCTGCCTTCGATGTCCGTGAACAGGAAGGTCGTGACGGGAGCCGGTGCCTGCACGATGGATATCGCGACGACGGAGTCGAGGCTTACTCTACGCCATTGCCCGCACGGCCCCGCGCGTATGATCGTGAGCGCGCCGGGACGACCTCCATCTCGGCCACGTCTTGCCTGCTGGCGCCCGTAGCTCAACGGATAGAGCACCGGCCTTCTAAGCCGGCGGTTACAGGTTCGAGTCCTGTCGGGCGCGCTCTCCCGCTGGGAGTTTCTGCGCGATAGCGATTACAATGGCCGCCGCGCCGACGGAAGTGGCCCTGAGACCACATGACGCATCGATCGCGGTTAGGAGCGGCGCGCGCGCGGTCGAGCGAACCTCTGGAGGAGAACCATGAAGCGAATCCATCTCGGCCTGCTCGCAGCCTGCGCCTTGGCGCTCGCCGGCACGACGGCCTCCGCCGCACCGGTCGTGCTGCGCGCCTCGCATCAGTTTCCCGGCGGCAAGGGTGACGTGCGCGACGAAATGGTCCAGATCATCGCGCGCGATGCGAAGGCGGCCGGCGTGGATCTCGAAGTCCAGGTTTATCCGGGCGCTTCGCTGTTCAAGCCGAACGAGCAGTGGAACGCGCTCGTCAACGGTCAACTCGACATCTCGTCGTTCCCGCTCGATTACGCGAGCGGCAAGGTACGCGCGTTCGGCGCGACCCTCATGCCGGGGCTCGTGCGCAACCACGAGCGCGCGTCGCGGTTGAACGACTCGCCGTTCATGAAGGAGATCAAGGCGAAGATCGAGAAGGCCGGCGTGGTCGTGCTGTCCGACTCGTGGCTGGCCGGCGCGGTCGCCTCGAAGAAGGGCTGCATACGAACGCCCGCCGACATGCAGGGGCTGAAGATCCGCTCCGCCGGTCCGACGTTCGCCGCGATGTGGCAGGCGGCTGGCGCGTCGATCGTCTCGATCCCGTCGAACGAGGTCTACAACGCGCTGCAGACCGGCGTCGCCGATGCCACCGACACGAGCACGAGCAGCTTCGTCTCGTTCCGCATCTACGAGCAGGTGAAGTGCATCACCGCGCCGGGCGAGAACGCGCTCT
>DASTIY010000196.1:0-2860 GCA_035717085.1 Casimicrobiaceae bacterium | reverse complement strand
GGCCGAGTACGTCAAGCTCTCGGGTTCCGCCGCGGAAGGCGTGCGCCTGCCGGCCGCCGCGCTGCTGGTCGCCGACATCCTGCCCGACAACGACAAGCAGAAGCCGGTCGTCGTCGCCTACAAACACGATTACGAGGCGCGCTACAAGTCGGAGGTGTCGACGTTCGGCGGCCACGCCTATGACGGGCTGATGCTCGCCGTCGATGCGATGAAGCGCGCGGGCGGCGCCGACAAGGCGAAGGTGCGCGACGCGCTCGAGTCGACGCATGGGTACGTCGGCACCGGCGGCGTCGTCAACATGTCGGCGGCCGACCACATGGGTCTCGACGAGTCCGCGTTCCGGATGCTCGAAGTGAAGAACGGCACCTGGTCGCTGGTTCGCGTGATGGCGCCTTGAGCAAGGGATGCCCGTGAGCGGAATGTGGATCCAGTTCCTCGTCACGGGCATCACCGTGGGCGCGATCTACGCGCTCGTCGCGCTCGGGTTCTCGATCGTCTTCAACGCGAGCGGCGTGATCAATTTCGCGCAGGGCGAGTTCGTGATGATCGGCGGCATGAGCGCGGTCTCGCTCCTCGCCATGGGCCTTCCGATGTTAATCGCGCTGCCGGCAGCGATCGGCGTCGCCGCGCTCGTGGGAATGATCGTCGAGAAGCTCGCGGTCGAGCGCGCGCGGCGCGCCGACGTCGTCACGTTGATCATCATCACGATCGGCGCCTCGATCTTCCTGCGCGGCGCGGCGCAGCTCGTCTGGGACAAGAGCGTGCATCGGCTGCCACCGCTCACCGGCGAGCGCCCGCTCTCGTTCCTCGGCGCGACCATCGTTCCTCAGAGTCTCTGGGTGATCGGCGCGACGATCGCGATCGTCGCCGCGCTCACGTATTTCTTTCACCGCACGCGCGCCGGCAAGGCGATGCGCGCGGCGTCGCACAACCGGCTCGCTGCCGAGCTCGTCGGCATCGACGTGCGCAAGGTCCTGTTCGCGAGCTTCGGCCTGGCCGCGGCACTCGGCGCCGTCGGCGGCGTGCTGATCGCGCCGATCGCGTTCACGGCGTACGACGCGGGCATCATGCTCGGGCTGAAGGGCTTCGCCGCGGCGATGCTCGGCGGCATCGGCAGCTTCCCGGGCGCGATCGCCGGCGGGCTCACGCTCGGCGTGCTCGAAAGTGCGGGTGCCGGATACGTCTCGTCGGCGTACAAGGACGTGATCGCGTTCGTGATCCTGCTCGCGGTCCTTCTGCTTCGTCCCGATGGTCTCCTGGGTGCACGCCGAAGCGAACGCGTCTAGCGCGCTGGCGATTCCGGCGTGGCGCCTCGGGCGCCATCGCCTGCTCGTCGTGCTCGCGGTCGTGGGCGTCGCGTTGCCGCTCGTCGCCGGCAATGGCTATTTCTACGACGTCGCGATCCTCGTCGCCTTCAACGCGGTCGTCTGCGTCGGCCTCAACCTTCTGATCGGCTATGCGGGGCAGGTGAGCCTCGGGCACGCGGCATTCTTCGGTCTCGGCGGTTACGGCACCGCGCTGCTTGCGTCCAGGTACGCGTGGCCCTCGCTCGTCGCGCTCGCAGCGGCGGTCGTCGGCGTCGCGCTGCTCGCGTTCCTCGTCGCGCGGCCGATCCTGCGGCTGCGCGGCCACTACCTCGCGATGGCGACGCTCGGTCTCGGCATCATCGTGTCGATCGTCCTCGCGACCGAGGATCGGATCACCGGCGGTCCCGACGGGCTGCAAGTGCCGCCGCTTGCGATCGGCGCGTTCGCCGTCAGCGGCGAACTGCTTTGGTACGCGATCGCCGTCGGCGCGCTGCTTCTCGCGGTCTTCGTCGCGTCCAACGTCGTCGATTCACCGGCCGGCCGCGCACTGCGCGCGCTGCACACCTCGGAAGTCGCGGCGCAGGTCGCGGGCATCGACACCGCGCGCTACAAGCTCTTCGCTTTCGTGCTGTCCGCCGCGTTCGCCGCCCTCGCTGGCGCGCTGTCCGCATTCCATGCGGGCTTCATCACGCCGTCGAGCGCGTCGTTCCTGCGCTCGATCGAATTCGTGACGATGGTCGTGTTCGGCGGGATGGCGTCGACTGCGGGTGCGATCGTCGGCGCGGCGGTGTTGACGCTTCTGCCGCAGGCGCTGACGTCGCTGCGCGATTACGAAACGATCGTGTTCGGCGCGCTGTTGATGGCAACGATGATCTTCATGCCGCGCGGCATCGTGCCGACGCTCGCGGCGCTCGCACGCCAGCGAGGCGCGCGATGAACATTTGCGCCGCAGGGCCGCCACAAGGCGCGAATTCCGCCCCCTCGGGGGGCAGCGCAGCGGCGCAGCCGCAAGCGTGGGGGAGTCGCATCTGCGTCGCAGCGCCGTCCCATGGCGCGAATTCCGCCCCCTCGGGGCGCAGCGCGGCGGCGCAGCCGCACGCGTGGGGCGGTCACGTCCAGCTGCGAGTGGAGCACGTGCGCAAGGCGTTCGGTGGCGTCGTCGCGATCGACGACGTGACCTTCGACGTGCGAAGCGGCATCGTGCAATCGATCATCGGCCCGAATGGCGCGGGCAAGACGACACTCGTCAACCTGCTTTCGGGCGTCTATCGCGCCACACGCGGCCGAATCGTTTTCGGCAGCCGCGACCTCACCCGGGCGCCGGCGCATGCGTTCGGCGCGGCGGGCATCGCCCGCACGTTCCAGACGCCGCAGGTCTTCGCCAACATGTCCGTCGCCGAGAACGTGATGACGGGAGCGCATCGCCTCGGGTCGCCGCGCCTGCTGTCGACGCTGGTGCACGGCCCGTCGCTCGGACGCGCCGAACGTGCGAGCCGCGAACGCGCGCTCGACCTGCTGCGGCTGCTCGGCCTCGCCGCGTTCGCCGACGCTTC
>DASTIY010000195.1:0-11330 GCA_035717085.1 Casimicrobiaceae bacterium | reverse complement strand
CGGCGGCCAGCACGACGGCGGCGAGCAGCGCGCTCGCGATCCGCAACACGATCCGCATCCTCGGCACCCCTCGTTCGCGGCATCGGAACGGCCGTCGCGGCACGTTCCTCGAGCCGACGCGCATTATGGGGCAACCGCGAGCGATTCAGTCGGTCGTGGTGTCGTCCTGCGCGCGTGCACGCTTGACGAGTCGCACGCGGCCGGAAGGTGCCGCGGGTGGCGGGCGGTAGATCGCGTAGAACTGCCGCACGCGCGTAACGTAATGGCGCGTCTCGTCGTACGGAGGAATGCGATTCGCATGGCTTGCGACCGCCCCTTCGCCGGCGTTGTACGCCGCGAGCGCCAGCGCCACGTCGCCGTCGAAGCGGGCGAGCAGGTCGCGCAGATAGCGCGTGCCGATCCGCATGTTCACCGCGGGATCGTGCAACTTGTCGGCGACCGAGCGGCGCGGATCGGCTGCAATGCCGTAACGTTCCGCCGTTCCCGGCAGAACCTGCATCAGCCCGATCGCACCCTTGTCGGAAACGGCATGCGCGTCGAAGCCCGATTCGACGGCGACGACGGCCTGCACGAGCGCGGGATCGACGTGGTTCTCGTGCGCGTTCGTCTCGATCAGCGCCGAAAACCTGCGGACGACCGCCGGATCCGTGGCGCGCGCGTAGAGGCGGGTGCCGGCGAGCGCATCGATCGCCTGCGCGCGTTCCTTGCCCGGGCCGTTCGGCACGTCGAGCGTCGTCGGTCCCTTGAAGAAGAGCTGGTAACGCTCGTCGACGCGATGGTCGGCGAGGTGCGAGCGGCCCTGTGCGTCGACGTAGGCCCAGAGGTCGGCGTGCGCCGCGAGCGGTGATGCGCAGGCCGCGATGGCGAGGATGCGAAACGCGCGGAAGAGGGGGCGGGAATGGGGTGCCGGCATGGCGAAAAGGCACAAAGGGCGGTTCGACACGCTGCCGCGGTGGAAGTGCCCGGTAAGACGGGGAGAATCAGTGCGGGAGGTTTCGCGAATCGCCGAGCAGCGCGTCGGCGGCGTGACCGGCGCTCGTTTCCGACAATCCCGCTTCGACGAGCGCGCGCACCATCGCGTCGCGGTCGCGGCGCTTCGCGGCTTCCTCGAAGCGCGCGAGGGCTGCCGGGTCGAGCAGGTGACCCGGGACCGAACTGTGGAGGCGAATCCGCGCGTTGCCTTTCACGCGAAAGGATACGCGCAACCGATCACCGCTGACGCCCGCGAGCTCGCGCCGCCGTTGCCGGCGAACGAGCACGTAAGCCAGCGCGCCGAGCATCGCGACGAGCAGCCCACCGACGATCCATTCCTTGCGAACCGACGCGCGTCGATGCGCGTCGACCGCCTGCCGATACTCGAGCAGCAGCTCGCCCTCGTGGTTGAGCTGCCAGATGCGATGCCCGGCGGTCCACACGGTGAGGTGATCGCCGCGATGCAGCGCTTTCACCGGTGACGGCAACCGGCAGTCCCAGACGTCGCAGACTTCCTCGACGGTCGCGCGCTCTTCGTCCATGTCGAAGACGGCGTAGCGGCCGCGAATCGAGCGCCGGCCGGTGGACTGCATCTGCACCGGCGACTGCAGCACCTCGTCGTGCGCGACGAGCTCGCCGAACGCCGGCGCGGCGCGGGTGACGTCGAACAGGTTGAACGCGGCGAGGCCGGCGACTGCGAGCAGGATCAGCACGAGTCCCGCAGTCTTCATCGACGTCATCGTTTTCGCGTCAGCGGGCGCCGGGCAGCATGCGTTGCAGGATGCGGTCGCGACGGCTGAAATAGTGGTAGAGCGCCGCCGCGACATGCAGGCCGACGAGCGCGAGCAGCGCCCATGCGAGGAATACGTGGACGTCGCCCGCCTGGCGGCCGATCGGCGAGCGCGCGGCGACGAGGTGCGGCAACTGAAAGAGGCCGAACACGGTGATCGTCCAATCGCGTGCCGACGCATTCATCCAGCCGAGGATCGGATTGACGACGAGGAGCACGTACAACAGCACGTGCGTGACGCGCGCGAGCGGCTGTTCCCAGGCGGGCATGTCGGCCGTCGCCAGCGGGACGCGATGGCCGATCCGCCAGAGCCAGCGCACGGCCACGACCGCAAGGATCGTGAGACCGAACGACATGTGCACGTCGATCAGCGTGCCCGGCACGGTGCCGCGCCCGATGTCGGGCATCGTGAAGGCGACGATGTATTGCGCGAGCAGCAGCGCGAACACGAGCCAGTGCAGCGTCTTCGCGATGGGATCGTAGCCGGCGACCGCGCGCGTCGTGACGTTCACAACCAGCGTCGCACCCGTCGTCGGAAGTCGCCGTAGGCGTCACCGAAGCGCTCCGTCAGCATCGCTTCCTCGGGCACGATGAATTGCGTCGTGATGATCGCGACGAACACCGGTACGACGATGAACGGCGTCAGCGCCTCGAGTGCGAGCGCGGCACCCACGAGGATCGTCGCGAGGCCGAGATACATCGGATTGCGCGTGAAGCGATACGGGCCTTCGACGACGAGCGCCGTCGACCGCGTGAACGGTTTGAGCGGCGTGCCGCGACGCCGAAAGCGCACCGCAGCCGTCAATCCCAACGCGAATCCGACGACGATCAGCGCGATGCCGGCCCAGCGCAACGCGGCAACGTGCCAGCTTACGATCGGCACGAAGCGCGCGAGCACGATCATCGCGATGACGGCGAGGACGAACCAGACCGGCGGGTAGATGCGCATGCGCAACGTTTAAGGCGGCTGCCCCTCACCCGGCCCAAGCGCAGGCGTGTCGCTACTTCGACGCCGGCAGCTTGCCCTGCACACCCTCGACGTAGTAATCCATCTTCGACAGCGCGTCGTCGGTGATCGTTTGGCCGGCCGCGAGGCGCTGCTTGCCGTCGTTGTCCTTGATCGGGCCCGTGAACGGATGCAGCTTGCCGGCCGCGATGCCGCTCTCCGCCTTCTTCATCATCGCGCGCACGTCCTCCGGCACGGTCTTGCCGAACGGACCCATCGCGATCATGCCTTCGCGAATGCCGCCCCAGACGTGGTCCGGCTTCCACGCGCCGTCGAGCACCGCCTTCGCGCGGTCCGTGTAGTACTTGTCCCAGACGTGCGTGACCGCGGTGATTTGCGCGTTCGGCCCGTACTTCGACATGTCGGAGTGGTAGGCGACCGCGTAGACCTTCTTCGCTTCGGCGGCCTGCACGACGGCCGTCGAATCCGTGTGGTGCGTCAGCACGTCGGCGCCCTGTGCGGCGAGCGTGTTCGCCGCCTCGCTCTCGCGGCCCGGATCGAACCACGTGCTGACCCAGACCACCTTCGTCTCGGCCTTCGGGTTCACGCTGCGCATGCCGAGCGTGAACGCATTGATGCCCATGACGACTTCGGGAATCGGGAACGCGGCGACGTAGCCCGCGACGTTCGTCTTCGTCATCCTGCCCGCGACGATGCCGGCGAGATAGCGGCCTTCGTAGAAGCGCGCGTTGTACGTGCCGACGTTCTTCGCGGTCTTGTAACCGGTCGCATGCTCGAAGAACGTGTTCGGGAACTGCTGCGCGACCTTGATCGTCGGGTTCATGTAGCCGAACGACGTCGTGAAGATCAGCTTGTTCCCCGACTGCGCGAGCTCGCGGATCACGCGCTCGGCGTCCGCGCCTTCGGGGACGTTCTCGACGTACTTCGTGGTGACGCGCGGCGCGAGATTCTTCTCCATCGCGAGGCGCGCGATGTCGTGCTGGTGCGTCCAGCCCGCGTCGCCGATGGGGCTCACGTAGATGAAGCCGATCTTGAGCGGTTCCTTGCCCTGCGCCCACGACGGAACGGCGAGGGCGAGGGGAGAGGCAGCGAGCGTTGCGAGCGCGCGTCGGCGAGTGAAGGACGGCATGAAAAGGCTCCTGGGGGTGGGCGGAATGGGCCGGGATTCTACGCCGGGTGGTAGGGCTTGCCGAGCGACGCCGGCGCGTTCAGGCGGATCATCGTCGCGTCGCGCGAGATGATCGCGAGCACGACGATCGTCGCAACGTACGGGAGCATCGCGAGCAGCTGCGACGACAGCGCGACGCCCGCCGCCTGCGCCTGGAATTGCGCCAGCGTCACGCTTCCGAAAAGATAGGCGCCGACCATCACGCGCCACGGCTTCCACGTCGCGAACACGACGAGCGCAAGCGCGATCCATCCGCGCCCCGCGGTCATGCCCTCGACCCACGCCGGGGTGTACGCGACGGCGAGGAACGCGCCGCCGAGGCCCGCGCACGCGCCGCCGAACAGCACCGCCAGGTAGCGGATGCCGATCACGTCGTAACCGATCGCGTGCGCCGATTGCGGCGCTTCGCCGACCGCGCGCAAGACGAGGCCCGCGCGCGTGCGCGACAGGAACACGTGCACGAGCGCGAACAGTACGATGGATGCGTAGACGAGCGGCCCGTGCGCGAAGAGCAGCTTGCCGACGACCGGGAGGTCGGACAGCCCCGGAATCGACAGCGGCTTCATGCCCTCGATGACGACGCTCATGTACGGCCGGCCGACGAACGCCGAGAGCCCGATGCCGAAGAGCGACAGCGCGAGGCCGGTCGCCACCTGGTTCGCGCGAAGCGACAGGGCGAGCACCGCGAACACGAGCGCCAGCGCGGCGCCGGCGAGCGCGCCGGTGGCGACGCCGAGCCACGGCGAATGCGTCTTCGCCGCGACGATGAACGACGCGACCGCGCCGACGAGCATCATGCCTTCGACGCCGAGGTTCAGTACGCCGGACTTCTCGACGACCAGTTCACCGAGGGCGGCGAAGACGAGCGGCGTCCCGGCGGCCAGCGTCAGCACGACGATCTGCGTGATCTCGTTCATATCGGCGCCCCCGCCACCACGCGGAGGCGGTAGTTGACGAAGACATCGGCGGCCAGCAGGAAGAAGAGCAGCGTGCCTTCGAAAAGTCCGGTCACCGCGGACGGAAGGCCGAGGTTGACCTGCGCCGATTCGCCGCCCAGATAGAGCAGCGACATCAGCACGCTCGCGAGCGCGATGCCGCCCGGATGCAGACGGCCGACGAAGGCGACGATGATCGCGGCGAAGCCGTAGCCCGGCGACATCGATGGCAGCAGCTGACCGATCGGACCGGCTGCTTCGCCGACGCCCGCAAGGCCGGCACACGCGCCGCCCGCCAGCATGCCGAGCCAGACGTTGCGCCGCATGGAGATGCCGGCGTAATTGGCCGCCGCAGGCGCGAGCCCCGCGACGCGCATCTCGAAGCCGGCGACGTGCCGGCGCACGAAGATCCACGCCAGCGCGACGATCACGAGCGCGAGCACGAACGCCGCGTTGAGGCGCGTCTCGGGCAAGAGGATCGGCAGCATCGCGTTCGCGTCGAACATCTTCGATTGCGGAAAGTTGTAACCCTCGGGGTCGCGCCACGGTCCGTGCACGAGCCATGACAGCCACAGCGACGCGACGTAGACGAGCATCAGCGACGTCAGGATCTCGTTCGCGTTGAAGCGCGTTCGCAGCCACGCGGGAATCGCGGCCCACGCCATGCCGGCCGCGGCGCCGGCGATGAACATCGCGGGCAGCAGCACGAACGACGGCCACGGCGCGTCGCCGACCGCGAGCGCGATGCCGCCGCCCGCGATCGCGCCGAGCGTCAGCTGGCCTTCGGCGCCGATGTTCCAGACGTTCGCGCGATAGCCGATCGCGAGCCCGGTCGCGATCAGCATCAGCGGTGTCGCCTTCAGCAAAAGCTCGGCGACGCCGTAACGCGTCGCGATCGGCGCGATGAAGAACGCGCGAAGCGCGGCGAACGGGTCCTTGCCGAGTGCCCCGAACACGACGAACCCGACGACGATCGTTGCAACCGTCGCGATGATCGGCGTCAGCCAGACGGCGAGACGCGAAGGCGTGGGACGCGCTTCGAAGTAAATCCTCATTTCGCCGTCACGGCCTCGGCTTCCGCCTTCGTCGCGATGCCGGCCATCAGTTGCCCGATCTCCTCGGCGCTCGTCTCGCGGATCGGCTTCGCGGGCGACAGGCGTCCCTGCGCGATCACCGCGAGCCGGTCGCAGATTTCGAGGAGTTCGTCCAGATCTTCCGAGATCACGAGCACGGCGACGCCACGATCGCGAAGATCGAGCAGCGTCTGCCGGATCTGTGCGGCAGCGCCGACGTCGACGCCCCATGTCGGCTGCGCAGCGATCAGCACCTTCGGCGCACGCTCGATCTCGCGCCCGACGATGAATTTCTGCAAATTTCCGCCGGAAAGGCTCTGTGCGGGCGCATCGACGCCGGCCGCCTTGACGGAAAATTGCGCGATCGTGCGCCGCGCGCGCTCGCGAACCTGCGGGGCGCGGACGAAACCGCGCTCGACGAGCGGCGCCGTGCGCGTGGTGAGAAGGACGTTCTCGGCGAGCGACATCTCGGGCACGGCGCCGCGGCCCAGCCGATCCTCGGGGATGAACGCGAGGCCGCGCGCACGCCGGGCGCGCGCATCGAGGCGTCCGGACGGTTGACCCAGCAGCGTGATGGCCGCTGCGCGCTCGATCTCGCATTCGCCGGAGAGCGCCGCGAGCAACTCCTTCTGTCCGTTGCCCGACACACCGGCGATGCCGACGATCTCGCCCGCGTGCACGGTGAGCGACACATTGCATAGCGACGTGCCGAACGGGTCGTCGGCCGTGAGATCGAGCGCGTCGAGGACGAGCGCGGGCGCGCCGGCACGGGGCGCGCGATGGACGGGATGCGGCAACTCACCGCCGATCATCATGCGCGCGAGCGATGCGTTCGTTTCCGCGCGCGGATTGCATTGCCCGGTCACCTTGCCGTTGCGCAGCACGGTTGCCCGATCGCACAGCGCGCGGATCTCGTCGAGCTTGTGGCTGATGTAGAGGATGCTGCAGCCTTGCGCGGCGAGGTCGCGCAGCGTGTCGAACAGCCGCAGGACGGCGCTCGGCGTCAGCACCGACGTCGGCTCGTCGAGGATCAGCAGCCGCGGATCCTGCAGGAGGCAGCGCACGATCTCGACGCGCTGCCGTTCGCCGACCGACATGGTGTGAATGCGGCGCGCGGGATCGAGCGGCATCGCGTAGCGCTTCGACACTTCGCCAATGCGCCGCCGCAGCCGGCGTGTGCGACGGTCGAGCGCCAGCCGGATGTTGTCGGCGACGGTCAGCGTCTCGAACAGCGAGAAATGCTGGAACACCATGCCGATGCCGAGCTTTCGCGCCTGTGCGGGGTTCGTGATCTCGACGGCCTCGCCTTCCCAGCGGATCGTCCCCGCATCGGGCCACGCGAGCCCGTAGATCACCTTCATCAGCGTCGACTTCCCGGCGCCGTTCTCGCCGAGCACGGCGTGAATCTCGCCGGCGTAGACGTCGAGATCGACGCCGTCGTTGGCGACGACGCCCGGGTACGCCTTGGTGATCCCCCGAAGCGAAAGCCGCGGCACGGGGGCCGCGGCTTCGTCGGGGGTCAGCGCCTGCGCCATGGCGCGGATTATCCGCGACGGCGCGAGTATTGCGAAACGTCAGGGAATGGGCGCCGCTCCGAGCCCGCGCCCGAGCGTGTCGGACGGTGGGCGCGACGGGTCGTACTCGGGACTGTTCTTCACTGCGTCACGCGTCATCGTCACGTCGACTTCGCGATCCTCCCAGCTCACGCGATCGATCGCCGTCGGCGGAACGGTGACGTGCTTGCCGGGCAGCCACTTGCGCGTGTCGACGACGAGGAAGCGGATGGCGAAGCTCTCGTCGTCGAACACGAAATCGTCGACTTCGCCGATCGAGCCGTCGGTGGCGAGGATCTCGTAGCCGATCACCTCGTCGCAGCTTCGCAGGTGCACGTCGGCGTCGTCGAGCTCCTCGTCGATGCGGCCCCTGATCTCGCGGGCGACGGTCGGGTCGACGTTTTCGCGAGCGACCATCGGGTCGACCGCAGCGCCCACCCACGGATACGGCAGCATCGTGTTGCCCCAGAGATTCGCGCCTTCCCAGTAATTCGGATAACCGAAATAGCGGTAATAGTCGATCTCGTGCTGGCGCGACACCGGCCGGTCGGTGTCGATCGACGGGCTGTCCTTCACCTGGTCTTTGGTGAGATCGACGCGGATCACCTCGTCGTTCCAGTCGATGCCGCGCACCGAGCGCGGCGAGATCAGCACCTTGCGCTCCGAAAGCCAGCCCCCGGTGTCGACGACGAGATGGCGGATCGCCCAGCGCTGGTCGTCGAAGTACGCATCCTTGACCTTGCCGATCTCGCCATCCTTGGCACCGACGGTCAGGCCGGTGAGTTCCTTGATGTTGTGCAGCATGTGATCCTCCGTGTTTGGCCGGTTCTCGGCACGACGAAAGCCGGGCCCGAGGGTTCCCGGGCCCGACTTGCGTTCGCCCGACGTCAGAACGCGAACGCCGTGATCGACATCACTCCGCGATCGGCGTGCGCCGCTGCCAGTTGCGGTTCATCGCCATCGCCCAGGCGGCGAACAGGATGACGAGCAGGCCGACGATGACGAAATTCGTCTCGACGGCGCGGCTCGTCACGCCGATCACCCATGACGAGATCACCATCCAGATGCCGAGCAGGATGTTGATCACTTCTTCCCACGCCTGCGGCAGCGAGACCGCGATCGCCGAGAACACGACGATGGCGACGCCGATAATCCATGCGTTCCAGTCGGCGCCGGTGCCGCTGCCTGCGAAACCCATCACCCACGGCGAGATGAAGAGCCAGATTCCGATCAGTAGGTTGAGCCAGTCTTGCCAGCGTTTTTCCCTCATGGTGAAAACTCCTGTAGCCAAGGTAAACGTTGGACGCGCCGCAACGTGCAGGATTCCCCCACCGTTGCCTGGCGGCGACAAAAAAATTGGCGCGTCCTACAAAACGCCCGCGCACCGGCGTGCAAGAGGCGCCACGGATGTACGCGGCAACGCGCGCGTCGTGCGTCAGCGCTTGTCGATCAGATCAACAGGACGCGCGAGGCGCGCGACGCTCGCTTCGCGGACCTGAAGAAGCTCTCCGACGACGGCGATCGCGATCGTGCCCGGGTGCTTCCCTTTGACGCCGAGGCTCGAACCGATCGGGCAGCGCACGCGTGCCAGCGCATCGGGCGCCACGTGGCGCGCCGCGAGCCGGCGCTCGAACTGGCGGCGCTTCGACAGCGAGCCGATCAGGCCCAGGTAGCGCCAATCGTCGCGCGCCAGCGCAGCTTCGATCAGCGTGAAGTCGAGCGCGTGGCTGTGCGTCATGACGACCGCGTACGCGCCGTGCGGCGCGTCGCCGATGACGTCTTCCGGCGTTTCGGTCGCGACGATCTCCACGTTCGGCGGAACGCGGGCGGGAAAATCGGCGTCGCGCGAATCGATCCAGCGGACTTGCGCGGGGACGACGCCGAGGACCTCGACGAGCGCACGCCCGACGTGTCCATTGCCGAACACGAGCACGGGAAAGGCGGCTGCACGCTCGACGTGCACGAGCAGTGGATGCGCCACGTCGCTTTCGCGCGCGACGACCGAGGCGCCTTCGCCGCCACTCCGAAGACGCGCGCGTGCCGCGGCGATCGCCGCGGAATCGAGCGCGACGTCGCCGAGCGAGCCGCGCACGTCGTCCGCCGTGACGACGACGCGTCCCCGGGCGCGCGCATCCGGCGCGACGCAGGACACGAGGGCGAACGGCGTTGCCGCCTGGGCGCATGCCACCACTGGCGCGAGCCACGTCGCCGACTCCGCGTCGATGCGCGAGAAGGCGATCGTCACCACGCCTCCGCAGCACTGGCCGAGACTCGCGGCGAGCGGAAAGCGCACGAGCCACGTGCCGGGTCCGCGGCCTTCGGCAAGCAGGCCGCGCGCGATGCGGATCGTCTCGTACTCGAGATGGCCGCCGCCGATCGTGCCGCGCGCTTCGCTCGCCGTGATCACCATCGCGACGCCCGCATCGCGCGGCGTCGAACCCTTCGCAAGGGCGACGACGGCGAGAATCGCCTGGTCGACGGTGGCGAGCGCGGCGGTGAGCGCGTCGACCCAGGCGACGACGCTACGCTCGCTCATCGCGCATCTCCTCGACGGCGGCGAGCACCCGCTCCGGCGTCGCGGGTGCCGACAGCGACACGCGCCGCGCCTCCTTCGCGAGGCTCGCGATCGCATCGCGCAACGCATGAAAGCCGGCGAGCGCGAGCATCAGCGGTGGCTCGCCGGTGGCCTTCGAGCGGTGGATCGTCGCCTCCGGATTGGGCCGGTCGAAGAAAGCGACGTCGAAGCGGCGCGGCACGTCGTGCGCCGTCGGGATCTTGTACGTCGACGGCGCGTGGGTCGCGAGCCGGCCCTTCGCGTCGAAGCAGAGCTCCTCCATCGTGAGCCAGCCCCAGCCCTGCAGGAACCCGCCTTCGATCTGGCCGAGGTCGATCGCCGGATTGAGCGAGCGTCCCGCATCGTGGAGGATGTCGACGGCGAGGAGCCGATGCTCGCCGGTCAGCGTGTCGATCGCGACTTCCGCGACGGCGGCACCGTACGCGAAATAAAAGAACGGCCGGCCCGAGAGCGTGCGCGGGTCGTAGTGGATCTTCGGCGTCGCGTAGAAGCCCGTCGCCGACAGTTGCACGCGTGCGTGATACGCGGCGTCGACGAGCTCGGCGAACGTGAGCGAACGGTCGCCGGCCTGCACGAGCCCGCCGGCAATGTGCACGTCATCGGGCGCGCACGCGAACGTGCGGGCGACGAAATCGACGAGGCGCGCGTGCAGCGTCCGCGCCGCCGCCTGGGCCGCCATGCCGTTGATGTCGCTGCCCGACGAGGCGGCGGTCGGTGACGCATTCGGCACCTTGCTCGTGTCGCTCGCCGACACGCGCACCGACGAAAGCGGGACGCCGAGCTCGTGCGCGACCACTTGCTGCACCTTGACGAACAGTCCCTGGCCCATTTCGGTGCCGCCGTGGTTCAGCAGGACGGTGCCGTCGCGATAGACGTGCACGAGCGCGCCCGCCTGGTTGTAATGCGTCGCGGTGAACGAGATGCCGAACTTCACCGGCGTCAGCGCGATGCCGCGCTTGATCACCGGGCTCGTTTCGTTCCATTGCGCGATCTGGCGGCGCCGCTCGCGGTAACGCGCGCTTGCCTCCAGCGCGTCGATGATCGCCGGCGCGACGTTGTCCTCGACGCGCATGCCGTACGGCGTGACGTCACGCTCGCCGATGCCGTAGAGATTCGCCTTGCGCACGTCGAGCGGATCACGGCCGAGCGTGCGCGCGACGTCGTCGAGCACCGCTTCGATCGCGAACATCCCTTGCGGCCCCCCGAAGCCGCGAAACGCGGTGTCCGAGACCGTGTGCGTCCTGCAGCGGTACGAGTGGATCGCGACGTTCGGCACCCAGTAGGCGTTGTCGAGGTG
>DASTIY010000194.1:0-9069 GCA_035717085.1 Casimicrobiaceae bacterium | reverse complement strand
CGCCGGCAGCAGCTGGAATGACTGGAAGACGAAACCGATGAGACGCTGGCGCAACGCCGCGCGGCCGTCCTGGTCGAGCGTCGACAGCGACACGCCGTCCAGCACGACGTCGCCCGAACTGGGATCGTCGAGCCCGGCAAGCAGCCCCAGCAGCGTCGTCTTGCCCGAGCCGCTCGCGCCGGAGATCGCGACCGTCTCGCGCTCGTCGATGTCGAAGGCGACGGCATCGAGGATCGTGAGCGGCGCGTCGCCGCTTTGCACGATCCTGGACAGCGCAACGGCGCGAACCAGCGGAGATGGCATGGCCGTTCGATTCTACGCGGCAGGATTCGTGCCGCCCGCGATACGACCCACGGTTACAATCGGCCGATGCGTCGCTTCGCAATCCTCTTTGCATTCGTCCTGCTCGTCGCACCGGCGTTCGGCGCGGTGGCGCAGGCGAATGTCGCGCCGGTTCTCCTCGTCGTCGGCGATTCGATTTCCGCGGGATACGGGCTCGCACAGGGCGAGAGCTGGGTCGACCTGCTCGGCGCGCGACTGCGCGAGCAGGGTTATCGCGACCGCGTCGTGAATGCGTCGATTTCCGGCGACACGACAGCGGGCGGGCGCGCGCGACTGCCCGCGCTGTTGCGCGAGCATCGCCCCGCCATCGTCGTGATCGAGCTCGGCGGCAACGATGCGTTGCGAGGCGGCAATCTCGACGCGACGCGCGCGAATCTCGATGCGATGGTCAAGGCGGCGCTGGCGGCGCGCGCGAAGGTGCTCGTCCTGGGGATGCAAGTGCCACCGAACTACGGCAGCGCCTACGCCCGTCGCTTCGAGGGACTGTTCACCGAGATCGCGAAGGCCAACCGCGTAGCGGTCGTACCGTATCTCTTCGCGGGCTTCGGCGACGACCTCGCGCACTTCCAGCCCGACCGCATCCATCCGAAGGCTGACGCGGAGCCGCGCATCCTCGACAACGTGTGGCCCGCGTTGCTACCCCTTCTCGGCAAGCCACCGGCGTGAGCGTCAGTACACCGCTGCCGCCCGGTCCTCCGCCGCGTCCCGGCCACCGCGTCACGGTCGACGAGCTTGCCGACTACGCCGACCGCATCGACGTGCGCTCACCTTCCGAGTTTGCCGAGGACCATCTGCCCGGCGCCGTGAACCTGCCGGTGCTCGACGACGACGAGCGCGCGCACGTCGGCACGATGTACGTGCAGCAATCCGCGTTCGACGCGCGCAAGGCGGGCGCGGCGATCGTCGCGCGCAACATCGCGCGCATCGTCGAAACGCACGTGCGCAACAAGCAGCGCGAATGGGCCCCGCTCGTCTACTGCTGGCGCGGCGGCCAGCGCAGCCGCGCGCTCGCGCACGTGCTTTGCGAGATCGGGTTTCGCGCGGTGCAGCTCGACGGCGGCTATGGTGCGTATCGCCGGCACGTCGTTGCGATGCTCGGCCACCTGCCCGACACGTTTCGGTATCGCGTGGTCTGCGGCCTGACCGGGTCGGGCAAATCGCGGTTGATCGAAGCCATCGGCCACGAAGGAGGACAGGCGCTGGATCTCGAGGCGCTCGCGCGTCATCGCGGCTCGCTGCTCGGCGACCTGCCCGGCGCACCGCAACCGTCGCAGAAAGCGTTCGAAACCGCGCTCTACGACGCGCTCACGCGGCTCGATCCTGCGCGTCCGGTGTACGTCGAATCGGAGAGCCGGCGCATCGGCCGGCTGCAAGTCCCCGAAGCGCTGCTCGCCGCGATGCGCGCGTCGTCGTGCGTGCGCATCGACACGCCGCAATCGTTGCGGGTTGCGATGCTGGCGGACGACTACGTGCATTTCGTGCACGACGATGCCGCCCTGAGCGCGCAGCTCGCACCGCTATCGAAGCTGCACGGCAAGGCGGTGATCGAGCGCTGGCAGGCGATGATCGATCGCGCCGAATTGCGCGCGCTCGCCGCCGAGCTTCTCGATACGCACTACGATCCGTGCTATCGGCGGGCGATCGAGGCGAACTTTCCGCGCTTCGCGCAGGCGCCCGTGCTTCGCGTCGACGACGCCTCACCCGCGTCGTTCCGCGCGCTCGCGCGGATGCTCCTCGACGACACCGCGCGCTCGCGCGCCGCATGAAGATGGCCGTCTACGCCTTTCGCATCGTCAACGTGTTCGCGGAAACGCCGCTCGGCGGCAATCCGCTCGCCGTGTTCGAAGATGCGCGAGGGCTCGACGCCGAGACGATGCAGGCGCTTGCGTTGCAGTTCAATCTGTCGGAAACGACGTTCATCCTGCCGTCAACGCCCGCGACTGCGATGGTGCGCATCTTCACGCCGACGTTCGAGATGCCGTTTGCCGGCCACCCGACGCTCGGCACGGCGCATGTCGTGCGCGACGTGCGCGGAACCGGCGACGACGTGACGCTCGAGATGCGCGCCGGCGCGATTCCTGTACGCGCAAAGGGCGACCGCTGGACGTTGACGGCGAACGCGCCGCGCCACCGCGCGCCGGCGGCGACGCGCGACGAGCTCGCGGCGATGCTCGGGCTCGCGTCCCACGACGTGCGCGACGGCGCGCTGTGGGTCGACACCGGCAGCGAGCAGCTCGTGATCCCGCTCGCGTCGCACGATGCCGTGCGCCGTGCGCGGCCCACGGCCGCGGCGCTCGAGCGGCACGGTCACAATGGCGAACGGGCGCTGGCGTACCTATTCGCGCGCGAGGGCGACGACGTTTTCGCGCGCTTCTTCTTCCTGAAATACGGCGCGATCGTCGAGGATCCGGGCACCGGCTCGGCGTGCGCAAACCTCGGCGGCTGGTTGCTTGCGACGAACGCGTCGCTACCGCAGCGGCTGCGCATCGACCAGGGCGAGGCCGTCGGTCGTCGTTGCCGGCTCGATCTGACCGTCGACGCGAACCGCGGAATTCACGTGGGCGGCCGCGTCGTCGAGCTCGGCCGCGGGACGATCACGCTCTAGTGTGCCGAGTCGGACCCTAATCTCCGTCCCACTTCGCCGCGAACGCGCGCCAGTGCGGCGCATCCGACGTCGCGATCTTCTCGCGCACGAGCGAGATTTCCCCGGCGTATTCACCGGCGTCGATTTCGCCGCGCATGAGCCGAAAGCGCTGGTAGACGAGGTACGTGTTCAGCACGTCGCACTCGCAGTACCCGCGCACTTCGTCGATGCGACCGTCGCCGATCGCCTTCGCCACGTCGGCGCCGTGCATGCCGACCTTCCCCGGAAACCCGCAGAGCCGCGCGAATGCGTCGAGCCCCGCGCTCGCGCGCAACTGGTATTGCGCCATCACGTCCATGAGGTCGAGATGGCGCGTATGAAAGCGATTCAGGTAGTTGTTGAACTTGAATTCGCGATCCTCGTCGCCCCAGTCCCAATAGCGCGCCGCTGCAATGCCGTGCACGAGCGCGCGGTGATTGAGCACCGGCAGGTCGAAGCCGCCGCCGTTCCACGAGACGAGTTGCGGCGTGTAGCGCTCGATGCCGTCGAAGAAACGGCGGATGAGCTCGGGCTCGGGATCCGACGCGTCACCCACGGACCAGATGCGCAGGCCGTTGCCGTCGCGCATCGCGCAGCTGATCGCCACCACCTTCTGCAGGTAGAGCGGCGCGAAGTCGTTGCCGGTCGTCGCACGGCGTCGCTGCACGTACCAGGCGAGCACGCCGTCGTCGTCGACCGCGTCGGTCACGTCGTGCGCGCGTCGAATGCCCGCGACATCGGGCACCGTCTCGATGTCGAAGACGAGGAGCGGCGTCATCGTGCGCGCGTCGACCCGGGCGCGCGGCGCGCTGCGCTGCTCAAGCGGGGAACACGCCGGTCGACAGATACCGGTCGCCGCGATCGCACACGATGAAGACGATCGTCGCGTTCTGTACTTCGCGCGACACGCGCAGCGCCACCTCGCACGCACCGCCCGAGCTGATGCCGCAGAAGATGCCCTCCTCCGCGGCGAGCCGGCGCGACATCGTCTCCGCCTCGCCCTGCGTGACGCTCTCCATGCGATCGACGCGCGACGCGTCGAAGATCTTCGGCAGGTACGCGGGCGGCCACTTGCGGATCCCGGGAATCGACGCGCCTTCGGCGGGCTCGGCGCCGATGATGCGCACCGACGGCTTCTTCTCCTTGAGGAACTTCGACACGCCCATGATGGTGCCGGTGGTCCCCATCGCCGAAACGAAGTGCGTGATGCGACCTTCGGTGTCGCGCCAGATTTCCGGGCCGGTGCCGCGATAGTGCGCAAGCGGGTTGTCGGGATTGGCGAACTGATCGAGGATCGTACCGCGGCCTTCGTCGCGCATGCGCGCCGCGAGGTCACGTGCGCCTTCCATGCCGCCCGCCTTCGGCGTCAGCACCAGTTCGGCACCGTACGCGCGCATCGTCTGGATGCGTTCCGCCGTCTGGTTCTCCGGCATCACGAGCACCATCGTGTAGCCGCGCATCGCGGCCACCATCGCGAGCGCGATGCCGGTATTGCCCGACGTCGCCTCGATCAGCGTGTCGCCCGGCTTGATCGTGCCGCGCCTCTCCGCCTCGACGATCATCGACAGCGCCGGCCGATCCTTCACCGATCCTGCGGGATTGGTGCCTTCCAGCTTGGCGAGGACGACGTTCGACGTATTGCCGGGAAGGCGCGCGAGGCGAACGAGCGGCGTGTTGCCGACGGCGTCGGCGAGGCTGTGGTACGCCATCGCCTCATTGTACGCCGCGCGACGTGCAACGCCGCCGCGTCCGCCCCGCAACGCGAGCGTGATTCCAGGTCGTCGAGCGTGCTACTTGTGCCCCTTCGCGTCGCTTTTCGCGGCTGCGGCCGGCTTCGCTTCACGCGCCGCGGTTTTCACCGCCGGCGCCCCCACGGTCAGCTCCGACTTGATCTTGTCGAAACGGCGCGCGCCGATGCCCTTGACGTCCTTCAGCTCGTCGATGGACTTGAAGCCGCCGTGCTGCGTGCGATAGTCGAGGATCGCCTGCGCCTTGGCGGGGCCGATGCCCGAGAGCGCGACGAGCTGTTCCTTGGTGGCTGTGTTGAGGTCGAGCGCGGCGTGCGCGAGCGGCGCAGCGAACGCGATGGCGAGTGCGAGCAACAACGCTTTCATCGGAGACTCCTTTCGTGAGGATCGAGGATGCGATCCGCGGCGCGAAACGTCGCGCTCGCGTGATCGGAGTCGAGCTTACGAACCGGAGGCCGGGCGCGAAATCAGACTTTCGACGTAGTGGGGAACGCCGATTTCAACGGGCATCATCGGCCTGGAATAGCCGGCGCCGCGCAGGCGCGTGAGGTCGGCCTGCGTGAAGCTCTGGTAGCAGCCGGCGAGCTCGGCGGGCATCGGCACGTACGTGATCGCACCGTCGGCCACCAGTTGCTCGGTCGAAAGCGGTCCGTTGCCGGCGGTCCGCCGGCACGCGTTGATCGTTTCGCGCGCAACGCTGTTGAACGTCGCGGCGTTGCCGGTGCCGACGTTGAAGATGCCCGAGCGCCCGCGGTGCTCGTAGAAATCGAGATTGACGGCGACCACGTCGTCGACGTGGACGAAATCGCGGCGCTGCTCGCCGGCGTCGTAGCCGCCGGAGCCTTCGAAGAGGCGCACGCGTCCATCGCGCCGATACTGCGCGAAGAAGTGCTGCGCAACCGACGCCATCCGGCCCTTGTGCGCCTCGCGCGGACCGTAGACGTTGAAGTAGCGAAACCCGGCGATCTGCGCGGTGCGCTCGGGCAGCACGCGGCGCACGTACGCATCGAAGAGCGCCTTCGAGTAGCCGTAGACGTTGAGGGGCACCTCGTGCTCGGGCGCTTCGCTGAACTCCGGGCCTGCGCCGTACACGGCGGCGCTCGACGCGTACAGGAACGGAATGTCGTTGTCCTGGCAATGCTCGAGCAGCGTGACCGAGTAGCGATAGTTGTTGCGCATCACGTAGCGACCGTCGGTCGCCGTCGTGTCCGAGCACGCGCCTTCGTGAAAGATCGCCTCGACATCGTCGTCGAAATCGCCGTCGGCGATGCGGCCGAGGAATTCGTCCTGATCGAGGTAATCGGCGATCGCGCAATCGGCGAGGTTCGCAAATTTTTCGCCCTGCGCGAGGTTGTCGACCGCGATGATGTCGCGCTCGCCGCGCGCATTCAGCGCCTTCACGAGATTCGCGCCGATGAATCCGGCCGCACCGGTGACGACGATGTACACGCGTACCGCGCTACGTCGCCAGCGCCGGCGCCGGCGCGCGCGCAACCTGCGCCGAATGAATCGCGAACGGTACGCGTGGCGTGACCGCGCACAGCAACTCGTAGCCGACGGTCCCCGCCGCGGTCGCCACTTCGTCGACCGGAAGACCCTGCCCCCACAGCACGACGTCGCTGCCGACACCGGCATGCGGAACGGGCGCGAGGTCGACCGTGATCATGTCCATCGACACGCGGCCCGCCATCGCGCACCGTACGCCGTCGACGAGCACGGGCGTGCCGTTCGGTGCGTGACGCGGATAGCCGTCGGCGTAACCGCAGGCCACGACGCCGATGCGCGTTGCAGCCTTCGCGGTGAACGTGCCGCCATAACCGACGCGCTCGGCCGCGGCAAGCGATTGCACCGCGATCAGTCGGGCGCGCAGCGTCATGACCGGCGCCAGCCCGAGCGACGCGGCGCTGCGCTGCGCAAAAGGCGTTGCGCCGTAGAGCATGATGCCGGGCCGCACGAGCTCACCGCCGATTTCCGCGTAGCGCAGCACGCCCGCGGAATTGGCGAGGCTCCGGGGATAAGGCAGGCCCGCGCACGCGGCCTCGAAGCGCTGCAGCGCGTCGGGAAGACCGTCGTCCTCGTCGGCGCGCGCGAAGTGCATGGCGAGGCCGAGCGACGCGACATTCGACGAATGCGCCAGGCGATCGGCGAGGCCGCGTACCGCGGCCGGTGCGACGCCGAGGCGATTCATGCCCGTGTTCACTTTCAGCCACACGTCGAGCGGACGCGCGAGCCGCGCCCCCTCGAGCATCGCGACCTGCTCGGCACTGTGCACGACCGTCGACAGGCGGTGCTCGGCGAACGTATGCAGCTCGGCGGCTTCGAAGAACCCTTCGAGAAGCAGGATCGGCCGCGCTTCGCCGTGCTCGCGCAACCGCACGGCCGCATCGGTCTCGATCAATGCGAGTCCGTCGGCTGCGCCGAGCGCGGGCAGGACGCGCATCAGCCCATGGCCGTACGCATTGGCCTTGACGACGGCGAGAACGCGCGCACCGGGCGCGCATGCGCGGGCGCGCGCGAGGTTGCCGGCGAGCGCGTCGAGATCGAGTTGCGCGACGAGCGGCCGGGGCACGGAAAGGGCTTTTTGCGGGGGTGGCGGGCTAGGCGCCCGTCCGGCGCGGCAGCGTTCCGAAGGCCGGGGCGATCATGGTATAAAGCGCGCGCCGCATGGACGCATTATAACAATCACACTCGGCGGCAAACGCGAGACGCCGGCAAGGCCGCGGCAACTCCAAGGCTCGATGAAACCCGGCTTCTACACGATCATCGCGGCGCAGTTCTTTTCGTCGCTCGCCGACAACGCACTGCTCATCGCCGCGATCGCGCTGCTGCGCGAGTTGCGCGATCCCGCGTGGATGACGCCCGCGCTCAAGCAGAGCTTCGTCGTGTCGTACGTGCTGCTCGCGCCGCTCGTCGGCGCCTTCGCCGATTCGATGCCGAAGGGCCGCGTGATGCTGATCACCAACGCGGTGAAGATCATCGGCTGCGCCATGATGCTAGTCGACGTGCATCCGCTGCTGGCTTACGCGATGGTCGGCTTCGGCGCAGCGGCCTACTCGCCGGCGAAATACGGCATCCTGACCGAGCTGCTGCCGCCCAACCAGCTCGTCATCGCGAACGGCTGGATGGAAGGCGCGACGGTCTTGTCGATCATTCTCGGCTTCCTGCTCGGCGGCGCGCTGATCACGCCGCGCATTTCGGCGGCGCTTCTCGGCGTCGACTTTCCGTTCATCGACTGGCCGATCGACACGGCGCCCGACGCCGCGATCGCCGTGATCATGGCGGTCTACCTGATCGCGGCGATCATCAACTGGTTCATTCCGGACACCGGCGTCGACCATCGCGTGCCGAGCATGAACCCGCTGTTCCTGATCCGCGAGTTCTCGCACTGCGTGAGCCTGCTGTGGCGCGACCGGCTCGGCCAGATCTCGCTCGCGACGACGACGCTCTTCTGGGGCGCGGGCGCGACGCTGCAGTTCATCGTCATCGACTGGGCCGCGCACGCGCTGTCGCTCAACCTCTCGCAGGCGTCGATGCTGCAGGGCGTGGTGGCCTTCGGCATCGCGCTCGGCGCCGTGCTCGCCGCGCGGCTGGTCTCGCTGCGCGCGTCGGTCGGCGTGCTGCCGATCGGCGCGGCGATGGGCGTCGTCGTCATGCTGATGGTGCTCGTGCACAACATCTGGGTCGCGATGGTGCTGATGGTCGCGATCGGCGCGTGCGCCGGCTTCTTCGTCGTGCCGATGAACGCGCTGCTGCAGCATCGCGGGCACGTGCTGATGGGCGCCGGCCACTCGATCGCGGTGCAGAACTTCAACGAGAACATCGGCATTCTCGTGATGGTCGGGCTGTACGCGCTGATGGTGCGCTCCGGGATGTCGGTGAGCACCGCGATCATTCTGTTCGGCCTCTCGGTGGCCGCCGTCATGCTGCTCGTGATGTGGCGTCATCGCGCCAATCAGCGCGAGTACGACTCGCTGCACCTGATCGGCATCGACAAGCGTTAGTCGGCATTCGTCGCGTGGACGCGACGTCGACGGGCTATAGAACGACCGGCTTGTCCGGCAGCTCGTTACGCATGCCCGCGGTGCTCGGGTAGTGCGCGGCGAGGAGCGCCGAGACTTCGCCGATGCCCTGCACCACGCCGGCTTCGAACCGCCGCCCGGCGAACGCCGCTTCCATGCGTGAGCAGATGACGCGCCATGCCGCGGGATCGACGCGTCGATCGATGCCGCGATCGGCGACGATCTCGACGTCGCGGTCCGCGAGCAGCAGGTAGATCAGCACGCCCGCGTTCTCCTCGGTATCCCAGACGCGGAGCAGGCCGAACACCTCGAGTGCGCGCTCGCGCGGCGTGAGGCC
>DASTIY010000193.1:0-5721 GCA_035717085.1 Casimicrobiaceae bacterium | reverse complement strand
CAGCGCGAGGAACAGGATCGCCGCGATGCCGATCGTGACGAAGATGCCGACCCATAGATCGAGCGTCGAGCGGTTCATCAATGCACGCCGCGAAACATGAACACGGTGAGCACGAAATCGAGCGCGAGGATCGACAGCGAGCTCGCCACGACGGTGCGGGTCGTCGCGGTCGACACGCCCTCGGCGGTGGGCCGTGCGTTATAGCCTTCGAACACGGCGATCGCGCTCACCGCGGTGCCGAACACGACGCTCTTGATGATTCCGTTCACGATGTCGTAGCGAAAGTCGACGGCGGCCTGCATGTTGCCCCAGAAGGAACCGGCGTCGATGCCGATGAGCTTGACGCCGACGAGATAGGCGCCGAACACGCCGAGCGTCGAGAAGAGCGCGGCGAGCAGCGGCATCGAGATCACGCCGCCGACGAAGCGCGGCGCGACGACGCGCGCGAGCGGGTCGACCGCCATCATCTCCATCGCCGAGAGCTGCTCCGTCGTCTTCATGAGACCGATCTCGGCGGTGATGGCGCTCCCCGCGCGGCTCGCGAACAGCAGACCGGCCACGACGGGGCCGAGTTCCCTGACGAGCGACAGCGCGACGAGGATCCCGAGCGATTCGTTGGCGCCGTAGCGCGAGAGCACGTCATAGCCCTGCAGCGCGAGCACCATGCCGACGAAGAGGCCCGACACCAGGATGATGACGAGCGAGAGCACGCCCGAGAAATAGATCTCGCGGATCGTGAGCGACAACCGCCGAAACGCTGCGGGCAGATGCGTGAGCACCGCGAGCACGAAGCGCGTGGCGAAGCCGAGCCGCGCGATCGAGTCGAGCGTCGCGCCGCCGACGCGACGGAAGACGTTGGCGATCGCGCCTTCCACTATGCAAATTCCTCGGTGAGTTGCTTCGCCGGGTAGTGGAACGGCACCGGCCCGTCGGGCTGGCCGTCGACGAACTGGCGTACGAAGGCGTCGCGCGACGCGCGCACCTCGTCGGGCGTGCCCTCCGCGATGATCCGTCCTTCGGACACGAAGTAGATGTAGTCGACGATCTTCAGCGACTCGTAGATGTCGTGGGTGACGATGATCGACGTGATGCCGAGTGCGTCGTTGAGCTTGCGGATCAGCTGGCCGACGATGCCGAGCGAGATCGGATCGAGGCCGGCGAACGGCTCGTCGTACATGACGAGCATCGGGTCGAGCGCGATCGCGCGCGCGAGCGCGACTCGACGTGCCATGCCGCCCGACAATTCGGACGGCCTCAGCTGCGCCGCGCCGCGCAGGCCGACGGCGTTGAGCTTCATCAGCACGAGATCGTGGATGAGCTCCTCCTGCAGCTCGGTGTGCTCGCGCAGCGGAAACGCGATGTTCTCGAACACCGACATGTCGGTGAAGAGCGCGCCGAATTGAAAGAGCATGCCGATCCGCCGGCGCAGCGCAAAGAGTGCGTCGCGATCGAGCGCGGCGACGTCGTGACCGTCGACTTCGACGGTGCCCGCCTGCGGACGCAGTTGGCCGCCGATCAGGCGCAGGATCGTCGTCTTGCCCGAGCCGGAGCCCCCCATGATCGCCACGAGGCGGCCGCGCGGGATCGTCAGATCGATGCCGCTCAGGACCGGACGACGGCGGTCGTAGCCGAACGTCACCCCGGTCAACCGCACGGCGATTCGTGGCGATGGTGCCGCGGTGGCGGCACCCGGTTCGGGCACGGACATTGGGGCACTGCGGGAGGGTGAGCCGGTGATTTTAACTCAGGCCCCCACCAGGAGCCGCTGCTCGGCACGGCCGAGATCGGCGGGTCGGCCGAGAAGGACGACGGCATCGCCCGCCTCGAAGCGCCAGTCGTCGTGCGGCGCGATCGTGCGGCCGCCCTGGCGACGCACGCCGGTGATCTCGACGCTGCGGTCGATCGCGAGTTCGCCGAGACGACGCCCGACCGCGTGCGCGTGCTCGCCGAGGAGCACCGTGCGAAGCCGCGGCTCGAGGTTCTCGGCGCCCGCGAGATCGGTTGCCCCGTGGTAGAAGCCGCGAAAGAGCGCGTAGCGCTCCTCGCGCACCGACCGTATGCGTGCGAGCACGCGGTTGAGCGGAACGCCGAGCACGAGCAGCGAATGCGCGGCGAGCATCAGGCTTCCCTCCAGGACCTCGGGCACGACCTCGGTGGCGCCAGCCGCCAATAGCCGGTCGATCTCGGTGTCGTCCTGCGTGCGGACGATCACCGGGATTGCGGGCGCGTCGTGACGCACGTGATGCAGGATCTTCAAGGCCGTGCGTGTATCGGAGAACGTGACGACGACCGCGCGCGCCTTGGCCACGCCTGCCGACAGCAGCGTCTCGCGCCGCCCGGCATCACCGAACACGACGCTCGCACCGTCCGCCGCTTCACGCACGCGCTGCGGATCGGTGTCGAGCGCGAGCCATCGGATCTCCTCGCGATCGAGGAGGCGCGTGAGATTCTGGCCGCTTCTCCCGTAGCCGCAGACGATCACGTGGTCCTGGCGGCCCATCGTGCGCGCCGCGACCTGCGTCAACTCGGCGGCACGCACCAGCCAGTCGTTCGCCGTGAGCTTGCGCACCCAATGGCCCGAGTGCTCGATCAGGAACGGCGCGATCAGCATCGAGAGGATCATTGCGGCGAGGATCGTCTGCGCGAGCTCGGCGGGCACCAGTGCGTTGCCGGTGGCGAGGGCGAGCATCACGAGCGCGAACTCGCCCGCCTGCGCGAGGTAGAAGCCGGTGCGCAGCGACGTCGCGAGCGGTGCGCCGAACGCGCGCGCGAGCAGCACGATCAGCGCGAACTTCGCGACGAGCGCGACGACGAGCAGCGCGACGACGCGCTCGGCGAACACGACGTCGACGTGCAGGTCGAGCATCATGCCGACGGTGATGAAGAAAAGACCGAGCAGCACGTCGCGAAACGGCTTGATGTCCTCCTCGACTTCGTAGCGGAACTCGGTCTCCGAGATCAGCATCCCCGCGAGAAAAGCGCCGAGCGCGAGCGACAGGCCGAAGTACTGCGTCACGGCCGCCATCGCGAGCGTGACGAGCAGCACGTTCAGCACGAAGAGCTCCGACGAGCGGCGTCGCGCGACCGCGTGAAACCACGCGCGCATCGGCTGCTGTCCGAGGAAAAGGATCACGGCGAGCGCCAGCGCGGCCTTCACGACGGCACCGGCGAGCGCGCGCCCGGTGTCGAGGCCCGGCAGGCCGAGCGAAGGACTGAGGATGAGGAAGATGACGACGGCGAGGTCCTGGAAGAGCAGGATGCCCATCACGTCGCGCCCGTGCGGCGACGTGAGCTCGCCGCGCTCGGCGAGCATCTTGGAAACGATCGCCGTCGAGCTCATGGCGAGCGCGCCGCCGAGCACCAGGCCGACGCGCCAGCCATAACCGAGCAGAAAGCCCGCGAGCGTGCCGGCGAGCGTCGTGAGCGTCACCTGCGCGAGGCCCAGTCCGAATACCGCGCGCCGCATCGTCTTCAGTTGCGGCAGGCTGAACTCGAGCCCGATCGAGAACATCAGGAACACGATGCCGAACTCGGCGAGCTCGCGTGTCGCCTCGACGTCCGGGACCACGCCGAGCGCGTGCGGCCCGAGCGCGATGCCGACGATCAGGTAGCCCTGGATCGGCGGCAACCCCACGCTGCGAAAGAAGCCGACGACGACGACGGAGGCCGCCAGCAGCAGCAGGATGAGGAGCAGCGCGTTCGGCATCGGCGTGCGTCGCGATCCGGGCAACGGTATCACGCGCCGTGGCGCGCTCCGCCACGCGACTCGGCGCCGGTATAATTTGCCACCCGATTCCGGATCCCGATTTGCTGGCACCGCGCACCGTCGATGCGAAACGCGCGCTGGCGCTCGCGCGGAACGTCCTCGCGACCGAAGCGAATGCGATCGCCTCGCTCGCGCAGCGCCTGTCCGACCCGTTCGTCCACGCCGTCGAGTTGCTCCTCCAATGCCGCGGGCGCGTCGTCGTCTCCGGCATCGGCAAATCGGGCCACGTCGCGCGCAAGCTCGCGGCGACGCTGGCGTCGACGGGTACGCCTGCGTTCTTCGTGCATCCCGCGGAAGCGGGGCACGGCGATCTCGGGATGATCACCGCCGACGACGTGGTGGTCATGCTGTCGAACTCGGGCGAAACCGACGAACTGTTGCTGCTCACACCGCACTTGAAACGCCAGGGCGCGAAGCTCGTTGCGCTGACCGGCAACGAGCAAAGCGCGCTCGCGCGAGCGGCCGACGTGCACCTGGATGCGAGCGTCGACAACGAGGCCTGCCCCTTGGGTCTCGCGCCGACGGCGAGCACGACCGCCGCGCTCGCGCTCGGCGACGCGCTCGCGCTCGCGATCCTCGATGCACGCGGCTTCTCGGTCGAGGATTTCGCGCGCTCGCATCCGGGCGGTGCGCTCGGACGCCGGCTGCTCACGCGTGTGCGGGACGTCATGCGCGCAGGCGATGCAATCCCGCGCGTTCTGCCGAGCGCAACGCTCGCCGAGGCGATCGTCGAGATGTCGAGCAAGGGCCTCGGCATGACCGCGGTGGTCGACGCGGCCGGGCGCGTCGCGGGGGTGTTCACCGACGGCGATCTGCGACGAGCACTCGCGCGGGTCGACGATGCCAGGCGCGCGCACGTCGGCGACCTGATGACGATCGGTCCGCGCACGATCGCGCCCGACCGGCTCGCGGCCGACTGCATCGTGCTCATGGAAACGGCGCCCAAGATCACGACGCTCCTCGTCGTCGACCAAGGCGCGCTCGTGGGTGTCGTGCAGCTGCACGATCTCTTTCACGCGCGCGTCGTTTGATGAGCCTCGACATGAGCGGCGCAGGGCCGTCCCAAACCGCGAATTGCGCCCCCTCGGGGGGCAGCGCAGCGGCGACAGCCGCAAGCGTTGGGGCTCACATCCTGAGTCGTGCGCAGCGCATCCGCTTCCTGAGCTGCGACGTCGACGGCGTGCTCACCGACGGCCGCATCTACATCGACGACCACGGGCACGAGTTCAAGGCGTTCTCGGCGCTCGACGGCGTGGCCATGCACCGCCTCGCGGCCGCGGGAATCGTCGTCGCATGGATCACCGGCAGCGCCGCGCCCGTCGTCGCGCATCGCGCACGACAGTTGCGCATCCCGCACCTCGTGCAGGACGCGCACGACAAGATCGTCGCGTGGGAGCGGCTGCGCAGCGAATTGCGGCTCGCACCGGAGGCGTGTGCGCACATCGGCGACGACCTTCCCGACATTGCGCTGCTCGCCGCGTGCGGGCTCGCCGTCAGCGTGCCCGGTGCGCCCGACGTCGTTCGAGCGCATGCGCATTACGTGACGAAACGTGACGGCGGTCGCGGTGCGGTGCGCGAACTCGCCGACCTGCTCCTCGCCGCGCAAGGCTACGGCACCGATTCCGCGCCCGCGATCGACGTCGCGATGGAAGCCCCTACCTGATATGGACCGCACGCGCGCGTTCTTCGATCGCCTTGTCGCGTGGTCGCCGGTGTTTCTGCTCGGCGGACTCGCGGGCCTCACGTACTGGCTCGACGCGCAAGTGCAGGCGCCACCTTCGCACCGCGACGGCTCGACGCGGCACGACCCCGACCTCTTCCTGCAGGATTTCCGCGCCGTCACGTTCGACGAGCGCGGCCGTCCAAGCCAGGCGCTTGCGGCCGCGAAGGCCGAGCACTTTCCCGACAACGACACGGCGGAACTCGTCGACCCCAGGCTCGCGCTCACGCAGCCC
>DASTIY010000192.1:0-4801 GCA_035717085.1 Casimicrobiaceae bacterium | reverse complement strand
GCGATGTCGTAGATGCTCGTCGACACCCACGGCCCGACCATCAGCTGGATGACGACGCCGACCGGCGTCGCGTACGCGCCGACGTTGGCGAGCGACGCGACGCGAAGGCGACCGAGGCCGCGTTTGGTCGCGCAGCACACGTCGCGGTGCTCGATCTCGTCAATCAACGCGTCGCATCGGCGGCGATCGAGCCGCGCTCGACGCTCGCGACGTTCGACGAGAAGGCCGACCGCCTCACGCTGCGTGCGAGCTGCCAGACGCCAACCGGGCTGCGCGACGAGCTTTCCGACGTGCTCGGCATCGCGACCGATCGCGTCCGCGTGATCGTCGGCGACGTCGGCGGCGGCTTCGGCATGAAGACGAGCCTCTACCCCGAAGACGTCGTCGCCGCGTTCGCGGCACGCGAGCTGCGCGCGCCGGTTCGTTTCACGGCGGATCGCATCGAGGAGTTCATCGGCGCCGCGCACGGCCGCGACCTCGTGAGCCGCGCCGAGCTCGCCCTCGACGCCGACGGGCGCATCCTCGCGCTTCGCGTCGCGTCGCTCGCCAACGTCGGCGCGTACGCGACGCCGGTCGGCGTCGTCATCCAGCTGATGGTCGGGCCGTGGGTGTCGACGAGCATCTACGACATCGCGACGATCGACGTCGGCATCAAGGCTGTGCTCACCCATACGCTGCCGACCGGCGCGTATCGCGGCGCAGGTCGCCCGGAGGCGATCTACATCATCGAGCGCCTGATGGACGAAGCGGCGCGCGTCAGCGGCATCGATCGTGTCGAGCTGCGCCGGCGCAACATGATCCGCCCCGAGCAGATGCCGTACACGAATCCGATGGACAAGACGTACGACAGCGGCCAGTTCGAGAAGGTGATGGACGAGGCGCTGGTGCTCTCCGACTGGAGCGGTTTCGCCGCGCGTCAAGAGGCATCGCGCAAGCGCGGGCAGCTGCGCGGACAGGGTCTCGCCACGTTTCTCGAGTGGACGGGCGCCGACGTCTTCGAGGAGACGATCGACGTGACCGTTGGCGGCGACGGTCGCATCGAGATCTTCACCGCGGCGCAATCGATGGGGCAGAGCCTCGCGACGACGTTCACGCAGCTCGCCGTCGACGTTTTCGGCGTCGCGCCGTCGCACATCGACGTTCGCTTCGGCGACACCGATCGCGTCACCGGTTTCGGCAGCGCGGGCTCGCGCTCGCTCTTCGTCGTCGGTTCCGCCGTGCGCGTCGCGTCCGAACGCACCGTCTCGCACGGCCGCACGCTCGCAGCACGCGAGCTCGAGGCCGCGGAGCCCGACATCGAGTATCGCGACGGGCGTTTCACCATCGCCGGCACCGACCGCGGCATCGGATTGTTCGACCTGGCGCGGAAGCAGCCCGAGCAGCGCATCCGGTTCCGCTCGACGAGCTCGGTCGGCGCGCCGAGCTGGCCGAATGGCTGCCACGTCTGCGAAGTCGAGGTCGATCCCGATACCGGCACGATCGAGCTCGCCGGCTACTGGTCGGTGAACGACGTCGGGCGCGTCGTGAATCCGATGGTGGTGATGGGGCAGCTCGAAGGCGGCGCGACGCAGGGCATCGGGCAGGCGCTCTGCGAGCGCATCGTGTACGACACCGGGTCAGGTCAGATGCTGACGGCGAGCTTCATGGATTACGCGCTGCCGCACGCACGAACCATCGGTGCGTTCACGATGACGATGGACGAGTCGACGCCGTGCCGCACCAATGCGATGGGCGTGAAGGGCGTCGGCGAGCTCGGCACGATCGGCGCGACACCGGCGGTGGTGAACGCCGTCGTCGATGCGCTCGCGCGCGCGGGCCACGCGGCGCAGGCGCGCACGCTGCAGATGCCGCTGTTGCCCGAGACGGTGTGGCGCGCGCTGCAGCCCTAGCCACTATGCGGAGCGGGCGCGGTGCCCCGACACTTCGACGCCCGCCTCGGCGGGCAGCCGCCGATGAATGATGGGCGCGATGCCCGAGATCAGCGCGATGCCGAGAAACGCGGGCCAGAAGTCGACCGCGACGATCTGCGCGTGCCCGTGCGCCACGCTGGAAAGCTGCAGCAAATAAGCGCCGGCGGCGATGCCGACGCTTTGCGACAGGCGCTGCATCATGCTCGAGAGGCTCGCCGCCTGGCTCATGCTCGACGGCGCGATGTCGGCGAAGGTGATCGCGTTCAGCGCGGTGAATTGCAGCGAGCGCAGGCAGCCCGACGCGAGCAGCACGGCGACGATCAGCGCGTGCGGCGTGTTCGCCGTGAACAAGCCGAACCCTGCGACGATCGCGGACGCCGCGATGCCGTTCGCCACCAGCACGCGACGAAAGCCGAGCCTGCGAAGGATGTACACGGTGAACGTCTTCATGAACATCGCGCCGATCGCCGTGGCGCAGGTCAATAGCCCCGACTGGAGCGGATCGAGTCCGAAGCCGAGCTGAAAGAGCAGCGGCAGCAGGAACGGCGTCGCGCCGAGGCCCGCGCGGAACACCGCACCGGCGGCGACGCCGTTCCAGAACGTCGGGATGCGCAGCAGGCGAAGATCGATGACCGGATGTTCGCTGCGCCGCGCGTGCATCACGTACGCCACGAGCGTGATGCCACCCGCGACGATGCACGCGAGCGCAACGTCGATCGGCAGCAGGTGGCCGCCGAGCGCCGAGAAGCCGAGCATCAATACCGAGAGCCCCACCGCGGACAGCGCGAAGCCGCGCACGTCGAATGCCGGAACGCGCTCCTCGCGAATGTCGGGGATGTGGCGCAGGACGAGATACAGGCCGAGAAAGCCGATCGGCAGGTTGACGATGAAGATGTAGCGCCAGTGCAGGTAGAGCGTGATCGCGCCGCCGAGCGCGGGTCCCGTGACGGGCCCGAGCAGCGCCGGAATGGTGAGGTAGTTGAGCGCGGCGACGTAGTCGCGCTTCGGGATCGACCGCATCAGCACGAGCCGGCCGACGGGCACCATCATCGCGCCGCCGAGGCCCTGGACGAAGCGCGACACGACGAACGCGGCGAGACTCGTCGACACCGCGCAAAGCAGCGAGCCTGCCATGAACACGACGATGGCGCTCGCGAACACGCTGCGCGAGCCGAAGCGATCGGCGACCCAGCCGCTGATCGGAATGAACACCGCGAGGCTCACGAGATACGACGTGAGCGCGAGCTTCAGCGCGAGCGGATTCTCGCCGATGTCGTGCGCGATCGCCGGCAGCGACGTCGCGATCACCGTCGAATCCATGTTCTCCATGAACAGCGCGCACGCGACGATCAGCGGAATGAGGACGGTGCGCTGCATGGAGGACGAGACGAGGGACCGGCGTGAATTGTCGCAGACGAGTACAACGACCGCGACGAACCGTGGCGCAGGAATTGCGAACGTACTTCGAGATGAACTCGCCATTCCGTGCGTCGCTGTGCAATGACGGGTGCGCCAGCGCATTCCCCGCCGAGGCGTGCCGGCAAGTCGCGGTCTTTCGCGCATTGCAACTCGGCGACCTGCTGTGCGCCGTTCCCGCGTTGCGCGCGCTGCGCCGCGGCTTGCCGCACGCGCGCATCACGCTCGTGGGACTGCCGTGGGCGCAGCGCTTCGCCGCTCGCTTCGCGCGGTACGTCGACGATTTCGTCGCCTTCCCCGGCGCGCCCGAACTGCCCGAGCAGCGAGCAGACGTTGCAACCCTTCCGGCGTTCTTTACACGGATGCGTGCGCGCAGGCTCGATCTCGCCATGCAGATGCACGGCGACGGCACGCACACCAACGCCATCGTCGAACGCTTCGGCGCACGCTGGAACGCGGGGTTTCGCCCAGCCGATCGCCCGCGTGCCGATGGCCGCCTGTTCATCGCCTATCCGTCGGCCATGCATGAAGTGCGACGCAATCTTCGCCTGGTCGAATCGATCGGAATGCCCGCCGGCGACGAGGCGATGGAGTTTCCACTGACGCGAACCGACTTCGAGGAACTCGCGGCGTCGCGCGCGGCCGAGGCGCTCGCCGATCGTCCTTACATCTGTCTCCATCCCGGCGCCCGCAATCCCGCGAAGCGCTGGCCGGCGGAGCGCTTCGCGCGCCTCGGCGATGCGTTGCATGCGCGCGGTTACGACGTCGTGCTCACCGGCTCGAGCGCCGAGCGCCCGATCACCGGGGCCGTTGCGTCGGCGATGCAGGCACCTTGCATCGACACTGCGTCGTCGATTTCCGTTGGCGGATTGGCCGCGCTGCTCGCCGGCGCGCACCTGCTCGTGACGAACGACACGGGCGTGTCGCACGTTGCGGCGGGATTGCGGCTGCCGAGCGTGGTCGTATTCTTCGCGACGGACCCCGCGCAATGGGCACCGCTCGATCGTACGCTGCACCACGCAATCTACGATCCTGCCGGCGTCGACGTCGACACCGTGCTCCGCCACGCGCTCGCGCTGCTCGCTGCGCGCGAGCCTGGTGCGGCGGCTGAAACGAACGCCGACGCCGTCGATTCCCGCGCGAATGCGTCGCGCTACCCGCGCCCCTCGCGCATAAGCTCGAGTGCCGGCTCGAGCACCTGATCGACCGTCACGTCGGCGACGAACGATGGATCGTGCGCGCAGCGCTCGTCGATCTGCGCGCGCCCGCATTGCGGGCAGGCGACGCACGTGGACAGTGCGTAGCGGTGCCGCCGGCGGAAGAGCGGGCCGTCCTGCGCGAGGTTCAGCAACCAGTAGATGCCCACCGTAGCGGCGCCGACGGCCTCGGCGAGGAAGAGCGGGCCCGTGTCGTTGGAGACGACGAGCGCGGCACGCGACATCAGCCCGGTCAAGCCGCGAAGGGATAGCTTGCCC
>DASTIY010000191.1:0-18351 GCA_035717085.1 Casimicrobiaceae bacterium | reverse complement strand
ATCACAGACCCCCAAAGTCAGGAGACACGTCATTATGCCTGTTTTCAATGGAATGGAACCCCCAGCCGACGGCCGGGCCATCAGAGTCGAAGAGGGACGCTTAATAGTTCCCGATAATCCCGTGATCCCCTTCATCGAAGGCGACGGCACGGGGCGCGACATCTGGAAGGCCTCCGAGCGCGTTTTCGACGCGGCGGTAAAAAAGGCCTACGGCGGCGAGCGCCGCATCGTGTGGTATGAAATCTTCGCGGGTGAGAAGGCCTACAACAAATTCAACGAATGGCTCCCCAAGGGAACACTTGACGCGATCCGTCATTTCGTCGTCGCGATCAAGGGGCCGTTGACCACGCCGGTGGGCGGCGGCATTCGCTCGCTCAACGTCGCGTTGCGCCAGCAGCTCGACCTCTACGTGTGCCTGCGCCCCGTGCGCTACTTCAAGGGCGTGCCCTCGCCGGTGAAGGAGCCCGAGAAGGTCGATATGGTGATCTTTCGCGAGAACGCCGAGGACATCTATGCGGGAATCGAGTGGCCCGAAGGCTCGCCCGAGGCGAAAAAGGTGATCGATTTCCTCGTCAACGAGATGGGCGTGCGCAAGATTCGCTTCCCCGAGACGTCGGGAATCGGCATCAAGCCGGTGTCGCGCGAGGGCACCGAGCGGCTGGTGCGCCGGGCATTCCAGTACGCGATCGACAACGATCGCCGCTCGGTGACGCTCGTGCACAAGGGCAACATCCAGAAGTTCACCGAGGGGGCGTTCCGCGACTGGGGCTACGCGCTCGCCAAGCGCGAGTTCGGCGCCCGGGAGGTCGACGGCGGGCCGTGGTGCTCGTTCAGGAATCCGAAGACCGGCCGCGACATCGTCGTCAAGGACGTCATCACCGACGCGTTCCTGCAGCAGATCCTGCTGCGGCCGGCCGAGTACGACGTCATCGCCACGCTGAACCTGAACGGCGATTACATCTCCGATGCGCTGGCCGCCGAAGTCGGCGGCATCGGCATCGCCCCGGGCGCCAACATGTCGGATACGGTCGCCATGTTCGAGGCGACGCACGGCACCGCACCCAAGTATGCCGGCAAGGATTACGTGAACCCTGGATCGGAAATCCTCTCCGCCGAGATGATGCTCGTGCACATGGGCTGGCGAGAGGCGGCGAACCTGATCACGTCGAGTCTCGAGAAGGCGATCGCCGACAAGGTGGTGACCTACGACTTCGCGCGGCTGATGCCGGGCGCCAAGCAGGTTTCCACCTCCGCCTTCGGCCAGGCAATGATCGACCGCATGTAACGCGTCGCATATCGCGCCCTGACTTCGTTGCCGCACCGACGCGGCTGGGTGCGGGCCTGCGCCGCGCGAATACGCAGTGCGGGGCCCGCGCGCGGAAATTGCATAGCTCCGAAGAGGCGACACCCGTCCGATCGTTGGAAGTACGCGACGCGCATCGAAACTTCTCGCCTCCGATCGGGGATCTTAGGAACAAACCTCGCGGAGGCCATGTAAATATTGCCCTGGAGCGCCGCAAACCGCCGACAGCCGCGAGGCCGCTTCGCAACCCCGTTGCGGCGAGCGCGCGCGGCGGCGCCTGACTATGCCCCGGCCATCGGCTTTCCCCTTGTAAAAATTGTTGTAATCATCAAACATGGACCCCAACTAGGCACTGCGTCGTACGATGTCCAAACAGGAGCAGCACGGCAGCGTGCTCGAGGCGGAACGGACGAAAGTCAAGCCGCCACCGCTTTACAAGGTCGTCTTGCTGAACGACGACTACACGCCGATGGACTTTGTGGTCGTCGTGCTCCAAACTGTCTTTGGCATGAGTCGTGAGAAGGCCACGCAGGTGATGCTGCAGGTTCACCGCGAGGGCATGGGTGTCTGCGGTACGTATACGCGAGAAGTCGCAGCGACGAAGGTCGATCAGGTCATCAATCTCGCACGCAAGCACCAGCATCCCTTGCAGTGCACGATGGAGGAGACTTGAGCGTTATGCAGGAAGCGGTCCGAAGCGGGCCGCCGGCTGCCGCGGGAATGTTTCCTGGCGAGGCCACGAAGTCAAGGTAGCAACATGATCGCCCAGGAACTGGAAGTCTCTCTCCACATGGCTTTTGTCGAGGCCCGGCAAAAGCAGCACGAGTTCATCACGGTCGAGCACCTGCTGCTCGCAATGCTCGACAACCCGTCGGCCGCCGAGGTGCTGAAGGCCTGCGGCGTCGACCTCGACGAGCTGCGCGGCGTGCTGACCGACTTCATCAACGAGCACACGCCGCGGCTCGCGGCGCATTCCGACGCCGACACGCAGCCGACGCAAGGCTTCCAGCGCGTGATCCAGCGCGCGATCCTGCACGTCCAGTCGTCGGGCAAGAAGGAAGTCACCGGCGCGAACGTGCTCGTCGCGATCTTCGGCGAGAAGGAGTCGCACGCCGTCTACTTCCTGAACCAGCGCGGCGTGACGCGCCTCGACGTCGTCAACTACATCGCGCACGGCATCACGAAGAGTCCGCAGCAGAAGCAGGACAAGGCCTCCGAGGCGAAGGACGAAAGCGAGTCGGGCAGCGAATCGCAGGGTGCGCTCGATGCGTACACCGTCAACCTGAACGCGATGGCGCGCACCGGCAAGATCGACCCGCTGATCGGGCGCGAGCACGAGCTCGAGCGCGTGATCCAGGTGCTGTGCCGCCGCCGCAAGAACAACCCGCTGCTCGTCGGCGAGGCGGGTGTGGGCAAGACGGCGATCGCCGAGGGCCTCGCGCGTCGCATCAACGAGGCCGACGTGCCCGAGCTCCTGAAGGAGTTCCAGGTCTACTCGCTCGACATGGGCGCGCTGCTCGCCGGCACCAAGTATCGCGGCGATTTCGAGCAGCGGCTGAAGGCGGTGCTGAAGCAGCTTTCGGAGAATCCGAAATCCATTCTCTTCATCGACGAGATCCACACGATCATCGGCGCCGGCGCGGCGTCGGGCGGCACGCTCGACGCGTCCAATTTGCTGAAGCCTGCGCTGTCGACCGGTGCGCTGAAGTGCATCGGCGCGACGACGTATGGCGAGTTCCGGCAGATCTTCGAGAAGGACCACGCGCTGTCGCGGCGCTTCCAGAAGGTCGACGTGCCCGAGCCTTCCGTCGCCGAGACGGTCGAGATCCTGAAGGGCTTGAAGACGCGCTTCGAGCAGCACCACGGCGTCAAGTACGCGCCGGCCGCGCTCACGTCGGCGGCCGAGCTCGCCGCGCGCTTCATCAACGACCGGCACCTGCCCGACAAGGCGATCGACGTCATCGACGAGGCTGGCGCGGCGCAGAAGATCCTGCCGAAGTCGCGGCAGAAGAAGGTCATCGGCAAGAACGAGGTCGAGGAGATCGTCGCGAAAATCGCGCGTATTCCGGCCAAGAGCGTGTCGTCCGACGACCGCAACGCGCTGAAGACGCTCGATCGCGATCTGAAGAACGTCGTGTTCGGACAGGACAAGGCGATCGACGCGATGGTATCGGCGATCCGCATGGCGCGCTCGGGCCTCGGCAATCCGCGCAAGCCGATCGGCAATTTCCTGTTCAGCGGTCCGACGGGTGTCGGCAAGACGGAAGTCGCTCGGCAACTGGCGTTTTGCCTCGGCATCGAGCTTTTGCGCTTCGACATGTCGGAGTACATGGAGCGGCACGCGGTGTCGCGGCTCATCGGCGCACCTCCGGGGTACGTGGGCTTCGACCAGGGCGGCCAACTTACCGAAGGCATCACCAAGCATCCGTACAGCGTGCTGCTGCTCGACGAGATCGAGAAGGCGCATCCGGACATCTTCAACATCCTGCTGCAGGTGATGGACCACGGCACGCTCACCGACAACAACGGGCGCAAGGCCGACTTCCGCAACGTCACCATCATCATGACGACGAACGCCGGCGCGGGCGAGCTCGCGCGGCAGACGATCGGTTTCGCGACCGAGAAGCAGGCCGGTGATGAAATGGCGGAAATCAAGCGGCTCTTCACGCCCGAGTTCCGCAATCGTCTCGACGCCACGATCTCGTTCGCGGCACTGGATCACGACGTCATCCTGCGCGTCGTCGACAAGTTCCTGCTCGAGCTCGAGGCGCAGCTGCACGAGAAGAAGGTCGACCCGACGTTCTCGCCGAAGCTTCGCGAGTTCCTTGCGCGCAAGGGCTTCGATCCGCAAATGGGCGCGCGGCCGATGTCGCGGCTCATCCAGGACACGATCCGCAAGGCGCTCGCCGACGAGCTCCTGTTCGGCCGGCTGGTCAGCGGCGGGAAGGTCTACATCGACCTCGACGAGCACGACGAGGTGAAGCTCGGCTTCGAGGAACCGGCGGCGCCGGCGCCGAAGGAAGCCGAGCCGGCGTAATGCAAAAAGGCCGGGAGCCGGACACGTGTCCGACACCGGCCTTTGTCTTGAGCTCTGCCCCGAAGTCTTACCGCCTCGCGCGTGAGCGCGCCAGCTGCGCGCGCTGCTGCGCAGCAATGTCGATATCGAGGTACTTGAAGTACGACGTGAAGTCGTTCGGCTCGAAGCCCTGGAGCCACGGCTGCACGAACGAATTGTCGACCTCGGCGACGTGCGGGATGAGCGGCGCGTAAGCCTGCGCGATCTCCGACATCCGGCGCGAAGCCGCGACTTGCTTCTGGACGTCCGGCTCGCGCAGCATCTGCTGATAGAACCGGTCGTACTCCTCCATCGCGAAGCGCGACGGATTCACGCGCGGCGTCTGCGTGCTCTCCAGCTGCGCGAGCGTGACGTAGCCGAGCGGCGAGCCGCCCCAGCCGGAGATGCTCATCTGGAAATGCGTCGCCTGCATTTCCTTGAACTGTTCCTGTGCCGGCAACTCGCGAAACTGCACGCGCAGCCCCACCGCGTCGAGATTCTTCTTCCAGAGCGTTTCCCAGTCACGCCACAGCGCGCCGGGCCGCGTGACGATCGTGAGCGTCAGCCGCGAGCCGTCGGGGGCGACACGAAAGTTCTCGGCGTCGCGCTTGTCGTAGCCGGCGCGATCGAGAAGCGCACGGGCGAGCGCGGGGTCGTGGCGCATGCCGTGCGGCAGCGTCGGATCGTGCGTCGTCGCGCGCGGCGGCACGAGCTGCGCGAGCGCCACGGCCTGCCCGGCGTACGCGACGCGAACGAGCTCGTCGGCATCGAACGCCAGCGCGATCGCGCGGCGCAGGCTCACGTGCTCCTTGCTCGAGCCACCGACGACGGGATCCTTCAGGTTGAAATACGTGTAACGCACGAACAGTTGTGCAAGCGCGTAACGACGAAGGCCCATTGCCGCGTATTCATGCTTGAGCTTGCCGCCTTCGAGCAGCCGGTTCGCCATTTCGCCTTGCAGCTCGATGTAATCGAGGTGGCCCTGCTCGAACTCGAGGAGCCGCGCCTGCATTTCCTCGATGATGCTGATTTCCACGATGCGTATCTGCGGCAGCCGCTTCCCCTCCATGCTCTTCACGAGCGCGGCGTGCGAAGGGTCGTCGCTCTTCGGAAAGGCGATCGCCCGATAGCGAGGATTGGCTTCGAGGACGATGCGCGAGCCGCGCTTCCACTCCTTCAATCGATACGGACCGGTGCCGACCGGATGGCTGCCGATATCGCGTCCGGCCGCTTCGACGACTTCGCGCGCGACGGCGTACGCCTGCGTCAGGTTCTGCTGAATGACCGGATAGTTGGGCGCGACGAGGCGCAATTGCAGCGTGTAGCGATCGAGCGCACGCACCCCTTCGAACGGCGCGTCGTAGTCGAGCTTCGCGCCGGGCTTGCGCGCTGCATCGACGAGCGCGCGCGCGCCGACGAGCGCATCGGCAAGAAGCGGCGAGCCGCCGCGGCGCAGGTTCGGATCGAGCAGTCGCTTGAACGCGTAGACGTAATCGTCCGCGATGAGCTCGCGCGGCTTGCCGCGGAATGCGGGATCGTCGGTGAACTCGATGCCGCGCTTGAGCGCAATCGTCCACGTTTTGCCGTCGTCGCTGATCGTCGGCAGCGCCGCCGCCGTGTTCGGTGCGAGCCGCGCCGGCGTCGCCAGGTAGTCCCACTCGTAGGGCGCCTCGAAAATCGCGGCGCCGACCCAGCCCGAAAAGTAGTCGGGCCACTGCTCGGGGTCGAGCGTATCGATGTCGCCTTGCGCGACGCGCAGCACCTTGGTGGAATCGGCCGCACTGGCGACGCAAGCAGCCGTCAGCGCGACCAGCGCGACGATGATGCGCGACGCGCGAAGAAGTGCCATGACATCCTCCTCAGGGGCCTGGCCTTCGAGGAGGATCAGTCTACGCTCGGGCGCCCTATCCGAGCATGTCCTGCCAGATCGCGTGCGCCCACGCGAAGCCGTAGTCGCCTTCGCGCGCGCTCTTCGCTGCGGAGAGCCCGGTGGCGCCGGGCACGGGCACGAACGTCTTCTGCGTCGCGTCGTAGCGATGCACCGACGTGATGTGCACCGCCTCGCGGTCGTCGATGAAGCTGTAGCACGTGTTGTTGACGACCGGCTCGGCATTCACCGGGTGTTCGGCGAGGAGCGCGAGCACCGCGGCAGCTGCGACCTTCCCGTGCTGGTTCGCCATGTGTCCCGACTTCGGCATCTGCGGCGCGACCTGGATCGCGTCGCCCAGCACGTGGATGCCGGGCACCTTGACCGATTCGAACGTGAGGAAATCGATTTCGCACCATTGATCGTTGGCGGTGATGACGCCCGCGTCGCGCGCGATGTCGCCGGCGCGCTGCGGCGGGATGACGTTCAGCACGTCGGCGCGCACGTCGTCCGCGATCTCGAAGCGCAACGTCCCGCGGCCGGCGTCGACGGCTGTCAGCACGCAGTCCGGGCGATATTCGACGATCCCCTTGTAGTCCTCGTTCCATGCGCGCACGAACAGCGCCTTCTTCGACTGCACGTCCTCGTTGCCGTCGAGGATCAGCACCTTGCTTCGCGGCTTCGCCCGCTTGAAATACCACGCGACCTGGCACGCGCGTTCGTACGGACCTGGCGGGCAGCGGAACGGCGCGCGCGGAATCGAGATCGCGAAGACGCCGCCATCCGGCATCGCTTCGAGTTGCCGTCGCAATGCAACCGTCTGCGGCCCGGCGCGCCACGCATGCGGCGCTCGCTCACGCGCCTCGGCTGTCGCGAGACCTTCGATGCGGCCGAAGAGGAAATCGATGCCCGGCGACAGGATCAGCCGGTCGTACGCGAGCTCGTCCCCGCGCGCGAGGCGAACGCGACGCCGTTGCGCATCGACGGCGATCGCCGAATCGTGCACGACGCGCATGCGCTTCGCGATGCGCGCGTAATCCACCGTGATGTCGCGCAACGTGCGGCTTCCCGCGAGCACGAGATTCGACAGCGGGCACGAGACGAAGGCCGCGTCGCGCTCGACGAGCGTCACGTCGACGCCGTCGCCGCCCCACAGCGCGAGATAGCGCGCGGCCGTCGCGCCCCCGTACCCGGCGCCGATGACGACCGCGCGCGGCCGTGCGCGCCCGAATGCTTTCGTCGGTACGAACGGCAGCGCCGCGAACGCACCGAGCGCGCGCAGCGCATTTCGACGCGACTCCCCTGCGCTCATCGCGCACCTGCCCGTTGTTGCGCGTACCACGCAGCGATCGCGTCGAGCTGCGCCTCGGTATAGCCGCGCGCGAGTTGCGGCATCACGGTGCCGGCTTGCGAGCCGTCGCGGAATGCGCGCAGTTTCGCGAGCAGCTCGTTGCGGGAGCGACCGTCGAGCGAAGGGACGGTCGTGCCGTCGGCCCGGTGGCAACTCGCGCAGCCCGCGGCGAGCGCGCGTGCATCGGGCACCTGCGCGTCGGCGGTCATGCGGGCAGAAAGGAGCAGCGTAACGATGAGAACGAGTGCGCGCATCGGCGCGGGGCGCCTCGACGATAGCAGCCAGTCAAGCATAGCAATGAAAGCGGTTTCCATTTCGATTCGCCGCGTTGCTGCCCGGCAACATCGGGTCGCCCGCCCGTTTCTTCTTACGCATCAAGGGCATCGTCCCGAACACGCCGTCGATTCTGTCCATGCCTGTCGGTCGGATGCTGACGCATTGCAACAACGGAAGGACGTGAGGACGTATCGCCGCTTTCCACGATGCGGAAACGTCTATTAGATCATTGATTTTGCGAACTAAAAAAATCGCTGCGTTGCCGCAAAACCGCTTGAAAGCGGTCGATGACTTTGCTAGCGTGATCGGGCGGTCGCCGCGAGCGGCGACGCACACGAGGGCAAGGTTTACCCCATCCGTGCCCGGCAGACCGTACGGGCGATCCCCGTGCGATCCGTGTCGCGAAACGCGGGCCTGGTGCGCGCGCCTTCGCGTGAAATCCCGCGCGTCGCGCGGGCCCGACGAAACCGCGGGCGCTTCGCGCCTGCAACGAGATGGGAGTGACGCGATGAACTACGATCTGGAAGCGGCGAGGCTGCGCAAGGACTGGGCGGAGAATCCGCGCTGGAAGGGCATCGAGCGCGGCTACGCCGCGGAAGACGTCGTGCGGCTTCGCGGCTCGCTCGTCGTCGAGCACACGCTCGCGCGCCGCGGCGCCGAGAAGCTGTGGACGCTGATGCAGGACGAGCCGTTCGTCAATACGCTCGGCGCGCTCACCGGGAACCAGGCGCTGCAGCAGGTGAAAGCCGGGTTGAAGGCGATCTACCTGTCCGGCTGGCAGGTCGCCGCCGACGCGAACATCGCGGGCGAGATGTATCCGGATCAGTCGCTCTATCCGGCGAACTCGGTGCCCCACGTGGTGCGCCGGATCAACAACACTTTCCTGCGTGCCGATCAGATCGCGCACGCCGAAGGCCGCGACGACGTCGATTACTTCGCGCCGATCGTCGCCGATGCCGAGGCGGGCTTCGGCGGCGTGCTGAACGCGTTCGAGTTGATGAAGGCGATGATCGAAGCGGGCGCCGCCGGCGTGCACTTCGAGGATCAGCTCGCGTCGGTGAAGAAATGCGGGCACATGGGCGGCAAGGTGCTCGTGCCCACCCGCGAAGCCGTGGAGAAGCTCGTGGCGGCGCGCCTCGCCGCGGATTGCCTGGGTGTGCCCACGATCCTTCTCGCGCGCACCGATGCGGAAGCGGCCGACCTGCTCACTTCCGACGTCGACGAGAACGACAAGCCGTTCCTCACCGGCGAGCGGACCGTCGAAGGCTTCTATCGCACGCGTAACGGCCTCGAGCAGGCGATCTCGCGCGGCCTCGCGTACGCGCGCTACGCCGATCTCATCTGGTGCGAGACGGGCAAGCCGGATCTCGCCTTCGCGAAGGCGTTCGCCGACGCGATCCACGCGAAGTTTCCAGGCAAGCTCCTCGCTTACAACTGCTCGCCGTCGTTCAACTGGAAGAAGAACCTCGACGATGCGACGATCGCGCGCTTCCAGCGCGAGCTCGGCGCGATGGGCTACAAGTTCCAGTTCATCACGCTTGCCGGCTTCCACAGCCTCAACTATTCGATGTTCCATCTCGCGCACGGCTACGCGCGCCAGAACATGTCGGCGTTCGTCGAGTTGCAGCAGGCGGAGTTCGCGGCGGTCGAGGAGGGCTTCACCGCGGTCAAGCACCAGCGCGAAGTCGGCACCGGCTACTTCGACCAGGTGACGCAGACGGTGCAGGGCGCGCAGGCGTCGACGACGGCGCTCAAGGGCTCGACCGAAGACGAGCAGTTCTTCGAGCAGCCCGCCGCGAAGCTGCACGTCGCGAACGGCTGACGTCAATCGCCGCGCGCGAAGGCGCCCGTCGCTCCCCGGCCTTCCCGTCGAGCGGCGAGCGCCTCAGCTTGCGAGCGCGAGCGCACAGGCTTCCGACTCGGTCAACCGCGCGCCTTCCGCGCGCAAGCGATCGAGCTCGTCGGGCGCAAACGCGCGAGCCAATAGGGGACGCAGGCGGTCGTTCCTACGTGCGTCCGCCCGGAGGCCATGTGCAGGGCGCCGCGAACGTTCTGGGTGCATTTCAATACGAGGTCCAGGCGCAGATCGGTCACTACATCGTCACGAGTTGCACCGACGCGGTGACGGGCGAGCGCTTTTCGGCAGGCGATGCCTTGATCGCCGACGCGCAATCGCTCCAGTCGCCTTTGGGAACGCGGGTCAAGGCGGCGCCGATCGTGGGTTCCGTCGCGAGCACGACCGATGCCGGCGCCGCGGGCAGAATGGTCAACCTGCGCAGCGGGAAGACGGTGATCGCGACCGCCACCACCGACGCGGTCGGCTTCTACTACCTCGACACGGCATCGCTCGTAACAGGCGCGCGATACAGCGTCGACGTCACATACCGAAGGGCTACAAGACGTCGTCGCCCGCATCGCAGACGTTCACCTGGACGGGGAGCGCGCAGCGGCTCGTCGATTTCGTGCTCAATTGACATGCGAAGCGCGGTGCGGCTCGGCGAGGACTGCAGTATGCTGGCCCTGCCCCATGGCCAGTCCCGCCGAGCCCGCCGCGCGCGTCTTCTTCGCGATCGTTCCGCCGCCTGCCACGCAGGCGGCGCTCGCCGATCTCGCGCGCTCGATTGCGCTGCGTGTCAAGGGGCGGCCGGTGCCCGCCGACAACATGCACCTGACGCTCGCCTTCGTCGGCGCCTGGTCGGGGTCGCGCATGCGTGATCTGCATGCTGCCGGCGCGGCGGTACGTGGCGAACCGTTTCGCGTGACGCTCGATACGCTGGGCGGCTTCAGACGTTCCGGCATTGCGTGGCTGGGACCGTCGCATCCACCACCGCAGCTGATTTCGCTCGCGGCCGCGCTCGGCGACGCATTGCGCAACGAGGACGTGCCCTACGACGCGCGCGTGTTCAGGCCGCATGTCTCGCTCGCGCGGCGCGTGCACGGGCGCAGGCTCGAGGAGATCGTCGACCCCGTCACCTGGGACGTCGACGCCTTCTCGCTGATGGAATCGAAATCGGGATCGGGAGGGGTGCGCTACGAGACGCTGGCGAGCTGGTCGCTATAGATGAGGACCGCTCAAATCGCCGAGCCGTTCGGCGTGAGCGCGTAACCCGGCGTCGTGAGGTGCATGTAGAACGCCGCATCGTTGTTCTGCATGGTGACGATCGTCGCGAGCGATCCCGCGAATGCGAAGGGTATCAAGTCATTGACGAACGTGTTGGCGCTCGTGACGACGACGGCTTTCGCGGTGTTGTTGCCCGACGCGAAGAGACCCTGTGGCTGATCGACGATGCTGCTGCCCCGCACCACGAGCTGCGCGCCCACCGCGCCGCTTTGCGCGATGGCGCCGACGCTCGAATTGTGCGCGATCACGCTGTTCGTGACGGTGATGACCGAGCCCGCATCCGCGAAAACACCGTTGGTATTGCCGAGGCTTTGCACGTGGTCGAGCGATGCCACGACGGGCCCGCGCGCATAGATGCCATTGCCATTGCCGCGCAGCGTGGTACCGCTCACGGTGACCTTCGCCGCGACGTCGTACGCGGCGATGCCGCTCTGCTGCATCCCGGAAATGTCACAATCGAACACATTGAGCTCGGCACCCTGCGCGAAACCGACGCCGTCCAAAGCGCCGGCGGCGAACGGAACGACGATCAAGTGGCGAAGCGTGACTTTGACGCCCGGCGTATTGACGAACAGCGCGTCGGCGCCGCCGGTTGCAACGAGGCTGCCTTGCGCGCTCGGAACCGCGAGTATCGTCACCGACTTGTCGACGTTCACCTGCCCGACGTTGAAATTTCCCGAGTCGACGATCCACACCTCGCCGCCGTCGGCGACCGCCGCGAGCGCCTTCGGGAGCAGCCGGCAGGGTCTGCCAAGCGTGCAGTCGTTCGCGTCGTTGCCGCTCGCGGACACATACGCGCGAAACAAGCCGGCGGCCGCCGGCGTGGACAGCGGTGCGAGGGCGATGATGGCGGCAACGACAAGGCGCAATCCGTAACGCATGGAAGCCTCCCGCGCATGGCGACGTGTGGCGCCATGCTGCCAGCGAAGCGCGGCGGAATGAACACCGGCCGTCGGCGCCCCGTCGACCCGCCGCCTTGCTGCTACACCTGTCCCTGCGCGACGGGTCGCTTCGGATCCGCGCTCCACTCGCTCCAGCTGCCCGGATAGAGACGCGTCAGCGGATACCCCGCTATCGCCATTGCGAGGACGTTGTGACACGCCGAGATGCCCGAACCGCAGTAATGCACGACGTCCTCCGCACGGCGGCCGTGGAGCATCGCGTCGAATTCGCTGCGTAGCTCACGGGGCGGACGAAACGTACCGTCGGCGCCGATGTTGCGCGACGACGGTCGATTGAGCGCACCGGGAATGTGGCCGGCGACAGGATCGATCGGCTCGACTTCGCCGCGGTAGCGCTCGGCGGCGCGCGCATCGAGCAGTACCAGATCGTGCCGCGGAATGCTCGCGGCGACGCCGGTCGCGTTCACGGTCGCTCGCACGGGCCCGGGGACGAACGTCGTGCGCTCGAACGGTCGCACATCGGTCACGACGGGGCGGCCTTCGCGCTGCCACTTTGCGAAACCCCCATCGAGCACGGCGGACTTGTCGTGACCGAGCCAGCGCAGCATCCACCACAGGCGCGCCGCGTACACGCCATCACCTTGATCGTAAGCGACGACCTGCTTCTTCGCATCGATGCCAAGGCGCCCGAACACGTCGGCGGCGGCTTCGGGCGTCGGCAGCGGATGGCGACCGTTGCGCCCGGTCATGGTCGCGGAGAGATCGCGATCGATGTGCGCGAAGCGCGCGCCCGGCAAATGGCCCGCGGCGTACGCGGCCTCGCCGGCCTGCGGATTGCGCAGTTCGTGGCGCACGTCGACGACGACGACCGACGCATCCGACAGCCGGGCGGCGAGGTCCGCGGTGCCGATCAGCGTGTCGTACGTGCGCGCCGGCGCGGACGCAGCGGGCGTGCGTGCCGAGGCTCGACGTTCGCGTGGCACGTCAGTCGAAGGCGAGATGGTGCTCCATCTCGCGCCGATAGAATTCGTGGAAGTGCTGCATGCCGTCTTCCATCGGCGACTGGTACGGTCCGACTTCGCTGCGGCCCTGCGTGTAGAGCGCCTTGCGCCCCGCGTCCATGCGCTCCGCGATCTCGTCGTCCTCGCGCGCCGTCTCCTCGTACGCAGCCTGCTCCGCTGCGACGAACTCCGGCTCGAAGAGGGCGATGTCCTCGGGATAGTAGTACTCGACGATGTTCAACGTCTTGTCGACGGCCTTCGGGATCAGCGTGCTGATCACGAGCACGTGCGGGTACCACTCGACCATGATGTTCGGGTAGTACGTGAGCCATACCGCGCCGTGCCTGGGCGACTGCCCGCGGTAGTAATCGAGCACCGCCTTGTGCCAGCGCTCGTACGTGCGCGTGCCGGCACGGGCGAGGCCGTTGTTCACGCCGACGAACTGGACCGAGGCCCATGGCGCGAACTCCCAGCGGAGGTCGTCGCAGGTGACGAACTGCCCGAGTCCCGGATGGAACGGCTCGACGTGGTAATCCTCGAGGTATACCTCGATGAACGTCTTCCAGTTGTAGTTGCACTCGTGCAGGTCGATGCGGTTCAGCACGTAGCCGGCGAAGTCGATGTCGTCGAGCGAAAGGCTCGCGAGATCGCGCGCGACGTCGCGCGGTCCGTCGAACAGCAGTCCCTTCCAGTTCGAAAGCGGCGTGCGGCCGAGTTGCGCGCACGGCTGGTTCGGAAAGTGCGGCGCGCCGAGGAGCTTGCCCTGCAGGTCGTAGGTCCAGCGATGGATCGGGCAGACGATGTTCTGCGCGTTGCCCTTGCCGGTGAGCATGATCGCCTGCCGGTGACGACAGATGTTCGACAGGAGCTCGATGCCGTGCGGTCCGTGAACGAGCGCCTGCGCGTTGTCGCGCGCGGCGAGCACCTGATAATCGCCCGCCTCGGGCGCCATGAGCGTGTGACCGACATAACCGGGCGCGCGCGCGAAGAGCTGCATGCGTTCGGCGTCGAGGATCGCGGGATCGCAGTACCAGCTCGCGGGGAGCTGTGACACCGCTTGCCGCAACTGCGCGGCAGTGGAGAGATCCGACATGAGGCCAATCCTTTCAGGCGTGAAACGCCAACCCAACCCAACAACCCGGACGCCGGATGCTTTGGGGTCACAGCTTCAAGGATCGGCGCTCGTTCGCCGATCCTTGAAGCCCTGACTCCCAAAGCGCGGAGCCGTCCGGACCGCTTTGCTAAGTCGGCCACGCGAAGGAATTCGCGAAAGGTCATCAAAAACCTGACCTTCGAGGCCGCATCGTCAAAACCGGCCAGTATATTGGGTCTTCCGGTCAGGGGTCAAGATTCGGGTCGCTCGGGTACAATCGATCGAAATCTCCTCGATCGTGTCGCCGTATTCCGCGCCGGCAACGCGAGCCGACATGTCCGAGACACCCGAATCCCCGTCCAGTTTCGAAGCCGCGCTCGCCGAGCTCGAATCGCTCGTGACGCGCATGGAAAGCGGCGAGCTGCCGCTCGCCGATTCGCTCGCCGCGTACAAGCGGGGTGCCGAGTTGCTCGCGTATTGCCAGGCCGCGTTGAAGGATGCCGAGCAGCAGGTGCAGGTCCTCGAGCGCGGCGTGCTGCAACCGTTTTCGCCACCGGAAACCGACGATGCGTAACGCGTGCCCGGCCGCGTGCGCAGCGGCGGCGGTTCCCGCTCGGCACGACGTTTCCTGACACATGCCGTCGTTCGCCGACTGGGCGCGCGAGCGCCAGCAGCGTATCGAAGGCGTGCTCGAACGCGTGCTGCCGGGCGAAGACGCGATCGCGCACCGCCTCGCCGCAGCGATGCGTTACGCCACGCTCGGCGGCGGCAAGCGCGTGCGGCCGCTTCTCGTCTATGCCGCCGCGGAAGCGACGGGCGGGAGCATCGAGCGCGCGGACGTCCGCGCGGCCGCAGTCGAGCTGATTCACGCGTATTCGCTCGTGCACGACGACCTGCCGTGCATGGACGACGATTCGCTGCGCCGGGGCAAGCCCACCTGCCACGTGGCGTTCGACGAGGCGACCGCCCTGCTCGCGGGCGACGCACTGCAGTCGCTTGCGTTCGCCGTCCTCGCCGAAGCGGGGCCGGACGCGGGTGGGGCGTGCGCGATTCTGGCCGAGGCGGCCGGCTGTACGGGCATGGCCGGTGGCCAGCAACTCGATCTGGATGCGACCGGCGGGGCACTCGACGCCGATTCGCTTGCCCAACTGCACGCGATGAAGACCGGCGCATTGATCCGCGCCGCCGTTCGGCTCGGCGCGCAAAGCGGCGCGGCGAGCGCCGACGCCGCCGCCGCGCTCGACCGCTACGCGATTGCAGCGGGTCTCGCCTTCCAGGTCGTCGACGACGTGCTCGACGTGGAGGGTTCGAGCGCGTCGCTCGGCAAGACGGCGGGCAAGGACGCGGCGCAGCGCAAGCCGACGTTCGTCACGCTCCACGGCGTCGACGGCGCGCGCCATGAGGCAGAGCGACTGCGTCGTGAAGCGCACGCGGCGCTCGGTGCCCTCGGGCCGCGCGCGACGCGTCTTTCGGAACTGGCCGATTGGATCGTGCTTCGCAAAAGCTAATGGACACCTATCCCCTTCTCGAAACCATCGATTCGCCCGCCGACCTGCGCAAGCTCGACCGCGGCGAGTTGCCCCAGCTCGCCCGCGAGCTTCGCGCATTCCTGCTGCGGTCGGTCGCGAGCACCGGCGGCCACCTGTCGTCGAATCTCGGCACGATCGAGCTCACGATCGCGCTGCATTACGTGTTCGACACGCCGCGCGATCGCATCGTGTGGGACGTCGGCCACCAGACGTACGCGCACAAGATCCTCACCGGTCGGCGCGCGCGCATGGACAAGCTGCGGCAATGGGGCGGGCCGGGCGGCTTTCCGCGGCGCGACGAGAGCGAGTACGACACGTTCGGCACTGCGCATTCGTCGACGTCGATCTCGGCCGCGCTGGGGATGGCCGCCGCGAAGAAGCTGACCGGGGATCGGACCAAGGTGGTCGCCGTGATCGGCGATGGCGCAATGAGTGCCGGCATGGCGTTCGAGGCGCTCAACAACGCCGAAGGCGCGAACGTGCTCGTGATCCTGAACGACAACGACATGTCGATCTCCGAGCCGGTCGGCGCGTTCAACAACTACCTCGCGAAGGTGCTCGCGTCGCGCTTCTACAACACGGTGCGGCGCGGCGGCAAGGAGGTGCTTGCGAGGTTCGGCCCCGTGCACGAGCTCGCGCGCCGCGCCGAAGTGCACGTCAAGGGCATGATGTTGCCCGGCACGCTGTTCGAGGAGTTCGGCTTCAACTACATCGGGCCGATCGACGGTCACGACGTCGACCTGCTCGTGAAGACGCTCGCGAACCTCCGCAACCTGAGCGGGCCGCAGTTCCTGCACGTGGTGACGCGCAAGGGCTACGGCTATGCGCGTGCCGAGGAGGACCCGATTCTCTATCACGGCGTGTCGAAGTTCGATCCGGCGGTCGGCATCGTGCCGAAAAGCGGCGGCAAGCCGACGTACACGCAGATCTTCGGCGAGTGGCTTTGCGACATGGCGAAGGTCGACCGGCGTCTCGTCGGCATCACGCCCGCGATGCGCGAAGGCTCCGGACTCGTCGAGTTCTCGCATCGTTTTCCCGAGCGCTACTTCGACGTCGGAATCGCCGAGCAGCACGCGGTGACGTTCGCGGCGGGGCTCGCGTGCGAAGGCATGAAGCCCGTCGTCGCGATCTACTCGACGTTCCTCCAGCGCGCGTACGACCAGTTGATCCACGATGTCGTGCTGCAGAACCCGCCGGTGATGTTCGCGATCGATCGCGCCGGCGTCGTCGGTGCCGACGGGCCGACGCACATCGGCGCCTTCGATCTCTCGTATCTGCGCTGCCTGCCGAACACGACGGTGATGGCGCCCGCCGACGAGAACGAGACCCGGCAGATGCTGACGACCGCGTTCCACCTCGATACGCCGTCCGCGGTACGCTATCCGCGCGGCAGCGGCCCCGGCGTCGCGATCGCGCCCGCGCTGACGACGCTGCCCATCGGCAAGGGCGAGATCCGCCGCATCGCGAAGCGACGCGGGCATCGGATCGCAATCCTTGCGTTCGGGCAATTGCTGTATCCGGCGCTCGCGGCGGCCGAGGAGCTCGACGCGACGGTCGCCAACATGCGGTTCGTGAAGCCGCTTGATGGCGAATTGATCCGGCGTCTGGCCGACGAGCACGAGGCGTTCGTGACCGTCGAGGAGAACGTGGTCGCCGGGGGCGCGGGCAGCGGCGTCGCCGAATTTCTCGCCGCCGAGAAGATCGCGCTGCCGATCCTGCATCTCGGCTTGCCGGACCGCTTCATCGACCACGGCGACCCCGCGTTCCTGATTTCGCACGTGGGCCTCGACGCGAAGGGCATCGCGGCGTCGATCCACCAGCGCTTCGCGCAGCGCACGCCCGAGAGCTGGGCCAAACCAGCAGCCTGAAACGGCGCGACCGGATCCTGCATCCAATAGGGCGACAACCCCCGAGCGCGGGGGACCCCGTATGGCACACTTGAACCCATGAATCGTCCCGAAACCCCGAGCCGCCTGATCCCGATTCCCGACGTCCAGTCGACGCGCGACGAGCGGCACATCGCGATCGACCGCGTCGGCATCCGCGGCCTGCGCTACCCGCTTTCGTTCCAGGATGGCGACGACGTGCATGCCACCGTCGCCACCTGCGCCGTCTACGTCGAACTGCCCGAGGAGCAGAAGGGCACGCACATGTCGCGCCTCGTCGCGCTGCTCGAGGACCGTGCGGCGGCGGGCGTCCCGCTGTCGGTCGAGGAGCTGCGCGGCTTCGTCGACGATCTCGTCACGCGGCTGTCGGCCCCCGGCGGCTTCGTCGAGCTCGCGTTCCCGTGCTTCATCCGCAAGCTCGCGCCGGTGTCCGGGGTGGCGAGCCTGCTCGATTACAACGTGCGCCTCACCGGCGAGCTCGCCGATGGCGAGTTCACGAGCACGATCAGCGTGTCGGTACCGGTGACGTCGCTTTGCCCGTGCTCGAAGGAGATCTCCGACTACGGCGCGCACAACCAGCGCTCGCTCGTGACGATCACCGTGCGCCCGCGCGAGCCGCTGCGCGTCGGCGAGCTCGTGCGCATCGCCGAGGACGAGGCGTCGTGCGAGCTCTACGGGCTGCTGAAGCGCGCCGACGAGAAATACGTCACCGAGCGCGCATACGACAATCCGCGCTTCGTCGAGGACCTCGTGCGCGGCGTGGCAGCACGGCTACGCGCCGACCAGCGCATCGCCGGCTACGCCGTCGAAGCCGAGAACTTCGAGTCGATCCACAACCACTCGGCGTACGCGCGCATCGCGCGCGGGATGTAACAAGGGCCGCTGTCAGACACGTGTCGGAGGTGCGCGCACCTCTGACACGTGTCTGACACCGGCCCTCGTCAGCGCAGCAGGTACGCGCGGACGA
>DASTIY010000190.1:0-11326 GCA_035717085.1 Casimicrobiaceae bacterium | reverse complement strand
CCGATCGACGGATTCTGCGTCAGCGCGGCCATGTGGATCGCGGCGGCACCCGAATAGAGGGGACTCGGCAGCGCGACCTGTCCCTTCGCCTCCGCCTTCAGCAAATCCTTCCACGACTTCGGGCGCATCGGCGCCTGCGTGTTGACGATGATGCCCGTCGTGATGAGCTTCGTGCCGAAGTACGTCTTGTCCTTGTCGTACGCGTCGGACGGAAACTCCGTCACGTCCGCCTGCGGATACGCGAGCAGCTGGCCCGCGGCCTTGAGCCGCTCCATCGACAGCGCGTCGGCGATCAGCAGCACGTCGGCGCGCGGCGCCCCGGCGGCGATCTCCGCCATGAGCTTGCTCATCACCTCGGTCGTGCCCGAGCGGAAGATCTCGACGTCGATGCCGGGATGCGTCTTCTTGAATCCCTCGACGGTGCGCTGCGCGTCGCGGTCGGGCTGCGACGTATAGAGCACGAGCTTGCCGCCGGTCTGCGCGAGCGCGGGCGCCGCACCGAGCATCGCGGCCAGCATGGAGATCAGGAACGTGCGGATCGCTCTTTTCATCATTCGGCGCTACCCCTGCTCCCTGGCGGAGCGTTGATCCTGCAGGTCGTCGACGGCACGACGCCAAGCGCGGGGCGAGCCTCCACCCGCCCGGCGCCCACGGATCCTATAACGGAAGCCGAAAAGGCTCCAATCAGGAGTCGACAGGGGATGCGGCCACCGCGTTCGACCGCGGGCGATCACGGCAAACGTCAGTACGTGATGACGGTGCGGATCGATTCGCCGCGATGCATCAGGTCGAACGCACGGTTGATGTCGGAAAGCGGCATCGTGTGGGTGATGAGATCGTCGATCGCGATCTTGCCGTCCATGTACCAGTCGACGATCCTCGGCACGTCGGTGCGCCCGCGCGCGCCGCCGAACGCCGTCCCCTTCCACACGCGGCCGGTGACGAGCTGGAACGGGCGGGTGTGGATCTCCTGGCCGGCGCCGGCAACGCCGATGATCACCGACACGCCCCAGCCGCGATGACAGCATTCGAGCGCCTGCCGCATCAGCTCGACGTTGCCGACGCATTCGAAGCTGTAGTCGGCGCCGCCGCCGGTGAGCTCGACGAGATGCGCGGCGAGATCGCCGCCGACGTCGCGCGGATTGACGAAGTGCGTGATGCCGAACTTCTCGGCGATCGGCCGGCGCGCATCGTTCAGGTCGACGCCGACGATCATGTTCGCGCCGGCCATCTTCGCCCCCTGCACCACGTTGAGCCCGATACCGCCGAGACCGAACACCACGACATTCGCGCCGGGCTCGACCTTCGCGGTGTTGAGGACGGCGCCGATGCCCGTCGTCACGCCGCACCCGATGTAGCAGACCTTGTCGAACGGCGCGTCCTCGCGGATCTTCGCGAGCGCGATCTCGGGCAGCACCGTGTAGTGCGCGAACGTCGAGCAGCCCATGTAGTGGTGGATCGGGCGGCCGCCGATCGAGAAGCGGCTGGTGCCGTCGGGCATCACGCCCTTGCCCTGCGTCGCGCGAATCGCGGTGCAGAGATTCGTCTTGCGCGACAGGCACGCCTCGCACTGCCGGCATTCCGGCGTGTAGAGCGGGATGACGTGGTCGCCCTTGCGAAGTGTCGCGACGCCGGGGCCTACGTCGACGACGACGCCTGCGCCTTCATGACCGAGGATCGCCGGAAAGAGGCCTTCGGGATCGGCGCCCGAGCGCGTGAACTCGTCGGTGTGGCACACGCCGGTCGCCCGAATCTCGACGAGCACTTCGCCCGCCTTCGGGCCTTGCAGCTCGACGTCGTCGACGACGAGCGGCTGTCCGGGTTCATAGGCAATCGCGGCGCGGACTTTCACCGGTGGGTTCCCTTCGCTTGCATCGACGTTGCGGAACGCGCGTCCGAAAGGGACGCACGCGAAACCGCAAGGTTAACGCAAGCGAAAGGACGCGACGGCGCTACTCGGCGACGATCGCCCCGCTGCCGCCCATCTCCGCCGGCATGTCGCGGAACTTCGGCAGGCCGTCGGTGATCGGCAGCACGCGCTCGCCGTAGTTGACGTGCAGCTTGGGCGCATGGCGATGCGACGGAATCGTCGCCGCGTAGACGTCGACGACGCCCCACGTCGGATGCTCGGTCAGCACGTGGCCACCGCAGAGCTCGCAGAACTTGCGCACGCTGCGCTCAGTCTTGCGATAGCCGCGCAGATGCGCCAAGCCTTTGGTGACTGTGACGGCTTCCGGCTTCCACAGCGTGAAGGCGTTGACCGGCGCCGCCGACCAGCTTCGGCACGACGCGCAGTGGCAGTACCCTTCGGCGACCGGTTCGCCGGCCACGCTGATCTGCACCTCGCCGCAAAAGCAGCTTCCTTCGTGTGTCGCGTTCATGTTCCCCTCTTCGCAGGATGAGCGTCGTTGGTTGCGGACCGGGCATCGTGGACGCCCGGCCGCGCTTGCGCCGTCGGCACGGTCGACCGTGTCGCCCTGGCGGCGATCGTCGAGCCGTCGTCGGTGATTGCAGGCAGCCACACCAGCGCCGCGAGGCTCGTCGAGGCCAGCGCGAGGGCGGCCAACGCGAGCGCGAAGCGAGGGGGCGTCGATTCGTAGGTTCGGGTGCGCATCGGCACAGTGTGCCGGGCGTGAACTGCGCGCCGATTTCACGCGTCGCGCGTTTTCGTTTCGTTTGTTGCGTTGCGGCGGGGCCGCGCGTCAGGACGTGCGGGCGTCGCTCGCCACGTCGGCGACGACGCGGCGCACTTCGCTCGGCAGAAAGGGCTTCTCGATCACACGGCGTCCGCTCTCGCGAACGAAGGCACGCAACTCCGACGCGAGCGTGTCGCCGGTGACGAACACGACGCGTGCGGCGAGGATGGGCCAGCGGCGCTCGATCTCACGATACAGAACGCGGCCATCCATGTCGGGCATGCGGATGTCGGTGAGCACGACGTCGAAGGCATCGGTGGAAAGTCGTTGCAGTGCCTCGCGCCCGCTGGCCGCGGTCACCGCGCCATGGCCGGCGCTACCGAGGATCTCTGCGAGCGAGTCGCGGATCTCCGGCTCGTCGTCGACGATCAGCACGTTATGCGTCGGCGCCTTCTCGCGCGAAACGGGCTCCTCGCGCACGCGCGGTGCGCCGTCCGATCCCGCGGGAAGCGTGATCGTGAATGCCGCTCCGCCGCCCGGCGCTTCGTCGACGGTGAGCGTTCCACCGTGCGCTTCGACGATTCCGACACTGACGGCGAGTCCGACGCCGGTGCCCATGCCGATCGGCTTCGTCGTGAAGTACGGCTCGAAGACGCGCGCGCGCAGATGCGGCGGTATGCCGGGGCCGTTGTCCGCCACGCTGATGCGCACCGCGTCGGCCGCACCGTCGAAACGGCTCGCGATGACGATGCGCCGGGGCGATGACTGCTCGGCGAGCGCCTGCTGCGCATTGATGATCAGGTTCAGAAGCACCTGGTGCAGCTGGTCGGCATCCGCCTGCACGCGCGGCAGATCCGGCGCGAGGTCGAGCGCGAGCTCGATGTTCGACGTGCGGATCGCGTACGCGGCGATGTCGAGCGCAGCGGTCACGACATCGTTGATCGACACCGGGCCGCGCGACGGCTGCTGCTTGCGCGCCATCGCGAGGAACGTCCGCACGATGCGCGCACAGCGCTCGGCGGCGGTGCGGATCTTCGCGGCCGCGGCTTGCGTGCGATCGTCGCCGCGCTCCTCGAGCAACACCGAGCGCGCCACCACGACCGACAGCGGGTTGTTGAGCTCGTGCGCGACCCCGGCGAGCAGCGAGCCGAGCGCCGCGAGCTTTTCGCGCTGATACAGCGATTCGCGCTGGCGCGCGAGCTCCTCTTCGGAACGCTTCTTCTCGGTGATGTCGCGGGCGATCGTCAGCACGTGCGGCTTGCCCTGGTACTGCATCGGCACGGCGTGCACCTCGAGCGTGAACGGCGTGCCGTCGTCGCGTGCCTCGGTCACCTCGACGTGCCGCGACTCGCCCCTGGCCGCGGCGGCGAGCACGCCGCGATGGAACGTCGGCCCCGCGAAGGCACCCGGCCGCATCGCGCGGAAGTCGCCGTCGCCGAGCCCGTACATGCTCCGCAACGCGGGGTTCACCGCCACGATTTCACCCGCGTCGTTCCACAGTGCGAGGCCGTCGATCGACGCGTTGAACATCGCGTGGTACTGCTCCTCGCTCGCCCGCAGCGCGGCTTCCGAGATCTCGAGCTCGCGCTGCACGCGCGCGCGCTGCTCGATGTCGCTGCGCAGCCGGAGGTGCGTCTGCGCGACCTCGGCCGCCATCGCGTCGAACGCCCGCGAGAGCCGGCCGAGCTCGTCGCCGCCGCGCAAGCTCGCGCGCGCGCCGAGATCGCCGGTGGCGAGGCGCTCGGCGGCGCCGACGAGCCGTGCGGTACGACGCGTGAGCAGGAAGTGGAACGCGAGCCACATCGCGAGCGCGAGCGCAGTGACCCAGCCCGCCCAATAGAGCGACTGCTGGACGACCTGCGCGCGCGCCTCGGCCTGATAGCGCTCGAGATCGTAGGCAAGAAAGAGGCTTCCGGTGCGCGAGGGCCGCAACTCGTCGTGCTCGCGTCCCATGAGCACGCCCGCATGGCCGAGCAGCTCCTTGCCGTTGGAATCGATCGCGATGCCGGCGCGATGCTCGCGAATCGCGCGCGCGGCGCGGTCGAGATCGAACTGCGGCGACACCTCGGCGATCGGCCGGTCGATCCATGCGCGGCGCGTCGCCGCGATCACCACGTTGCGATCGTCGGTGAGCGCGGCGAGCACCACGTCGTGGCTGTGGGCGAGCACGTCGACCTCGTGCCGCGCCGCTTCCGTATCGCCCTTCAGCAGCAGGTATTCGAGCGTGCTCTGCAGCCGCGACATCTCCTGCGCGAGGCGCTTGCGGCTCTCCTCCTCCGCCGTGTGCTCGGCCTGCGGCACGTGGTAGAGCAGGTTCACCGCCGAGAGGATGCCCGTGAACGCAAGCAGCATCAGCGGCACGATGACCTTCAGCGACGCCGACACGCGGAGCCGACGCCAGCGCCGAAGCGGTGCGATCCCTGCACGCCGCGCACGTGTCGCGTCCCGCCCGGCGACGCCATCGAGATCGTCCAGCCGTTCGGGCGCGCTGCCGGCGGTCATCGCTTCAGTTGCTGCAGCGGACGCGGCGCGAGCAATTCTTCGATCGGCAGGCTCTTGCGCAAGAGCTTCGCATCGACCATCAGGCCCATCAACTGGCGCCCGGTCACGGCGAGGGTCGGTGTCGACCCGGCGAGCATCCGCAGGTTCTCGTCGCGTGACGGGACGTGCAGCCCCTTTTGCGCTGCGCGGAACTGCTCGCCGGTGGTTTGCTGGCGCACGCCCATCCGATGTGCCGCGTCGTCGGGATGGCGCTGCATGTAGTCGAGCGCGTCGAACCAGCCGTTCAGCAGCGCCTGGATCGCGTTGGGTTGCTCGTCGAGAACGTTGGCGCGCACCGCGACGAGGTCGACGATCTCCCCGGGGATGCGGGTGCTGTCGAAAAGCGTCACCGCGCCGGCACGCAGGAATTGCGCGCGATACGGGTCGAACGTGACGGCGCCGTCGATGCGCCCCTTCTCGTACGCGCTCGGCTGCTCGTTCGATTCGAGGTGCACGACCTGCACGTCGGTCGGCTGCATCGACGACAACGCGAGCGCGCGACTCAGCACGAAGGCGCCGAGCGCGCCGCTCTCCACCGCGACCGACCTGCCCTTCAAGTCCTGCATCGAGCGCATGCCGTTCCGGCCGACGACGACGTCCGCGCCATTCGAGACGTCGACGACCAGCACGACGCGCGGCGACAGGCCGTCCGCGGCGAGCCCGAACAGTTCGTCGAGGCTGATGACCATCCCGTCGATGGCCTGGTTGCGAAAGGCGCGTAGGACCTCGCTCGCCGACGGATATTCGACGAGCTGGACCGCCGATGGATCGAGGCGCCCGAGGTTACGCGCGAGATAGAGCGGCTCGCTTCCTATCCACACGTTCGTGCCGATGCGCAGCGCCGTCTCCGGCGGGTGCATGCACGCCGCGAGCACGAACGCGAGCGCCGCGACGGCGAGTGCGCGCAGCGTGCGCCGATCGAACCGTCGCCTTTGTGCGGCCTCAGTTGCCATCGGGAACGAATACATAGCCTTCATTGCGCACCGTACGGATGAACCGCGGGTGCTCGGGATCGGGCTCCACCTTCTTGCGCAAGCGCATGATGCGCAGGTCCACGCTGCGGTCGAACGGGTCCCAATCGCGGCGTTGCGTGAGATTGAGGATGCGCTCGCGCGAAAGCGCGCGGTTGGGATGCTCGGCGAGCGCCTTCAGCAGGTCGAATTCGAGCGGCGACATCGCAACCTCGCTGCCGCCTTCATCCACGAGTCGATGGCCTGCGACGTCGAGCACGCAGCGGCCGATGCGCACGCGCGCCGCGCCGATGTCGCCGCGGCGCGCCGCGGATGTCCTGCGCAGCACGCTCTTCACGCGCGCCAGCAGCTCGCGCGGGTCGAACGGCTTCGCGACGTAGTCGTCCGCGCCCATCTCGAGACCGACGATGCGATCGATGACGGTGCCCGCCGAGGTGAGCATCACGATGGCGAGGCCAGCATAGCGTTCGCGCAGGTGCCGGGCCAGGCTCAACCCGTCCTCGCCGGGCATGTGGATGTCGACGAGCGCGAGGTCGAACGGCTGGCGCGCCGCGAGCGTCTTGGCGGCGGCCGCGCTTTCGACGGCGGCGACCGCGTATCCATGGCCAACGAGGTACTCGTCGAGCACCTCGCGTACGTCCGGCTCGTCGTCGACGACGAGGATCGTTGCCTGTGCGTTCATCGGGACACCTTCGTGCGTGGCACTCCGGTATGGGCCGGGCCGGCGAACGGGCGAGCCGGCGATCGTACGCCTGTGAGGTAAGCCACGGCGACGAGAAGCATAAATCGCCGCGAGCGCGACGGGGGTGCCGCGCGGCGGGTTGAAACAAACGAAACAAAATCGGACGGCGCGGATGACATTTGCAACGCGCCAGAGCCGATACACACGAAACGAATCCGCGGCCCGCGTGACATCACGCCGCCACATGGCGCGCCTAAAGTCGCTTCGTCATCACCAAGTCACGACGGAGTGAACATGAGCGCGCCAACCCGCTGCCAACCCACGACGTGGGCAACGGAACTGTCCAACCCCCGGGCCGACAACGACGCCGACCTCGATTGGCTGATCGACCGGCCGGTTTCCCGCGCGCGCGATCTTCGCTACCAGCCCGACGACATGCCGGACGCCGGCGACGTCGCGCTCGTCGACCTCGTTCTCGGCGTCGAGTGCCTGCCGGTGCGCCACAGTCCGCGCATCGGCTCGCGCGACGAGCGGCTGCGGACGCACTGGACGCGCATCCTGTCGCAGGACCTCGATGCCAACGACGAAGACTACGCGCCCGACGCGTGGAAGATCGTCGGCAAGGCCGCGCTGGCGCTTTTGGCAGCGTACGTCGTGGTCTATCTGATGGTGGTCGCGGTCGTCTACCTCGCGCGCGTCCCGGATGCGACGTCGGCGCTGATTCCGGAGGTGCCGTCGTCTCCTGCTCCCACGCGCTCGGGCGTTCCGATCGATCGACCTACCGTCGCCCGTGCGTCATGACGAACAGCCAACTCAAAGGATCCGCCATGAACACGCCTGCACTCTCCTTCGATACGCTGCGCGCCGCGCACCTCGCGCGCAATCACGCGCTCGGCCGTGCGCTGCAATCGTTTGCGCGTACGCTCGCCGCCGGCATCCTGCGCATCCGCGACCGTTGGCGCGTTCGGCGCGAGACCCGTGCCATCTTTCGCGTGCTGCACGGGCTCGACGATCGCACGCTGCGCGACCTGGGCTTCCATCGCTGCGAGATCTGGTCGGTCGCAGCCGAGGCGACCGGCGAAGCGGAGCCGACGCGCATGCGGACGGTCCTGCGTCCGCGCGCGCCACGCTGAGCGCCGCAGGCGGCGCGAACAAAAAAAGAGACGGGCCGCGGCGGTGCCGCGTCCCGTCTCGATCATCGACGCGCGCTAGGCGCGCAGCGGGTTCGTTTCCTTAGTCCGCCACGCCGAGCGCCGACAGCGTCGGGGCGTCGAGCGAACCCGTCACGCCGATGCCTTGCGACTGCTGGAAGTCACGCAGTGCCTGCTCGGTGTGCGGACCCATAATGCCGTCGACCGCGCCGGCCGAGAAGCCCTTGTCGTTCAGCGCGCGCTGCGCTTCGCGCACGGTATCGCGATCCTGCGACTGCATCGAGTTGCCGGACGCGCTGGCATTGATGTTGTTGTCGTTCACCATCGCGTTGGTGTTGTTCGCCGTTCCGGCCGCCGCGTTGCGAGTCGCCAGGTTGTCATTCGGCGGCGTTTCGCTGTTCGACCGCATCGCGCTGGCGCTGGACAAGCTCGACGGCGCGCTGTACGTGCTGGCGTTCCTGTCGTTGCTCGCCGTGTTGGTGTTGGCCGTCGGCAGATTGGGCGTCGGCACCTTGTCCGCGTTGTTGTGGGCAACGACACCGCCCACGCCCGCGCCTACGGCTGCACCGACCGGGCCGCCGACCGCCGCGCCGACGACCGCACCGCCCGCAGCGCCTTCCGTGGTGGCCTTCGATTGATGACTCATGCCGTTCCAGCTGGCACAACCGGCGAGCATCGAGACGAGTGCGACAGCGACACCCTGTCGCACGAGATTCGTGGTGTTCATGCGTGGCTCTCCTTTCATACGTGTTGGAGTTCAGGCAGCGGACGAGCACGACGAGGGACGCCGCACCCGGAACCCCAAGGATGCCCGAATGCGCACGACGACGGCATCGGATCGGACTGATTTCCCTGTAGGACTCGGGTAAGGCGAGGTTCGGTGGTGCACGCATCCCGTCGGAGGTCTGGTCAGCGCGCGAGCTCGCGCATGCGATCATGTGCGCCTTGCCATGAAGATCTGCGTCCTCTCCGACAGTCATGATCGCGCCGCGGCGCTCGCGACAGCGGTGCGCGATGCGGCGGCCGAAGGCGCGCAAGCGGTCATCCATTGCGGCGATTTGATCGGCACGCAGACGCTGCGTGCCGCGATGACCGTCGGCCTGCCGATGCACGTCATCCACGGCAACAACCTCGGCGATCCCGTATCGCTGTCGCGCCTTGCGCGCGAGAGCGGCGATCTCGTCCGTTATACCGGTCCGGATGCGCGGCTCGAGCTCGGCGGGCGGCGCATCTTCGTCGTTCACTATCCCGAGTATGGCTACGCGATGGCGCTCACCGGCGATTTCGCTCTCGTCTGCTGCGGCCATTCGCACGAGGCGGGCATCGCGCCGATCCGCAACGTCAAGGACGGGCAGACGTGGCTCGTCAATCCCGGCACGATCGCCGGCGTCGGGGCGCCGGCGACGTGGGTGCTCGGCGATCTCGATACGATGTCGTTCGAGCTGCGATCGCTCGATGAGTAGACGGGGAAATCGGGACAGGGAACCGGGGGCACGCTCGAACCCGCTGTGCGGAAATTAGAGGTGATCTCGATTTCATAAGACGCACGCAAAACGGACGGTCTTCAATGACTTGGCGGAGAATTGTCGCTGGGGCCGCAGCGCTCGTGGCCTTGTCCCCCGCGCTCGCGTTTGCGCAGGCGGACATGAACAAAGTGCTGCGGGTGGCGCTCCCGTTCGCAGACGCCGGCTACGATCCACAGGCCGGGGATTTCTTCAGCCACGCCGTCACTCGCGTGATCTTCGATCCGCTCTACACGTACGATCATCTCGCACGACCGATGAAGCTGGTGCCGAACACGGCGACAGCGCTGCCCGAGATCACCCCGGACGGCAAGACATGGACGATTCGAATCAAGCCCGGCATCTACTTCGCCGATGATCCTGTATTCAAGGGACGGAAGCGCGAGCTGGTCGCAGAGGATTACGTCTTCTCCTGGAAGCGCGTGCTCGATCCGCGCGTGCGCAGCACGGAATTCCAGGCTTTCGATGGACGCTTCGTCGGCTCGGAAAAGGTGCTCGCAAAGGCACGGGAGGCAGGCAAGCTCGATTACGACGCGCCGATCGAGGGCCTGCAGGCGCTCGACCGCTACACGCTCAAGCTCAAGCTCAACTTCGCGGACACCGAGCTCTTGTCCAACCTCACCATTCCGGCGTCCGCGGCGGTGGCACGCGAGGTCGTCGAGGCGTACGGCGACGCGTCGACCTGGGTGATGGCGAATCCGGTAGGCAGCGGGCCGTACCGGCTCAGGCAGTGGCTTCGCGGCCACAAAGTCGTGCTCGAGGCGAACCCTGGCTTTCGCGACGTACGCTACCCGGACTCGAGCGACCCGGCCGACGAGGCGATCATGCGCAAGCTCAAGGGCAAACGCATTCCGTCGATCGGCCGCATCGAGATCGCCATCATCGACGAAGGCCCGCCGCGTCTTCTGTCGTTCCAGCGGCGGGAAATCGACTACGTCAACGTTGTTCCCACTCTCGCGTTGATCGTCCTCGACCTCCCGGCGAACCTCAATCCCCACCTTGCCCGGCAGGGCGTCCGACTCGAGCGCGGCATCAGGCCGGCGTTCACTTACACGTACTTCAACATGGAGGATCCCGTTGTCGGCGGCTACAGCGCCGATAAGGTGGCCCTGCGGCGCGCAATCAGCATGGGCTACAACACGCCCGAAGAGATTAAAGTGATCCTGCAGGAGCAGGGGACGCCGGCCAACCAGATCGTGCCGCCGAATGTCTCGGGACACGACGACACACTGCCGACGCGGGTGATCTATGACCCCGCCGGCGCCCGCGCTTTACTCGACCGCTTCGCTTTCAAGGACCGCGACAACGACGGTTATCGCGAGCTGCCCGATGGGAGGCCGCTTACGCTCACGCTCAGCTCGTCGCCCTTGCCGGTGGACCGCCAGATCGACGAACTGTGGCTGCGCAGCATGAACGCAATCGGCGTGCGCATCGAATTCAACAAGCAAAAACGTTCAGACCTGCTGAAGGCGGCGCGACTGGGGCAGCTGCAAATGCTGCAGTCCTACGCCAGCACCACCACGCCCGAGGGTTTCGGCTTCTTTGGCCTGCTGTACGGCGGCAATGCCGGATTATCGAATCTCTCGCGCTTCAAGCGGCTGGAATACGATCGGCTCTACGAGCAGGCGCGCGGCGTGCCTGCCGGGCCGGAGCGTGACGCGCTGATGCACAGGATGGACGTTGTCGCGAAGGCCTATTCGCCGTGGACGATCACCGCGTTCACCTATGAAAACGTGCTCGTACATCCATGGCTGCTCGGTTATAAGTACAATGGCTTTCACCCGCACGCATGGCAGTACTTCGACATCGACACAGGCAAGCG
>DASTIY010000189.1:0-5501 GCA_035717085.1 Casimicrobiaceae bacterium | reverse complement strand
CGTCGAAGCCCGCCTCGCGCGCGCGACGCCGATCGCTCTCCTGTCCCCAGCCCGTCAACGCAACGAGCCTGATCGGGCGCGTCGCCCGATCGCGCATCAAGCGCGCGACTTCGTAACCGTCGAGGCCGGGCAGGCCGATGTCGAGCAGCACGATATCGGGATCGAATCCGGCGAACCGATCGAGTGCCTCGCTTCCGTCCGACGCGATCTGCGCTTCGTGTCCGAGCAGCGTCAGCAGTGCCTGCGTCGTGAGCGCGGCATCGACGTTGTCGTCGACGACGAGGATGCGCGCGCCATGCGCGCCGGTGCCCGAGAGCTCGCCCCTTGACGTCTCGGCGCGTTGCGCCGAATCGACGCACGGCAAGCGCACGGTGAATGTGCTGCCGCATCCGGATCCGTCGCTTTGCGCGCAAAGCGATCCACCGTGCAGATCGACGAGTGCCCGCGCGAGCGATAGCCCGAGGCCGAGGCCTCCCGGCAACCCGTGCGGCGCCGCGGCTGCCTGCTTGAACGGCGTGAAGATGTGCTCGAGGACGCCCGGATCGATGCCGCGGCCGTTGTCGGTGATCGCGAGCGTCGCGTGCGACGCGTCGCTCGATAGGGAGAGCTCGATGCGGCCGCCGTGCGGCGTGAACTTGACGGCGTTGTCGAGCAGGTTCGTCACCACCTGCGACAGCCGCGCGAAGTCGCCGTCGACGACGACCGCGGTTTCCGGCATGTGGACCTGCAGCGACTGGCGGCGCGCCTCGACGTTCGGCGTCGCCGCCTCGATGGCGTTGCGCGCGACCGCGCGCAGGTCGACGCGCTCGCGTTGCAGCGTGATCTTTCCCGACGTGATGCGCGCTCGATCGAGCAGATCGTTGACGAGGCGCGTCAGCTGCTCGCTCTGCCGGTCGAGCACGTCGACGACCGCCGACGGCGCGTGCTCGCCGCGGCTCGCGGCGGCACGCAGCAACGCGATCGCGTTGCGGATGGGGGCGAGCGGATTGCGCAATTCGTGCGACAGCACCGCGAGGAAGTGGTCCTTCGTGCGGTTGGCTTCCTCGGCGTCGGCCTTGCGCGCCTCGGCGACGAGCCGCTCCTCGCGCTCGCGTGCCTGCTGCTGGCGCGCCGTCGCGGCCTCGACGAGCGCTCGTTCGAGCGCGGCGATTTCCCGCGTACGCAGTCCTTCGAAATTGGGCGGCTCGTTACGCACGGCCGCGCTCGACAGCGCACCGATCGATGCGCGCAAGCGCGACGCGACGAGCAGCGCGAGGACGAGGCCGAGACCGAGGCCGCCCGCGGCGAGCAGGCCGCCCGCGAGCCACGTGTCGCGAAGGTCGCTTTCGAGCCGCTCGCGCTCGATCCCCACGGTCGCGGTCCAGCCGGTCACCGGCGAGCGCGTGAACGAATAGACGACGGGGATGCCTTCCTTCGTCGTTCCACTGCGCACCCCGGAGTCGGCCTCGCGCAGGTGCGCGAACGGTTGAGCCCGCGTGCCCACGTAGACGCCGTCGCGCTGCCAGCGGCCGGCGATGAAGCCGCGGCGGTCGAAGACGATGGCGGGAACATCGCGAAACTGATCGTTCCGTCTGAGGAGCGCCGTCATGACGTTCGGCGGGAATGCCGCGTTCAGCACGTACGCGACCCTGCCGTCGCGCAAGACGGGGACGTTGACGGTGAAGATCAGGCGCCCGGCGACGAGCCCGACGAAGAGGTCCGAATAGTAGGCATTGCCCGTCTCGAGAACGTGGCGGATCGATTCGCTGTCGCCCACCGGCGGCCGTTCCTCGCCGCCGTTTCGTGCGTCGTCGAAGGGCGTCGGCAACGCCTGGCCCGCCGGGCGCAGCGTATTGAAGAGCTGCCGGCCGCTCGCGTCGAACATCGAGATGAAGACGGCGCCGTGGTGATCCGCGACGCGAGTCGCGAATTGGTGAAATGCCTCGATGTCGCCGTTGCGCAACGCGTCCGCCTCGCCGAGCGATTCGAGCATCACGCGGTAGGTCACGAGCTGGCGATCGACCGCGAGGGACAGCGCGCGCGACGTCTGCTGCAGGCTCGCTTCCAGCGCGTCGCGCTGCAGCGCCCCCTGCCGAATGACGAGAAGCGCCGCGCTGACGAGCAGCGGCACGGCGGCGATCAGGATCAGCGCGATCAGGTAGAAGCCGATGCCGCGCCGCGCACGCGGCGACGCCGATTCGGTGTGCGGCGCGGGCGCGAGCGGCGCATTCGCCTTCAGCGACGCGACGTTCGCCGGCACAGCCTTCATCTATTCGAGCTTGCGCAGATCGTCGATGACCTTGCCGTCCTTCGGCAGGTCGTCGACCGAGCGAAACATCACTTCGCCACGAAGCTTCGTCACTTCGCGGATCGAAGCGACGATCGCATCGGCGAGCTGCGGATCCATGCCCATCGCCTCGACGTGCAGGATCATCCGGTCGCTGCCTTCGGGATTGTCGACGACGAGCCGGGCGCGCCTCACCTCCGGATGACGCTTCACGATCGCATCGACCTGTCCCGGATGCACGAACATTCCCTTCACTTTGGTCGTCTGGTCGGCGCGTCCGAGCCAGCCCCTGATGCGGCGATTCGTGCGGCCGCAGGCCGACGTGCCGGGCACGACCATCGACAGGTCGCCGGTGCCGAAACGGATCAGCGGATACGCGGCGTTGCCGAGCGGCGTGACCACGACCTCGCCGACCTCGCCGTCCGCCACGGGATCCCCGGTTCCGGGATGCACGATCTCGACGATCACGCCCTCGTCGACGACCAGGCCCTCGCGCGCCGGCGTTTCGTACGCGATCGAGCCGAGATCCGCCGTCGCATACACCTGATAACCGACGATGCCGCGCGCGGCGAATTGATCGCGCAGCGACGGTGGAAACGGCTCGGCGGACACAAGCGCCTTGCGCACGCTGTCGAGCGCGATCCCCGCCTCGTCGGCGCGTTCGAGCAGGATGCGCAGGAACGACGGCGTGCCGACGTAGCCGTCGGGGCGCAGCTCCGCCATGGCCGCGAGCTGCTGCTCGGTATTGCCGACGCCGCCCGGGAACACGGCGCAGCCGAGGGCCTGCGCGCCGGTGGCGAGCATCGAGCCGGCAGGCGTCAGGTGATACGCGAACGCGTTGTGGATCAGATCGCCCTTGCGAAAGCCCGCCGCGAAGAGCGCACGCGCAAGGCGCCAGTAGTCGGGCACCGCCCCTTCGGGCTCGTAAATGCCGCCGGGTGACGCGAAGATCTGCGCGATCGGCGCGCCGGCTGCGGCGAATCCGCCGAACGGCCGCGCGGCCCTCTGCAAATCGGCGAGCTGCGATTTGCGCACGACGGGAAGCTGCGCGAGTGCCTGCACCGTGGTGATCGCTTCGGGATCGACGTCGGCGAGCAGTCGCGCGAACGCAGGCGCGAATTCCTTCGCGTACGCGACCTGGCGGCGCAATCGCACGAGCTCTTCGCGCATGCGCACCTCGGGATCGCGCGTTTCCAGCGCGTCGTAGTGCTCAGTCATGCACGTCCATGTCAGGCAAGCCAGCGTTTGCGACGGCGGTAGTGCTTGACCTCGCGGAAGCTCTTGCGACCGGAGGTCGACAGCCCGAGGTAGAACTCCTTCACGTCCTCGTTGTTCGCGAGCCCGCGCGCCTCGCCGTCCATGACGACGCGACCGTTTTCCAGGATGTAGCCGTAGTTCGCGTGGCGCAGCGCGATCATCGTGTTCTGCTCGGCGAGCAGGAACGACACGCGCTCGTTGCGGTTCAGCTCGCCGACGATTTCGAAGATCTCCTCGACGAGCTGCGGGGCGAGCCCCATCGACGGCTCGTCGAGCAGGATCATCGACGGGCGCGCCATCAACGCGCGGCCGATCGCGGTCATCTGCTGCTCGCCGCCCGACGTGTAGCCCGACTGGCTCGTGCGGCGCTCTTTCAGACGCGGAAAGTAGTGGTAGACCTTGTCGAGCGACGCCGCGATCTCGCCGCGCGGACCGCGCCGCGTGAACGCGCCGGTCAGCAGGTTCTCCTCGACGGTCAGGTGCGCGAAGCAATGCCGGCCTTCCATCACCTGGCACACGCCGCGACGCACGAGATCGTTCGGCGTGAGCCGATCGACGCGCTCGCCGCGAAACTCGATCGTGCCCTTCGTCACCTCGCCGCGCTCGGCGCGCAGCAGGTTGGAGATCGCCTTCAGCGTCGTGGTCTTGCCGGCCCCGTTGGCGCCGAGCAGCGCGACGATGCCGCCTTCGGGCACGTCGAGCGAGACGCCCTTCAGCACGAGGATGACGTGGTTGTAGATCACCTCGATGCCGTTGACCATCAGCATCGGGGCGGTGGCGGCCTCGGGTTGGGCGGGGACGACGCCGGCGCTCGTGTTCATTGCGAAGGAAAAGCGGGAAACGCCCGCGCGGATCACCGCGCGGGCGTCACGTCAACGGAGGATTACGCGCCGTCTTCCTTGCTGCAGTCGCGCGTCGGAAGCTTCTTCTCCTCGGCGTACTTCTTCGCCGACGCCTGGATCATCGGGCCGATGATCTTCATGTCGGACTCGTAGCGGCTGTTCGGCACCACGTTCCACTTCTTGCCGTCCCACGTCTGGATCATCGCCGCGTGCGCGCCCTCGTGGTTCTCGCACGACGTCTTGACCGGCTCCATGAAGCCCGTCATGCCGAGCTTCTTGATCATGTCGGGCGTGATCGTCAGGTGCTCGAGGCCCCAGCGCACCTGCTCGCCGGTGAGCGGCTTCTTGCCGAACTTCTCCTGCGCCTTGCGCACCGCCTCGACGCCGAACATCGCCGACACCATGCCGCGGTTGTAGAGAACCTCGCCCATTTCTTCCTTCTTGCCCGTGCCCTGGCCCTTGTCGTAGACGTACTTGACGATGTCGGTGTGCACGGCGCCCTTGCCTGCCGGCGCGAGGAACACCAGCGAGTTGTACCCCTTCGCGCCGTCGCCTGCCGGCACGACGTCGGGCTCGGCACCCGACCACCACACGCCGTACATCTTGTCGCGCGGGTAACCGGTCGCAACGGCTTCCTTGATCGCCGTCGAGTTCATCACACCCCAGCCCCACAGGAACACGTAGTCGGGCCGCTGCTGGCGAATCTGCAGCCACGTCGCCTTCTGCTCGACGCCGGGGTGCGTCACCGGCAGCAGGATCAGCTCGAAGCCGTGCATCTTCGCGCGCTCCTGCAGAAGCGCGATCGGCTCCTTGCCGTACGGCGAGTCGTGATAGACGAGCGCGATCTTCTTGCCCTTCAGCTTGTCGACGCCGCCGAGCTTCTTGCCCACGTGCTGCACGAGAATGTCGGCCGCGTCCCAGTACGTGCCGCCGACCGGGAAGTTCCAGCCGAACACGCTGCCGTCGACCGAGTCGGCGCGGCCGTAGCCGGCGGTGATGAGCGGGATGTGATCGGCGAACGACTTGTCGGTGAGCGCGAACGTAATGCCCGTCGACAGCGGCTGGAACACCGTGCCGCCGGTCGGCCCCTTGCCCTTGAGCCGCTCGTAGCATTCGACGCCGCGGTCGGTCGCATA
>DASTIY010000188.1:0-9267 GCA_035717085.1 Casimicrobiaceae bacterium | reverse complement strand
GGCGTGATCTCCGGCATGACGCCGAACCACGCGTTGAACGCGGGTCGCGCCTGGTTGAGCAGCATCCCGAGGCCGTTGACGGTCACGTGGCCGCGCGCGCGTGCCGTGGCGAGGAGCGGCGTCTCGGGCGGCACGTAGATGACGTCGCCGACGATCGCGTCTTTCGGCAGGGCGTCGAGCGCGAGATCGAGCGCGGGCTTGCCGGCCATCCCTTGATTGGTCGCGTTGACGAGCAGGCGAGTGCCTTCCAACGCGGACGATCGTTCCTCCCACGACACCGCCACGACCGGCGCGCCGAACCACGCCTGCAGCTCGTCGGCGCGCGAGCGCGTCCGGTTGACGACGCGAACCTCGCGCGCCCCTTGCGCTTGCAGGCTCGCGATGATCGCGCGGGCGGCGCCGCCTGCCCCGACGATCGTGATCGGCCCTGCGTCCGGCCGCCACCCGGCGGCTGCATCCCGGACGCTTTGCACGAAGCCGTTGCCGTCGTTGTTGAACCCGGACAGCGCGCCATCGTCACCGACGACGACGGTGTTGATCGCGCCGATCTTCCGGGCGAGCTCGTCGACGTGATCGAGCATCGGGAAAATCGTCTGCTTGTGTGGCGTGGTCACGTTGCAGCCGCGCAGGCCGAGGACGGCGATGCCGCGCACGGCCGCTTCCAGGCGCTCGGGCGGCACGCCGAACAGCACGTACCGGCCGGGAATGCCGTAGCGCGCGAGCCAGTGGTTGTGGATGACCGGCGAGCGCGAATGCGCGACGGGCCAGCCGAGCAGTCCCGCGATGCCGAAGTCGTTCGGATTGGCCATGTTCGTTCGTCCTATCGAATGTGTCCTGATGGGTCGCGTCGTTAGGTTCCGCTTGCCGGTGAGATGGACACCGTCGTTCGCGCCTCGCGATGCTCGACGTGCCCGCCGAGGAACAGCCGGTTGAGATCGGGATCGCCGAGCAACGCGTTGGCGGGCCGGTCGAGCGCGACGCGGCCCATCTCGAGCACGAGCGCGCGGTCGGCGTACTTGAGCGCGGTGCGCACGTTCTGCTCGACCATCAGCACGGTGACGCCCTGGTCGGCGAGGCTGCGCAGGAGCGCCATCACGTCGGCGACGAGCTTCGGCGACAATCCGATCGACGGCTCGTCGATCAGCAGCACGCGCGGCCGCAGCAGCAGCGCACGGCCGACCTCGAGTTGCTTCTGCTCGCCGCCGGAGAGCGTCGACGCCTGATTGTCGATGCGCTCGCGGATGCGCGGGAAGCGTGCGAGCACTTCATCGATGCGCGGTGCGAGCGACCCACGCGGCAGCGTGATGCCGCCGAGCTCGAGGTTGTGCCGCACCGACAGCGATGCGAAGAGATTGCGTCCCTGCGGAACGTACGCCATGCCGAGGGCCAGCAGGTCGCGCTGCGACTTGCCGTTGACGCGCGCGCCCTCGAGACGCACCTCGCCGGCTCGCGGCACCAGCATCCCGAAGAGCGTCTTCAGCACGGTCGACTTGCCGGCGCCGTTCGGCCCGATCAGCAGCGTGATCTCGCCTTCGCGCGCATCGAACGTCGTGCCGTTCAGGATCGTCAGGCTCGGTGTATAGCCGGCGACGACGTCCGCGAACTCGATGATGCGCTTCGTCACGAGCGGACGCCGCACCGGTGATCAGTTGCCAAGGTACGCCTCCAGCACCGCGGGATTGGCCTGCACGTCCGACGGCGTTCCGTGCGCGAGCACGCGGCCTTCGACCATGCAGATGACGCGCGGGCACAACCGCATGATGAAGTCCATGTTGTGCTCGACGACGACGAAACTGCCGCCTTGTTCGCGGTTCATCGCGAGCAGCAGCTCGCGCAGCTCGTCGACGAGGCTCGGATTGACGCCTGCGCACGGCTCGTCGAGCAGGACGAGGCGCGGTGCGGGCATGAAGGCCATCGCGATGTCCACGAGCTTCTGCTGGCCGTACGAAAGGCTGCCGGCCGGCAGATGCGCGACGTGCGCGAGGCGAAAGCGCTCGATCAGATGATCGGCATGCTCGCCGAGTCCCGCGTCCGGTGCGGCGAACAGGCGCGAGGACATCGAGCCGCGAAACTCCTGACCGGCCGCGATCAGGTTGTCGCGCACCGAAAGCCCGTGGAAGACCTGCAGCGTCTGGAACGTGCGGCCCACGCCGCGCCGCGCGAGGTCGAGCGGCGGCATGCCGGTGATGTCTTCGCCACCGAATTCCACGCTCCCGCCGCTCGGCCGGATCTGGCCGAGGATGCTGTTGAAGAGCGTCGTCTTGCCGCTGCCGTTGGGACCGATCACGCCGACGATCTCGCCCTGGCCGACGTCGAAGCTCACGCCGTCCACTGCGCGAATGGCGCCGTAGTGCTTGCGCAGCTCGCGCACGGCGAGGACCGCCGTCATCGGGTCGTCCTTCCGGTACGCGATGCAGCGAGGCGCTGCGGCAGCGACAGAAGGCCCCCGGGCAGCCACACCATCAGTGCAATGATCGCGACGCCGAACGCTGCGAGATACCAGTTCTGCATGAAGCGCAGCCACTCCGGCAGGAGGACGATGATCACGGTTCCGACGATCGGACCGAAGAAGCGGCCGGCGCCGCCGGCGATCACGCCGAGCAGCATCAAAAGCGATGCGGTGAAGTTGAACGGTGCCGGATCGATGAACCCGACGAGCGACGAGAAATAGACGCCGGCGATGCCGGCGCAGCAGGCGCCGATCGCGAACGCGAGCAGCGTGTACGCGGTGATGTTGATGCCGAGGCTTTCCGCGCGAATCGGGTTGTCGCGCAGCGCCGCGAACGCACGCCCCCACGGTGAGCGCAGCAGCCAGCCGAGCAGCGCGATCAGCAGCAGCGTCGAGACGAGCGTGAACCAGAAGTAGGGCAGGTCACGGTCGAGCGACAGCCCGAAGAGCGAGGGACGCGGGATGCCGCGGATGCCGAACGTGCCGCCGGTGATCTGCTCCTCGTTGCGCAGCACGAGGAACACCAGCACGTTGAAGCCGAGCGTGGCGAACGCGAGGTAGTGGTGCTGAACGCGAAGTGCGGGAAAGCCGAGCGCGAGGCCGATCGCGAAGCACGCGAGGGCGGCGATCGGCAGCATCACGAAGAAGGGCAGGCCCGCCTTCATGCCGATCGCCGCGATGTAAGCGCCGATCCCGAGGAACGCGGCCTGGCCGAGCGACATCTGGCCCGCGTAGCCGACGGTCAGGTTGAGTCCGAACGTCGCCATCAGATAAACGCAGAACAGCGAGCAGAGATAAGTCCCGTAGCTCTTGAGCCCGAGCGGCAGCGCGGCGAACGCGATGGCGACGACGGCGAGCAGCGCGAGGCGAACGCGTGTCGGCGGCAGCGGCGGACGCAACGCAGCCGAAAGCGCATCCGCGCGCGTATTCAGCTTCGTCTCACGCGCCGCGCTCATACCTTGCGCTCCTCCACCTTCCCGAGCAGGCCTTCGGGTCGCAACAGGATCACGAGCAGGAACACGACGAGCGCAACGCCTTCCTTGTACGCCGGCGTCACGTAGAAGCCGACGAGGTTCTCCAGGACGCCGATCAGCACGCCGCCGAGCAGTGCGCCGCGCGTCTGGTTGAAGCCACCGATGATGGCGGCGAAGAACGCCTTGAGCCCGATCGTCTCGCCCATGTCGAACTTCGCGAGGTAGCTCGGCGTGACGAGCATCGCGGCGACGACGGCGAGCACCGCGTTGATCAGGAACACGTAGAGCGTCATGCGCCGCACGTCGATGCCGAGGACGCGCGCCGCCTCGCCGTTCTGCGCGCACGCCTGCATCGCGCGGCCGGTCATCGTGCGGTCGAGAAATGCCTGCAGGCCGAGGACGATGCCACCGGCGAGCACGAGCGTGCCCACGTCGGCGAACGACAGGTTGATGCCGCCGAGCGCGAACTGCCCCGACGGAAAGATGCTCGGGAACGGCTGCGGCATCGCACCGATGCCCGCTTTGACGCCCTGCTTCATGAACACCGAGAGACCGAGCGTCGCGATGACGAGCGGGATGACGCCGTGGCGCAGCAGGGGGTCGACGATGATGCGCTTGAACGCGCCCCCGAGGACCAGCATCGACAGCACGCACGTCGCGACGAACGCGACCCACAGCGGCGCGCCGAGCGCCAGGAAGAACAGCATCGCGAACGCGGGCACCATCACGAACTCGCCCTGCGCGAAATTGATCGTGCCCGATGCCTGCCACAACAGCGTGAACCCGAGCGCCGCGACGCCGTAGATCGTGCCGGCCGCAACCCCGGAGACGACGAGCTGAACGAACTCGCTCACCGGAAGAACGCTCGGCGGCCGTGAACCGCGTCAGCGCGCGTGACCGCGCGCCATCGCCGACGTCGTCGCCCGGCGCACCGGAAGGCTTCGCCGCGACACGTGACTCGTGATCCACCCGACGGACCGGCGCGCGCGCTCGGCGACGAGCGCCGGCTGCATCTGCTTGTAGTCGTCGTTGAACACTTCGAAGCTGTAGTCGCCTTCGTAGCCGATGCGGTCGAGCGCACGAATCAGCGCGGTGAGCTCGTCGCTGTGCGCGCCTTCGCCGGGAAACACCCGAAGGTGCCGCGCGGTCTCGCGCCGCTCCTCGGCCGTCGGTGGCGCGCTCCACATGAAGTCGGAGAGCTGCACGAAGAAAAGCTTGTTCGGATAGACGTCGTCGAGCGCCTCGAGCGGCGTTTCCTTCGCAAGGAAATGGAACGAATCGAGCGCGAGGCCCAGGTTGCTGCGGTCGGCCTTGCGGACGAGCGCCCACGCGCCCGGAAGGTCGTCGACGAAACGACCCCATGAGAGCCCTTCGTACGCAATCTTCACGCCGAGGGGAACCGCTAGCATCGCGAGCTTGCGCAGGTCGGCGACCTGCGCGTCGAAGTCGACGACCGCGTGCGCCGACGTCGTCGAGCAGACGAGAAGGAGCGGCGCGTCGACGCCTTTCGCCATCTCGAGCATCGACTTGGCAACGTCGACCTTGTATTCGTGCAGGCGACCGGCGAGTCCTTCGAAATCGCGCAGCACCTGCAGGCCGGTGACGCGCAGTCCGGATTCCCGGACGGCGTGGATCGCTGCCGCCTCGCCGCCGGGATGCGACGCGAGATCGCCCGCGGAAAGCATCACTTGCGTGAAGCCCGCGTCGCGAATCGCGGCGAGCTTCGCTTCCAGCGGTCCCGGCAGGGTGATCGTGTCCATGCCGAAATCCTCGAGCTTCATGGCGCCTTCTGCGCGCCGGCTTCGCCTTGCGCGCCGCCGCCCTCGCTATGCACGAGCTCGAAGCACACGCTGCCCATGTAGATCTGCGTGAGCGCGCCGCGCTCGGTGGGCCGCAGCGGCTCGCGGTCGACGAACACGATGCCGCGCTCCTCGAGGCCCCGCACGGCTGCGGGCACGTCGGGCGTGCCGAGACCGACGCGCAGCAGCTGCTCGTCCCATTCGACGAAATCGGCACCTGGCGGCGGCTCGACGAGCTGCAGGTAGAAGTAGCCGCCGGGGCTTCGCAGCAGCCGACCCTTCGGCAGCACGCCGACGAAGTGGCTGGCGTCGAGCCGCTCGAAGCCGAGGAGAGCCGTGTAGAAGTCGATCCAGTCTTCGGTGCGATCGGCGAACACCGACTGCACGACGCCGAACCAGTGCAGGCCGAACAGCGCCGGTGGATCACGCGGGGCGCCCGGCGTCCAGACGAAGTCGACGTCGTAAATCGAGAACTCGTCGACGCGATCGACGAAGTAGATGAGGCTGTCGCCGGCGCCGTGGATGCCGGGGATGTGCAACTCCATTTCCGCCGCGCGCGTCGGCATGTCCCAGGCCCCGAGCTCGAGCGCACGCCGGTGCGCGAACGCGGCGTCTCGCACGCGGAACGCGAGGCCGCTGATCGAAGGTGCGTCGCCGGACGATTCGCGCACTGCGTCGGCGTGCCCGTTGACGATCACGTTCATGCCGCCCTGCCGGAAGAGCAGCACCTCGCGCGAGCGGTGCCGCGCGACTTCGTGAAAGCCCATCCTGCGCAGCAGCGCGCCGAGCGCGAGCGGCTCGCGCGTCGCGTACTCGACGAACTCGATGCCGCGAATGCCGAGCGGGTTCGAAGGGAGCGGGAGACGCTCCTCGACCAACCGCGCCCCCGCGCGCTGCCGTTCCCGCTCGGGCGCCGTCACGTCGGCACTACTGCCCCGAACCGAGCGCCGGGAGCGTCGCGACGACTTCCTGCTTGCCGTTCACGACCTTCGTCATGAAGCTCTCGCGATCGAGATCGCCGTTCTTGTCGAAGCTCACGTCCATGAGCACGCCGGGATATTGCTTCGCCGACAGCTTGATGCCGTGCATCGCGTTGGCGAACGCCTCGCCGTCGAACTTGCCGATCTTCTCGGTGACCGCCTTGACGACGTACATCGCGCTGTAACCCTTGAGGCCGTTGTGGTCGGGCTTGTAGTGGTACTCGCTCTGGAACTTCTGGGAGAAGGCCTTCACCTCCGGCAACGGCGCGTCCGCGGTGAGGCCGACGTGCGCGACGGCGCCGTTGGCGGCGTCACCCGCGAGCTCGATCACCTTCTGGCTCGTCAGCACCGTCTCGCCGACGATCGGCTTGTCGACACCCTGCTTGCGCAACTCGCGCAGGCACCGCGCGGCCTCTTCCTCGTTGGTGTAAACGAAGATCGCGTCGGCGTTCGCCTGCTTGGCCTTCAGGACCGCCCCCGAGAAGTCGAGCTGGCCGGGATCGGTCGAGATGTCGGCGAGCACCTTGATGCCCTTCGGCGCGATTGCCTTCATGAAGACGTCGCGGCCGCCCTTGCCGAAGTCGTTGTTCGTGTAAATGATCGCGACGCTCTTCGCCTTGAGATTGTCGGCGAGGTAGCGCGCGACCTTGGGCATCGCAGTCGTCTGCGTGAACGACGTGCGGAAGATGTACGGGTCGCCCTGCTGCGTGATCGCCGCGGCTTCACCCCCCGTGAAGTTCGGAATGTGCGCCTTCTGCGTCTCGCTCATGCTGACGAGGATCGAGCCGGAGAATACCGGGCCCATGACGACGTACGCACCGTCGTCGACCGCCTTGATGGCGAGCGCCTTCGCGATCTGCGGCTGCGACTGCGTGTCGGACGCCGTGTAGTCGATCTTGCGCCCGAGGATGCCTCCGGCGGCGTTGATCTCCTTGACCGCGAGCTTCACGCCGTCGTTGAAGTTGGTGCCGGACGTGGTGCCGGTGCCCGAGAGCTCGACGAGGCCGGCGATCTTGACCGGCCCGCTTTGGGCGAACGAGGCCTGCACGACGGCGAGGCCGAGCAGCAGGGCGGTGGATAGGCGAGCGATGGGGTGCATCAGGGTCTCCAGGAGCGATGGGCCGTGGCGGCAAAGGAACGGGGCAAGGGGCGCATTGTCGTCGAAAGCAGGGTCGGACTCCACTTGTCGCGTGAGAAGCAGGGTCAGACACCACGTCCGACGGAAGCGGTGTCGGACCCTGCCGGCGGATCCATGCCATGGCGACGCTTCGCGGCATCCGCGGCGTCGGATGCGAGGTACGCGAGCAGCGCCCGCGTCGCCTCCGGCTGTGTCGATGCCTCGCACACCGCGGCGGTGAATACCGTCGTGCGGCGAATCGCCGCGGGCAGCAGCCCGACGACGTCGACGCCCGGCACGTGCATCAGCTCGCTCAACTGCTGGAATCCGAGCTCGACGTCGCCGTTCGCGATCAACGAGCCGACCGGAACGCCGGGCGCCGTCCGGACCAGCCGCGAGGCGAGGACGTCGGCGAGACGCCAGCGGGCGAGGAGCTCGCGCACGTAATCGCCGCTCGGTCCGCTCGAATAGCCGACGCGGGCTGCGCGCAGCACCGCGTCGCGCAGCGCCGATTCGCTGCCGATGTCGGGCTTGGGCGCACCCTTCGTGACCGCGACCGCGATATCGGAGCGAACGATGTCGGTGATCGTCGCCCGATCGACGCGGTCCTGCGACGCGAGACGGTCGATGACGTCGCGCGCGAGCACGACGAAATCGAACGCATCGCCCTCCTGCACGCGGCGCGCCGCATCGACGCCGCCGATGGCCAGCACGTCCACGCACTGTCGCGTGGCCTCCGCGTAGAGATGGGCGAGCTCGGCAAGCACGCCGCGCGTCGCCATCGACGAAATGCCGGTCAGTGGAGCCATCGCGAGCCGAATCTTAACGGGCGGCGGCCGGCGCCCCCGTGCGACACTTCGCCGGAAAGGGGCCCCGGACGATCGATGTCGCACGAGAACCTGTCGCTGTTGCTGCTCGCGCTTCCGTTCGTCGGCAGCTTCGTTGCGATGCTCCTTCCCGCGAACGCGCGCAACGCGGAGGCGTGGCTCGCCGGGGGCATCAGCGTCATCGCACTCGCCGTCGCGGTCACCGGCTACGGCGTGGTCCGCCAGGGCGACGTCACGCGCGTCGCGTTTCTATGGGTGCCCGGCGTCGATTTCAGCCTGCGCATCGACGGCTACGCGTGGATGTTCTCGCTCGTCGTCACCGGCATCGGCTTTCTCGTGGTGCTCTACGCGCGCTATTACATGTCGCCACGCGACCCGGTGCCGCGCTTCTACTCGTTCCTGCTCGCGTTCATGGGCGCGATGCTCGGCGTGGTGCTCTCGGGCAACCTGATCCAGATCGTCTTCTTCTGGGAGTTGACGAGCCTCTTCTCGTTTCTGCTGATCGGTTACTGGCATCACAACGCCGCCGCGCGCGACGGCGCACGCATGGCGCTCGTCGTCACGTCGGCCGGCGGCCTGTGCCTGCTCGGCGGCGTGCTCGTCCTCGGTCACATCGTCGGCAGCTACGACCTCGACCGGGTGCTGCGCGCAGGCGACGTCGTTCGCGCGCATCCGCTGTATCTCCCGGCGCTCGCGCTGATCGTCGTCGGCGCGTTCACGAAGAGCGCGCAGTTCCCGTTCCACTTCTGGTTGCCCAACGCAATGGCGGCGCCCACGCCCGTCTCGGCGTATCTGCATTCGGCGGCGATGGTGAAGCTCGGCGTGTTCCTGCTTGCACGGCTGTGGCCCGTACTGTCGGGCACCGATGCGTGGATCGCGGTTGTCGGCACGGTCGGACTCGTCACCTTCGTGTACGGCGCGTACGCGGCGATCTTCCAGAACGATCTCAAGGGACTTCTCGCGTACTCGACGATCAGCCACCTCGGGCTCATCACGCTCCTGCTCGGCCTCGACAGCAGGCTGGCGATGGTCGCCGCGATCTTCCACACGCTCAATCACGCTACCTTCAAGGCCTCGCTTTTCATGGCCGCCGGAATCATCGAGCACGAGACCGGAACCCG
>DASTIY010000187.1:0-3787 GCA_035717085.1 Casimicrobiaceae bacterium | reverse complement strand
CTGGGCGGCGTGCTGCGGGCGCTGGTCAGGTAGCACCGCCCTGGCGGCTCGCGTCCATCTGCGCGAACACGTCCTCGGCCCAATGGAAGGCCGAGTTTGCGGCCGGCACTCCGGCATAGATCGCGCAGTGCATCAGCAGCTCCCGGATCTCCTCGCGCGTCACGCCGTTGTTGAACGCCGCGCGGCAGTGCAGCTTGAACTCGTCGATGCGATTGAGCGCGACCATCAGCGCGAGCGTGACGAGGCTGCGCGTATGGCGCGGCAATCCCGGACGCGTCCACACCTCGCCCCACGCGTAGCGCGTGATGAGATCCTGGAATTCCTCGTTGAAGGCATTGCGCTTGCCCAGCGCGCGGTCGACGTGCGCGTCGCCGAGTACGGCGCGGCGCACACCGATGCCCTGATCGAAACGGTCACGTTCGTCCATTCGCCCTCCGGTCAGTGGCGTTCGGTTAGGAAGTGCAGCAGGGCTTGCGTGAACGCCGACGCCGCCTGGATGTTCGACAGGTGCGGCGCCTCGAGTTCGACGTATCGCGCTCCGCGGATATGCTCGGCTAGAAAGCGGCCGTCGGCGGGCGGCGTCGAAACGTCCTCGCTCCCCGTGATCACCAGCGTCGGCACGTGGATGCGGTGCACGACACGACGAAGGTCGAGGTCGCGCACGGCCGCACACGCCGACGCGTAGCCGTCGCTCGACGTCGCCTCGAACGTCTTGCGGAGTTTCGCGACGAGCGGCGTGGGCTGCGCCATGGACGCGTGCGAAAACCACCGCGACAGCACGGCCGGCGCGATCGACGCCATGCCGTCGCGGCGAACCGCATCGATGCGCGCGTTCCACGAGTCGGCGTTGCCGATCTTGGCGCCGGTATTCGCGACCACGAGGCGATCGATGCGCTCCGGCGCATTGACGCCGAGCCAAAGACCGATGGCACCGCCCATCGAGAGCCCGCAGAAGTGCGCGCGCTCGATGCCGAGCGTGTCGAGCAGCCCGAGCACGTCGTTGCCGAAGTCGTCGATGGAATAGGGGCCGCGCGGCACGTCGGACTGCCCATGGCCGCGGCTGTCGTAGCGGACGACACGAAAGCGCGCGAGCGCCGCCATTTGCGGCTCCCACATCTCGAGAGCCGCACCGAGCGAATTCGAAAGCACCAGCGGCGGACCGGCGGGATCGCCGTCGATGCGGTAATGGAGATGCACGCGGCCCACCCTCGCGAACATGTCGGCGCCTCCGTCAGTGCGTGCGATGCGGATGGCGAGCGAGCGCGCGCTCGATGAGCGCGCTGCTCTCGCCGAGGCAGCTCGTCGGATCGAACAATTCATCGATGCGTTCGCGTCCGAGGCGCTGCATGACATCCGGCTCGCCGGCGAGAATGTCGCGCAGGTGCGCGCCGTCCGCGAGCGCGTGCCGACAGGCGCGCGCCACGAGCGCGTGTGCGGCGTCGCGACCCATCGTCGGCGCGAGCGCCATCTGCACGGCTTCCGCATAAACGAGGCCGTTGGTGAGCGCGAGATTGGCGCGCATGCGTTCGTTGTCGACGTCAAGGCCGTGCGCGACGTCGAGCATCGCCGCCAGCGCGCCCGCCGCGAGCATCACGATCTCGGGCAGCGTCTCCCACTCGGCCGGCCAGTTGCCGAGACCGCGCTCGTGCTCCTGCACGCTCGCCGCCAGCATCGTCGCAACGAGTCCTGGGACCCGCACCGACGCGGCGATCGCGATGGACGCGCCAACGGGATTGCGCTTCTGCGGCATCGTCGACGAGCCGCCGCGGCCGGGCGCGCCCGGCTCGCTCGCCTCTCCGACTTCGGTTTGCGCAAGCAGCGCGACGTCGCGCCCGAGCTTGCCGAGCGTCGCGACGAGCATTCCGAGGATCGATGCGATGTCGCATAGACGATCGCGCTGGGTGTGCCACGGCATGTCCGGCACGTCGAGGCCGAGTTCCTCGGCGAGCGCGTCGCTCACCGCGAGTCCTCGGGAGCCGAGCGCGGCGAGCGTGCCTGCGGCGCCGCCGAACTGCAGCACGAGGTCCTCGTGGCGCGCACGCTCCAGGCGGTCGCGGTGCCGATCGAGCGCGCTGACGAATGCCGCGAGCTTCACGCCGAGCGTGATCGGCAGCGCCTGCTGCAGCCACGTGCGGCCCGGCATCACCGTGCCGGCATGCTTGCGCGCCTGGTGCGCGAGGGCCTGGCACAGCGGAACGAGATCGGCGTCGATCAGCACGAGCGCGTCGCGCAGCTGCAGCACGAGTCCCGTGTCGATCGCGTCCTGGCTCGTCGCCCCGTAGTGAACAAAGCCTTTCGCCTGCGCGTCGACATCGCCGACGTTGCGCGTAAGTGCGGCAACGAGCGGAATCGCGAGATTGCCGGCGGCCTGCATCGCGTCGTCGATCGCCCGGACGTCGAATCGGGCGATGTCGCATTGCGATGCGATCACCTCCGCCGCACGCCCGGGAATCACGCCGACCTGCGCTTCCGCTTTCGCGAGCGCCGCCTCGAACTCGAGCATGCGAGAAAGACGCGACGCGTCGCTGAAAACCTCGCGCATCGCGTCGGTCGTGAAGAGCGAGCTGCGCACGCCGGCGGACCGATCAATAGTCGAAGAAAACCGTCTCGCCTTCGCCCTGCAGCACGACGTTCCACTGCAACCGGCCCGCCGCGACCGGTTGCGCGATCAGCGTGTCGCGCCGGTCCGCAGGCACCGACGCAAGGACAGGATCGGCCGCATTCGCGCGCTCGCCGGGGAAGTAGATGCGGGTCCGCAGCTGCTTCAGCATCCCGCGCATGAACACCGTCACGTTGATGTGCGGCGCCTGCATCGTGCCGCCGGCGGCAGGCACCGCACCGGGCTTGATCGTGCGGAAGCGAAAGCGCCCGCTCGCATCGGTCGCCACGCGGCCGAAGCCCTTGAAGCCGGGTTCGAGCGGCAAGTCGCGGCGGTCGTCGGGATGGTCGTAGCGCCCGAACGCGTTGGCCTGCCACGTCTCGACGAGTGCGTCGTCGACCGGTGCTTCGTCGGCGTCGATGACGCGCCCCTCGATGACGTACCGATCACCTGAGACGCCGGGTCCGACGAGATCGTCCGTGACGAGCCACGTCATCCCGATGTGCAGGTACGGACCGACGGTTTGCGACGACGTGGTGTACGGACGCTCGTCGTTCACGAGTTGTCCTCCATCGGCGTCTCCTCACGTCCGCGCAGCACGATGTCGAAGCGATAGCCGAGCGCCTGCTCGGGAATCGTCGTTTCCCAATCGAACGTCGACACGAGGCGCCTGCGCGCACGCTCGTCGGGAATGCTCGTGTACATCGGGTCGTACTCGAGCAGCGGATCGCCCGGGAAATACATCTGCGTCACGAGTCGCGTCGTGATCGCCGGGCCGAAGAGCGAGAAGTGAATGTGCGCGGGGCGCCACGCGTTGTAATGATTGCGCCACGGATATTCGCCCGGCCGGATCGTCACGAACCGATAGCGACCCTCCGCGTCGGTCAGCGTGCGCCCGCATCCGGTGAAATTCGGATCGGTCGGAGCATCGTGATTGTCGCGCGGATGCGGATAACGCCCGGCGGCGTTCGCCTGCCAGATCTCGACCAGCGTGTTCGCGACAGGACGCGCATTCGCGTCGAGGACGCGGCCGCTCACGATGATGCGCTCGCCGATCGGGTCGGCCGCGTGCTGCTTCGTCAGGTCGAAGTCGTTCGCCATGATGCGATCGAAGCCGAAGAGCGGTCCGGTGACCTCGGACAGCGACCACGGCAGTCGCACGAGCGGCTGCGACGGCGAGCGCTTCAC
>DASTIY010000186.1:0-9952 GCA_035717085.1 Casimicrobiaceae bacterium | reverse complement strand
ACCCGCAGGCGCTGACGATGAACGCGTCGCTGGACCAGATTCGCGCGCGCGCCGTGTTCCAGCGGGGGTCCTGACACCCCGCGCTCGCATGCGTGAGCGTCACAAACCACGCTCGATGACGGCAAGCTGTCAGCTACATTGAGCGCGTGCTAAAGGAATTCTCGGCATAAACGCAACACCCCGCGCTTCCGGTCGTCCGCCGGAATTGCGCAGTAGTGGCCGACGCGCGCATATTTCCTGCCCGCCGGCTCCTGCCCGGCAGAGCCCATCCAATCCTCAGGAGTGTTCATGCGCAACGCCGCCCTCGGTGCCGCACTCGCGATTTCCTGCATTGCCTTAGCCGCGTCCAACGTCGCCAACGGCGCGTCGGTCCTCACCAGCGACGAAGAGCTCGTTCCGACCGGCAAGGGCTGGGGGGAGCGGCCTTCACCCGGACCCGGACCGGGTCAAGGCATGGGCCAGGGGCTGGGGCAGCCGCAAGGCAACGGGAAGCCATCGAAACCCGGCGGGAGCAGCAACGGCATCGACTACCACGGCGGGCCCGTGATGACCACCACCAAGAACGTCTACTTCATTTGGTATGGCAATTGGTCCGGTAACAGTGCGACGACGATTCTGCCGGACCTTATCGGCAATCTTCGCGGTTCCCCGTACTTCAATATCAATACGACGTACCACGACGGCTCGAATAGGATAGTCCAGAACGACGTCAGTTTTGTTGGCTCCTCCGACGACGCCTATTCGCACGGCACGTCGTTGTCGGATTCGGCGATTCAATCCGTCGTCGCGTCGGCGATCACGTCGGGCCGCCTGCCGAAGGACACGAGCGGTGTCTACTTCGTGCTCACGTCGTCGGACGTCACCGCATCGTCGGGCTTCTGTACGCAATACTGCGGGTGGCACACGCACGGCACGATCGGCGGCAGTGACATCAAGTACTCGTTCGTCGGCAATCCCGATCGCTGTCCCAGCGCCTGTTCGGAACAGGGCACGGGTCCGAACGGCACCGGCGGCGCCGACGGCATGGCGAGCATCATCGCGCACGAGCTCGAGGAAGCGGCGACCGATCCCGACCTCAACGCTTGGTACGACCGGCGCGGCATGGAGAACGCCGACAAGTGCGCATGGACGTTCGGCAACACGTACACCGTGAGCAACGGCGCGTTGGCGAACATGAAATTGGGTAGCCGCGACTATTTGATCCAGCAGAACTGGGTCAACGCGACCGGAGGGTATTGCTCGGTCAAGTACCCCTGATGTTCCGGCTGTCGCGGCGCGCGACGGCGGCACTCGCTGCCGTCGCGCTCGCCGCCGCCGCACCGGTTTTCGCGCAACCGTCGGGTCGCATCCCGACGGTCACGCGCCTCGTCAAGATTTTTTCGCAGCTCGAAACCCGGCTCGTCGACAGCGCGCACGTACAAGACACGGCGGTGCTCGACACGATGCTCGCGCCGGACTTCGAGATGCGCGCAGGCGAAATGCCCGGCACGCCCATTCCGCGCGACGAATGGATTCGTCTCGCCCGCGCGTCACCGGAAACGCAGCCACGCCTCTCGCAGATGGCGGTTCACGACTTCGGCGATCTCGCAACGGTGAGCTTCGCCGAAGCCGCGACGAAACCGCCACGCTTCATCGTCGACGTCTGGACGCGCGACGGCGATGCGTGGAAGCTCGCCGTCCGCTATCAAAGCGACGTGACCGCGACGAAAGCCGGCGCGCGAAAGTCGCCGCGCATCGAGAAGAAATACTGAGGCCTACGCGACCGCGACGAGGCGATGCAGCGTCGCGCGATCGTCGAGCAGTGCCTCGCTCGCCGACCGATGCACGATGCGTCCGCGGTCGAGCACGATCGCGTTTCGCGTCAGCGACAGCGCCAATTCCGCGTGCTGCTCGACGACGACGACCGTCATGCTGCCGTCTTCGACGAGGGCGCGAATCACTTTCATCAGGTACTGCACGATGATCGGCGCGAGTCCTTCCATCGGCTCGTCCAGCAGTAGCAGCCGCGGATTGACGACGAGCGCCCGCGCGATCGCGAGCATCTGCTGCTCGCCACCGGAAAGCTGATTGCCGAAGTTCGCACGTCGCTCTTCGAGGCGCGGAAACAGCTCGTACACCTTCGGCAACGTCCACAAGCCGGGACGCGCGACGGATGTCAGGTGCTCCTCGATCGTGAGCGATGGCCACATGTAGCGCTCCTGCGGCACCCAGCCGAGCCCCGACTTCGCTCGTGCGTAGGTCGAAAGCGAAGCGAGGTTCGCGCCGCGCCAGCGCAGCGTCCCGCGGTGCAGGCGCGTGAGCCCCATCAGCGTCACGAGGAGCGTCGTCTTGCCGACGCCGTTGCGTCCCAACAGCGCGAGGCTGTCGCCTTCGTCGATCGCGAACGAGATATCGTCGAGCACGACGGAGGCGCCGTAACCCGCGGTGACCCCTTCGAGCGCGAGCAACTCAGCCATGCCCGAGATAGACCTCGCGTACGCGCACATCGCTCGCGATCTCCGCCGGCGCCCCTTCGGTCAGCACCGTTCCGCCGACCAGCACCGTGATCCGCTCGGCGAAGCGGAACACGAGATCCATATCGTGCTCGATGAAGACGATCGTGACGTCGCGCGGCAATTCGGCGATGACGCCGAAGAGCTCCGCGCTCTCGCCGGTCGGTATTCCGGCGGCCGGCTCGTCGAGGAGCAGGATCGACGGGCGCGTCGCGAGCGCGAGCGCGATTTCCAGAAGCCGCTGCTTGCCGTACGCAAGGTTTCGCGTCTCCTCGTCGCGTTCGCCGCGAAGCTGCAGCACGTCGAGGAGCGCGTTCGCCTCGTCGATCGCCGCCTGCTCGCGCACGACGGTGCGATGCCAAACGCCCGCGCGTCCCAGGCGCTCGGCGATCGCGAGCACGACCGATTCGAGCACGGTCAATCCGGGAAACAGCGTGTTGATCTGGAACGTTCGCGTCATGCCCTGCTTGACGCGCGCGTACTGCGGCAGGTGTGTGATCTCGCGATCGCCAAGCCAGACGCTGCCCGCCGTCGCGGGAAACACGCCGGTCAGCAGGTTGATGAGTGTGGTCTTGCCCGCGCCGTTCGGGCCGATCAACGCGTGGCGCGCACCCTGCGCGAACGACAGCGAGACGTTGCTCACGGCATCGAAAGCGCCGAAGCGCTTCGACAATCCTTCCGTGCGCAGCGCGATGTCGGCAACCGCCACTTCAGTCACGTCCGCCGGCCATAGAGCCCCGCCGGGAAAACGATCAGCAGCGCGACCATCAGCGCGTAGATGATGAAGCCGCCGATCTGCGGCACGTAGTACTTGCCCGCGACGTCGAAGACGCCGAGGATCAGCGCCGCGACCAGCGGACCCTTGATCGTGCCCGAGCCGCCGACCGCGACGACCAGGAGGAAGTACACCATGTACTTCAAAGGAAACGTCGGGTCGAGCCCGAGCACGTCGATGCCGAGGCCACCACCGAGGCCGGCGAGTCCCGAACCGAGCGCGAACGTGAGCGCGAAGACGCGGCTCACGTTGATGCCGAGCCCGGCGGCGGCGGTCGCATTGTCGACGCTCGCACGCACCTGGCTGCCGAAGCGCGTGCGATCGAGCAACAACTGCAGGGCGAGCGTCAGCAGCGCGACGACGACGATCAGGAACAGCCGATATATACCGAGGTCGATGCCCAGCACGTGCACCTGGCCGCGCAGGTACGACGGCAGCGACACCGGCTGCTGCGTCGAACCGAAGATGTACGTCGCGCCGGCGATCGACATGTAGACGAGTCCGATCGAGAACAGCACCTGGTCGAGCGGACTCGCCTTGTACAGCCACTGGTAGAGCGTGCGCTCGAGCACGAGGCCGACGATCGCCGCGACGACGAACGCGACCGGCAGCGTCGCGAGGAACGGCACGCCGGCGTTCGACATGAGCACCACGCAGACGTAGCCGCCGACCATCGCGAACGCGCCGTGCGCGAGGTTCACGAAGTTCATCAGGCCGAGCGTCACCGACAGCCCGACCGCGATGATGAACAGCAGGCTGCCGTAGGCGATCCCGTCGAAGAGAACGCCGACGACGTTGCCGATCACGGGAAGCCCCGGGAACGGAGTCGACGCGCGGTTACTTCCCCGGGTCCTTCACGTTCTCGATCTTGTCGAACTCGACGTTCGCGAGCTTGCCGTTCACCTTCTCGACCTTGCGGATGTAGACCGTCTGGTCGATGTCGCGCGTCTGCGGGTCGATTTCGACGGGGCCGCGCGGGCTCATCCACTTCATGCCTTTGATCGCCGCCATCGCCGCGTCGCCGTCGATCTTGCCGTTCAGCTTCTTGGCGACCTCGTAGATGACGTGCATCGAGTCATACCCCGCGGCGGCCATGAAGTTGGGATCGCCGACCTTCGAACCATTCGCCGCCTCGTACGCCTTGAGGAACGCCTCGTTCTCGGGCGACTTGTGCGCCGACGAGTAGTGGAACGCCGTGATCATGCCGAGCGTCGGATCGCCCATCGCCTGCAGCACATGGTCGTCGGTGATGTCGCCGGTGGCGATGATCTTGATACCCGCGGCCGCGAGACCGCGCTCGTTGAAGCTCTTCATGAAGCCGATGCCCTGCTCGCCGGCGGGCAGGAACACGAACACCGCCTGCGGCTTGGCGTCCTTGATGCGCTGGATCGCCGCCGAAAAGTCGGGGTTCTGCAACGGCGTGCGGACGGATCCGACGATCTCGCCGCCGCCCGCCTTGAACGTCTTCGTGAACTGGGTCTCGGCGTCGATGCCCGGGCCGTAATCGGCGACCGCCGTGTACACCTGCTTGATGCCGTTCTTCAGCGCCCATTGCGCGAGCGGTTCCGCGATCTGCGGAATGGTCATCGACACCCGCGTGATGTACGGCGACTTCGTCGTGATGATCGACGTCGCCGCATTCGAGATGACCATCGGCACCTTCGCCTCGCTCACCACCGGTGCCACGGCGAGCGCGTTCGGCGTAAGCCCGAAGCCGGCGAGGAACTGCACGTGATCGCGCGTGATGAGCTCCTGCGCGAGGCGCTTCGCGACCTCGGGCGCCGGCCCCTTCGTGTCGCGCGTGAGCAATTCGACCTTCTTCCCGGCGACCGTGTCGCCGTGCTGCTTCATGTAGGCCTTCATGCCGGCCTCGATCTGCTCGCCGTAGGCTGCGAACGGTCCCGAGAACGCGGCGATGACGCCGACCTTGATCGTGTTGTCCTGCGCGGCCGCGGTGAACGGCAGCACGGCGAGCGCCGCGAGCGCCGTGAGCCGCGAAATGAGCGTGAACATCGGATCCCCTCCTTTGTCGTTATCGCCAGCGCATTATGCCGGAGCGCGCCCGGACGTCACTCCCCCGTCACGAGGATCGCGCGAAAGTCGTTGACGTTCGTGCGCGTCGGCCCGGTGATGACCTGATCGCCGAGCGTCGCGAAGAATGCGTGCGCGTCGTTGTTCTCGAGATCGAGCGCGGGGCGCCGGCCGCGCGCGATCGCGCGCTCGATCGTATCGGGCGTGACGATCGCACCGGCGACCTCCTCCGAGCCGTCGACCCCGTCGGTGTCGGCTGCAAGCGCCTGGATCGACGTGTGGCCCTGCAACGCGAGCGCAAGCGCGAGCAGGAACTCGACGTTTCGGCCGCCACGGCCTTGCCCGCGCACCGTCACCGTCGTCTCGCCGCCGGAAAGCAGCACGCACGGAGGTGAGGCCGGCTGGCCGCGCGCGGCGACCTGTAGGCCGATCGCAGCGAGCGCCTTGGCGACGTCGCGCGCTTCGCCTTCGATGCGGTCGCTCAGGATGAGCGGCGTGAGTCCATGCTCGCGCGCGACGTCGGCGGCCGCTTCCAGCGCCTTCTGAGGCGTCGCGATGAGCCGATACTCGGCGCGCGCAAGCCTCGCATCCCCGGGCTTGACGCTTTCGGCCGCCGCCGATTCGAGCGCGTCGCGGACCGTTCGCGGCGGCTCGATCCGATACTTGCCCAACAACTCGAGTGCATCGGCGATCGTTGTCGGATCGGCGACCGTCGGTCCCGAGGCGATGTCGATCGGATCGTCGCCCGGAACGTCGGAGATCGCCAGCGTCACGACTCGCGCCGGATGACACGCGGCCGCAAGCCGCCCGCCCTTGATCGCGGAGAGGTGCCGGCGCACGCAGTTGATCTCGCCGATCGTCGCGCCCGATGCGAGCAACGCGCGATTGAGTTGCTGCTTGTCGGCGAGCGTGACGCCGGGAAGCGGCAGCGCGAGCAACGACGAGCCGCCGCCGGAGATCAGCACGACGACGAGATCCTGCGCATCCAGGGCACCGACGCATTTCAGGATGCGTCTGGCCGCATCGACGCTCGCATCATCGGGAACGGGATGCGCAGCCTCGATCACCTCGATGCGCTCGCACGGCACCGCGTGACCGTAGCGCGTGACCACGACGCCCTCGAGCGGTATCGGCCAATGCGTTTCGAACGCGCGCGCCATGGTTGCGGCGGCCTTGCCGGCACCGACGACGATCGTTCGCCCAAGCGGCGGCGAAGGCATGCATGGCGGCAAGGCGTGCATCGGCTGTGCCGAGGCGACCGCGGCGTCGAACATGCGTCGAAGCAGCGCGCGCGGTTCGTATGTCGTCACGTGCGACGTGCCGCGTGCAATGAGTGCGATCCCCGGGACGACGTCATCGCGCTGCGCGCGCGGCAGGCGACGCGGCGGGCGATAGCGCGCGCGTGGCGGCGGTGCCGCGTGGTTGGGCGTCCCACTGCGGTTCGGGTCCGAACATCGCGACCAGGTAATCGACGAACACCCGCACCTTCGCAGCGAGATAGCGATTCGGAAGGTAGGTGGCGAAGAGCGCCAGCCGCGGTCCTTCGAGCTCCGGCAGGACGATGCGCAAGCGACCGTCGCGAATGTCGTCACCGACGATGTACGTCGGCAGCAGCGCGACGCCGAGGCCGGCAAGCGCGGCCTTGCGGATCGCATTATCGTTGTCGAAGCGCAGCGAGCCGTTCACGTCGACGCTCGTGATGCCGTCGTCGCCCTCGAAATGCCATGCGCGCTCGCCGCCGGGCAGCGAATGCACGATGCAATCGTGATGCGCGAGGTCGTCGAGCGTCACCGGTACGCGCCGTCGCTTCAGATATCCCGGCGCGGCGCAAAGGCGCCGGCGAATCGGCGCGAGCTTTCGCGCGACGAGCGAGCCCCGCGGCTCACCGGCGATCGAGACGGCGACGTCGTAGCCTTCCTCGGCGAGGTGCACTTCGCGATCGGACAGCGTCATGTCGATCGCGAGTCCCGGATAGTCGCTCATCAGCGTGCCGAGCGCGGGCACGATGTGCAGGATCCCGAACGACACCGGAACGTTGACCTTCAGCACGCCGCGCGGCTCGGCCTGCATGCCGGCCGTCAACGCCTGCGCCTCGTCGGCCGCGGCGACGATGTGCGAGCAGCGTGTGTAGAACTCGCGTCCGATCTCGGTCAGGCTGATGCTTCGCGTCGTGCGATTGAGCAGGCGCACGCCGAGCGATTCCTCGAGTCGCGTCACGCATTTGCTCACGACGGACGTCGACATTTCGAGCCGCCGCGCGGCACCCGAGAAGCTGCGCGCCTCGACCACGCGCGCGAAGACTTCCATCGCCGCCAGATCCATCGCCATGCATTACCCGCCTTTCGCGAACAATCTTATTCCGATTCGCGTGCGAATGCGAAGCGTCGCGCCCAATCGAAGTTGTAGCAAACGCGGCGTTTCCACGCGGAACACCGACGAGTGCGAATTATTACAACTTGTCGGAGCCGTCCCACAGGCGGTTGCCGACGCTACGTGAAAGACATCGATATGTCCTTCCTTCCCGGCCGACGACGCGTCCTCAAGGCGGCGCTTCTCCCTTCCGCCGCGACCGTCGTGCCGATGAGGTTCATCCCCGCCGCGCACGCCGACTCGATCGCGAAGCCCGGGCAGTTCGCCTACCTCACCCCGGTCGAATACACGTTCGTTCAGGCAGCCGTGTCGCGTCTCATCCCGGACGACGAGCTCGGTCCCGGCGCGAAGGAAGCAGGCGTCGCGACGTTCATCGATCGTCAGCTATCCGGTCCCTACGGTCGCGCCGAAACCTGGTACATGCAAGGCCCGTGGAAGGAAGGCACCAAGGAACAGGGTTACCAACTGAAGCTCACGCCGGCGCAGCTCTATCGCACGGCGATCGCCGACATCGACGACTGGTGCAGCAAGCACGGCGAGCGGCCGTTTGCCGAGCAGGACACGAACGCGCAGGACAAATTCCTGCATGGCCTCGAGCAGGGCGACGTCAAGCTCGCGCGTGCGCCGGCGAAGGACTTCTTCGACATGCTGCTGCAGAACACCGTCGAAGGCTTTCTCGCCGATCCGATGTACGGAGGCAACCGCAACTTCATCGGCTGGAAGCTGATCGGCTTTCCCGGTCCCCGCTACAACTACGTCGCGGAGATCGAGCAATACGGCAAGCGCTACGACATGCCGACGGTCGGCCTCCTCGGCCGCGACGGCACGCGCGAGAAGGAAAGCTGATGGCAACCCGACTCCCTGCCGTCGATGTCGTCCTCGTCGGCTTCGGCTGGACCGCGAGCATCCTCGCGCAGGAACTGACCGAGGAAGGCTTGAAAGTGCTCGCGATCGAGCGCGGCGCATTTCGCGACACGGTTCCCGATTTCGCGACGACGCAAATCCAGGACGAGTTGCGTTACGCGGTACGCAACGAGCTCTTCGAGGAGCCGGAGCGCGAGACGCTGACGTTCCGTAACGCGATGGACCAGACCGCGCTGCCGATGCGCCACCTCGGTTCGTTCAAGCCGGCCGCGGGTGCCGGTGGCGCGGGCGTGCACTGGAACGGCCAGAACTGGCGGTTCCTGCCGACCGATTTCCTGCAGCGCTCGCACATCGAGCAGCGATACGGAAAGTCATTCATTCCCGCCGACATGACGATCCAGGATTGGGGCGTGACGTACGAGGACCTCGAGCCCTACTACGATCGCTTCGAATACCTGCTCGGCGTGTCGGGCAACGCCGGCAACATCGACGGCACGATTCACGAAGGCGGCAATCCCTTCGAAGGCCCGCGCAAGCGCGGCTTTCCGCTCCCGCCGCTCAAGCGCAGCTACGGCACCGTGCTGTTCGACAAGGCCGCGAAGGAAGTCGGCTACAAGCCGTTTCCCTGTCCCGCCGCGAATACGTCGAAGGCCTACGAGAACATTTACGGCGTGCAGATGGGCGAATGCACGTATTGCGGCTTCTGCGAGTGGTTCGGCTGCGGCAACTACTCGAAGTCGAGCCCGCAAAGCACGATCTTTCCGGTCCTGCTGAAGAAGGACAACTTCGAGCTGCGCACGCACGGCAGCGTGACGAAGGTGCTGCTCGACGACACCGGCAAGCGCGCGACCGGCGTGATCTACGTCGATTTGCAGGGGCGCGAGTACGAGCAACCCGCCGATCTGGTGATCCTCACCGCGTTCGCGCAGCACAACGTGCATTTGCTGCTGCTCTCCGGCATCGGCAAGCCCTATGATCCGGTGAAGAACGAAGGCGTCGTCGGGCGCAATTATGCCTATCAGATCACGTCGTCGGTCGACGTTTTTCTGAACGAGATCGTCAATCCGTTCATGGGCGCCGGTGCGCTGGGCCAGGCGATCGACGAGTTCAACGGCGACAACTTCGACCACGGGCCCCAGAAGTTCATCGGCGGCGGCTACATCGCGCTTTGGACGACCGGTGGCCGCCCGATCCTCCAGCATCACCTGCCCAAGGACGCGCCGAAGTGGGGAAGCGGATGGAAGAAGGCGATGCAGGAGAACTACCTGCGCACCGTGAGCCTGGCGACGCACGGCAGCGTGATGAGCTATCGCGACGCCTATCTCGATCTCGACCCCACGTACCGCGACGTCTACGGCAATCCGCTGCTCCGCCTCACGTTCGACTTCCACGACAACGAGCACCGGATGTCGAACTTCCT
>DASTIY010000185.1:0-12030 GCA_035717085.1 Casimicrobiaceae bacterium | reverse complement strand
GCCTTCGCTCGGACTGTCGCCGCTGATGGTCGAGGCGATGTTCCGCGCGATCCGCGACGTCCATGCCGCCGGCACGGCGGTGCTGCTGGTCGAGCAGAACGTCACGATGGCGCTCGCGCTCGCCGATCGCGCCTACCTGCTCGAGGAAGGACACATCGTCGGCGAAGGACGCGGCGAGGACCTGCTGAACCATCGGGACCTGCGCCGCGTCTACCTCGGCAGCGCGCGCGAATCGAGCGAGCGGGTTGCTCCGACGTGAACGGATTTCGATGACGTTGCTTCGGGAGGCCCCGTGACACCACCGGTCGGCATCATCGTCGGCAGCAATCGCCGCGCCTCGATCAATCGCCGCCTCGCGAAAGCGCTCGCCAATCTGATCGCGGATCGCGTCGACGTCCATTGGATCGCGATCGACGATCTGCCGATGTACAACCAGGACCTCGAGGACGCGCGACCGGAGGTCGTGCGCCGTTTCACCGGCGAGGTCGCGCGCATGACGGGCCTCCTCTTCGTCACGCCCGAGCACAACCGCTCGCTTCCCGCGGTGCTGAAGAACGCGATCGACTGGGGCTCCAAGCCGACCGAGCAGAACGTCTGGCGCGGCAAGGTCGCGGCGATCACCGGCACGTCGTTCGGCGTAATCGGCACCGCGGTCGGCCAGCAGCACCTGCGGCAGATTCTCGGAATCCTCGGCGTGCTGGTGATGGGCGGCGAAGCGTACATCTCGTTTCGCCCCGACCCCGTCGACGAGGACGGTCACTTCATCGACGAGAGCAAGCGCGCGTTCTGCGCGGCCTACATGGATCGGTTCGTCGCGCTCGTCCTGCGCTTCTTCGTCTGATACGCGGCTCGCCCTCGCCCAAGGACTCCCTCTCCCCCTCCGGGGAGAGAAGGCCGGGGTGAGGGGGATCAGCGTCCACGCGGCGGCCGCGGCGGCGGGCGCGTCCCGAGCGCGACCTCGATGTCGCGATGGCGCCCATTGCGCAACACCTCGAGCTTCACCTTCGTCCCCGGCTCGAGTTCGAGCGTCGCTGCGGCGACGTCCTCCGGATTGCCGATTTCGTGTCCGCCGAAGCCGACGATCACGTCGCCCACCTCGACGCCCGCGCGGTCGGCCGGTCCGCGCGGCTCGAGCGCCGCGACGAGCGCGCCGGCCTCGCCGTTACGGGGCGCCATCGTCGACACGCCGAGGTAGCCGCGCGCGACGCGGCCGTGCTTCTTCAGGCTCTCGACGACCTTCTGCACGAGGTCGATCGGAATCGCGAAGCCGATGCCTTCCGACCCGCCGCCGCGCGACAGGATCGCCGAGTTGATGCCGATCAGCCGTCCCGACGTGTCGACCAGCGCGCCGCCGGAATTGCCGGGATTGATCGCCGCGTCGGTCTGGATGAAGTTCTCGATCGGATTGATGTCGAGGCCCTTGCGGCCGAGCGCGCTGATGATGCCCTGCGTCACCGTCTGCCCGACGGCGAGCGGATTGCCGATCGCGAGCACGACGTCGCCGACGGCGACCTGCGACAGGTCACCGATGGTGATCGGCGTCAGTCCGGACGGGTCGATCTTGAGCAACGCGAGGTCGGAGTAGGGATCAACGCCGACGAGCTTCGTCTTGCGCACCGAGCCGTCGGGAAGTGCGACTTCGAGCTCGTTCGCGCCTTCGACGACGTGGTTGTTCGTGACGACGTCGCCGTCGCTGTCGATCAGCACGCCCGAGCCGAGGCCTTCGCTCAGCAACGCCGTGCCACCAAGCCCCAGCGGCCCGCGCGACACCGTGCGCGCCGAGTGCACCGTGAACACCGACGGCGCCGCGCGCGCAACCGCGCTGCGGAAGCTCACGCTGAGCGCGGTGCCGGCGGTATTCGCCGGCGTCGCGGGGGGCGACACCGGCAACGCGGGCGGCGGCGCCGCGGGCGCCTGCGGCGCGGGAACCGCGGGCGGCGTGCGTTGCGTGCCCGGTTCCGGCGTCGGTACCGCATAGCGCGCGGCGGCGTAGCCGACGATCGCGGCGAGGAGCAATTGCAGCAGCAGGGTCGGCAGGCGCATGGTCTCTTCCCGTTACACGACGATGTCGGCGATGAGCGGCAGGTGATCGGACGCCGCGCGCGCGAGCGGCGTCGCATGCTTGCCGAGCCGGCGCAACGCGCCTGCCGGCGTGACCCAGATGCGGTCGAGCGCGAAGACCGGGCGGTGCGACGGGAACGTGCGCGGCGCGGCCGGCCGATGCTGGAAGTGCGAGTGCAGCCAGCGCAGCGGCCGGCCCCACAGGTACCACTCGTTCAGGTCGCCCATCAGCAGCGTCGGATGCGGCGCGCCGCGCTCGACCTTGGCGAGGATACGCCGCACCTGCTCGCGCCGCTCGTGCGGGCGCAGCCCGAGGTGCGTCGCGATCACGCGCAGCAACGGGTGCGGGCCGACGTCGATGCAGACGTCGAGCGCGCCGCGCGGCTCGTAGTGGTCGACCGCGAGATCGAGATGCGAGACGGTGCGCACCGGAAAGCGCGACAGGATCGCGTTGCCGAAGTCGGAGCCGTGGCGCTGGCGCAGCAGCCCCGCGACGATGTGGTACCCGGTCTCGCGCTCGAGCTCGTGCAGGAAATCCGCATGCGCTTCCTGCGACGCGACTTCCTGCAGCGCGACGACATCGGCGCCCATTTCCTTCAGCACGTCGACGATGCGCCGCGCGTCGTAGCGCCGATCCGCGCCGATGCCGGCGTGGATGTTCCACGTCGCGACGCGCAGTGTCTTCGTCACCTGCTCGTCGCGCTCCGCCGTGACGTCGCTCGCGGGACGACCCTCCGCGCTTCGCGCTTCGGGGCTCATTCGCGCTTGGTGCGGCCCGGCGCGCTCACTGGGCTACCCTCCGCGCGTCGCGCTTCGGGGCTGATTCGCCCTCGGGGCGGCCCTTCGGGCTCATGCCGTCGGCGCCGACGTGTCGCCGGCACGCCGCAGCGTGCGCCGCAGCACCAGCACGAGCGCGACGACGATGGCGAGCGCGATGCCGAGCAGCGCGAACGTCTTCGGGCCCGGATGGCGCAACGCGGCCAGCGCGCGGTCGACGAAGAACGTCATCGAGACGATGCCGGGAAGCAGCCCGACGACGGTGCCGAGCAGGAAGTCGAACCAGCGGATGTGCGACGCGCCGGCGACGACGTTGACGATGGAGAACGGCGCGATCGGCAGCATGCGCACGAACACGATCGCGAGCAAGCCCCGGCGGGCGAGCCGGCGCGACAGCTGGTTGACGCGTCGTCCGGCGAGGCGGCGGATCGTCTCGCGTCCGAGATGGCGCCCGATGGCGAACGTGAGGGCCGCGGACAGCAACGCCCCGGCGATCGTATAGAGCGGACCGAGCCACGGCCCGAACACCATCGCGGTGACGGCGACGAGCACGAGCAGCGGGAACGCGAGCAGTCCCGCGCCGACGTACACGCCGAGGACGGCGAACGGCGCCCACGCCTCGTCGCGAAAGCTTTCGCCGACGGAGACGAGGCGGTCGAGCGCGAGCCACTCGTGCAGCGGCGTGAAGCGCCACGCGAACGCGAGCGCTGCGAGCACGGCGACGCCGGCGAGCGCGCCGGCAAGCCGTCCGCGCGTGCTGTTGCGCAGCGCCTCCTGCGGCGCGAGCTCCGCAGCGATGAGGCCCGGGTCGAGCGGCCGCTCGGGATCGAACACGTGCGGATCGGGCACGAGCGCGTCGAGCGCCGCGTCGAACTTCGGCTCGACCGGAACGAGCGAGCGCGCATGCGGACGTGCCAGCGCGTCGATCGCCCGATGCAGGCTGCCCTCCCGCGCCAGCGCCGTCGCGACGTCCTCGCTGCTGCACGCGAGGTGCTCGGCGAGCAGCCGATTGCGAAAGCGCGAGATGACCGCCGCGAGCTTCGGATCGCCGCGCGCTTCGATCGCCAGGTTGCATTCGGTGTCCACGCAAAGCGAACGCTCGGAAAGGTTCGCCGAGCCGATGCTGAGCAGCGTGTCGTCGACGACCAGCACCTTGCTGTGCACGTTGAGGCAACCCTGCGGCGGTTCGACCCACTCGAGCGTCGGGCAATAGAGGCGGTAACGATCGTGGCGATCGGCGGCGCGCAGCGCCTGATGGATGCGCGCGCGCAGCGCGCCCATCGTCGAGATCTCGAGCCAGCCGCTTTGCGTGTACGGCGACACGACGGCGATTTCGGGCCCCTGCGCGGCTTCGAGGCGCGGGACGAACGCGTTGGTGATCGTGCGCGACGTGAAGTACTGGTTCTCCGCGAAGATGTGGCGCCGCGCGCTCGCGATCGCATCCTGGTGCAGCGCGCGGATTTCGTTGACCGCATCGCGCCCGTCGTACGCAGGCTCCGTGCGCGCGATGGCGACGTCGACGTCCTGCACGTCGGGTTCGATTCCCGCCGGCCACACGTCGTCGGCGTCCCCGGGGCCGCCGCGGCGCGGCTCCTCGCCGGTCGCCCGCCGCCAGCGCTCGGACGCGAGATCGCCGAGCGCGCGCGCGCAATCGCCGCTCACGACGATGCCGACGTCGTGGAACGGACCGTAGCGCTCGCCGCGGTGATCGACGCGTCGCGCGTCGTTGCACGCATGCGCGCTCGTATCCCAGCGGCAGCGCGTCAGGTCGTACCCGCTCACGAACGCGACGGCATCGTCGACGACGACGACCTTCTGATGATGCGACGCGCCGGCGGGATGCCGATCGTCGAGGCGAAACGAAAGCCGGCGATGCGTGCGCCAGTCGAGCTTGTAGATCGGCAGCCACTCGCGCTCCATCGCGTAGAGCATCGCGAAATCCCACGACAGCACGTAACCGCGAAGCTCGGGCCGGCTCGCGACGACGGCATTCAGGAAATCGCCGAGGGGCTCGGGAAAGCCGTCGTTCCCACCGTCGGGCGTCAGAAGCATGCGGCTGTCGATGTCCCAGCCGAGGATCAGGATCGAGTGCCGCGCGTTGGCGATCGCCTTGCGCACGGCGCCGAAGTACTCCTCGCCGTCGACGAGGAACGCGACGCGACCGGCGCGCTCCATGCGCCAGCAATTGCGGCCGGGGACGAGCAGCGGCTCGCCGCGCGCGCTCGCCGCGCGCGGCGCCGTCGAGGCGGCGGAAAGCGTGTCGTTGTCCACGGATTGCGGGAAGCCGGGTCCTCCGATTCTCGGCGAGGCGGCCGGGTGCGGTCTGTCGGCGCTTTCCCACATGATCCGTCGGCGGGCACGCTTGACCCGCCGTGCAATCGAACGTAGAACGAATCGGGTCAGGTTCGGCTTTGACGAAATCGCGTCAGGCGACACTTTCCCCGGTAAGCAGGGTCGGACTCGACTTTGGGCGAAAGTGGAGTCCGACCCTGATTCGGGGTCGGACACGGGTCCGACCCCGGCACACTGGAGGATGACGATGGCCTGGAAGTCGCTGCTCGTTCATGTCGACGACGCTTCGTCGTGCCGGTCGCGCCTCGACGTCGCGGTCCGCCTCGCGCGCGACTTCGCCGCCGGGCTCGTCGGTGTCTACCTCGTGCGCGGGACCACCGTCACGCCTTCCGGCGCGGCGCTCCTGCCGCCCGACGTCGCCGCCGCTCGGCTCGACACGCTGAGCGACGCGCAGAACGACGCCGAGGCGGCGTTTCGCGCGCAGGTCGCCGAAGCCGGCATTCGCGACGTGAGCTGGCGCGCGCCGACCGGTGCGGTCGACGATGCGATGGTGCTCGCCGCGCGCTGCTCGGACCTCGCGATCCTGAGCCAGCAGGATCCGAACGCCGGCGGGACCGACACGTTCGCCAGCACCGTGATCCTGGGCTGCGGGCGCCCGACGCTCGTCGTTCCCTACATCGGCGCCCCGTCGGATTTCGGCGAGCGCGTGCTCGTCGCGTGGGACGGCGGGCGCGAGGCGACGCGCGCGGTCGCCGACGCGATGCCGCTGCTCGTGCGCGCGCGGCAGGTCGACGTCATCTCGGTCGACAACGACAACGACGACGACGTGCCCGAGCGGCTGTCCGTCGCGCGGCTGGCGGGCTGGCTCGCCGCGCATGGTGTGCACGCGCAGATCGACCGGCAGGAGTCCGGCAACGTCGGCATCGGCGAATGGCTGTTGTCACGGGTTGCCGACCTGCAGTCGACCCTCGTCGTCATGGGTGGCTACGGCCACGCGCGCCTGCGCCAGCTCGTGCTGGGCGGCGCCACCCGCACGATGCTGCGCTCGATGACCATCCCCGTCCTCTTTTCGCACTGAAGCGGCGAGGTCCGCCGCCGTCCCCCGGCCGGGCCTCGGCCGGCGCCATTCGGCGTCGGCGCGTGGGTTCGCGCGCAGCCTTGACGCGCGTCAAGCTTCCGCGAAGTCGGCGTGACAGCATGTGAGCGCGCGTGCACGACCGGTTGTGCGAAAACGCATTCAGGACTAAAATAGTACGAATTGAACCCAAGGCGGCGCACGGGGAGATTCGATGCTGCGCGTCAGCAAGCTCGCGGATTACGGAACGGTCGTGATGGCCTCGATGGCGCGCGACCCGCTGCGGTTGCACAGCGCCGCGGAGGTCGCGAGCCGGATCGGCCTCGCGACGCCGACGGTCAGCAAGATCCTGAAGACGCTCGCGCGTAGCGGCCTCGTCACGTCCTCGCGCGGCGCGCACGGCGGGTACCGGCTCTGCGGCGATCCTTCGCACATCTCGATCGCGCAGATCATCGACGCGATGGACGGCCCGATCGGAATGACCGAATGCAGCACGACGCCCGGCGTCTGCACGCAGGAGGCGGCCTGCACGGTGCGGGCGAACTGGCGCAGCATCAACCACATCGTGCTCGACGCGCTGTCGCGCGTGTCGCTCGAGCAGATGACGAAGCCGATCCCGCAGCTCGTGCCGGTCGACACGCTGAAGCGCAGCGCTCGTCCCGCCGCATGGACCGAAGGAAGAGAACCGACATGAGCACGCCTGCACCGCAGCTCGACGACCTCATCGCCCGCGAGTATCAGCACGGCTTCGTCACCGACGTCGAGTCCGACACGATTCCGCACGGCCTCTCCGAGGACGTGATCCGCCAGATCTCGGCGAAGAAGAACGAGCCGCCGTTCATGCTCGAATGGCGCCTCGCCGCCTATCGGCACTGGCTCACGATGCGCGAGCCCGCGTGGGCGAGCGTGCACCATCCCCCGATCGACTTCCAGGACATCATCTACTACTCGGCGCCGAAGTCGCAGAAGAACCGGCCGAAGAGCCTCGACGAAGTCGATCCCGAGCTCTTGCGCGTCTACGAGAAGCTCGGCGTGCCGCTGAAGGAGCGCGAGATGCTCGCCGGCGTCGCCGTCGACGCCGTGTTCGACAGCGTGTCGGTCGGCACGACCTTCAAGGAAAAGCTCGGGGCGATGGGGATCGTCTTCTGCTCGTTCTCGGAAGCGGTGCAGGAGCATCCCGAGCTCGTGCAGAAGTACCTGGGCTCGGTCGTTCCGTCCAGCGACAACTTCTTCGCGGCGCTCAATTCCGCGGTGTTCAGCGACGGCTCGTTCTGCTACATCCCGCCCGGCGTGCGCTGTCCGATGGAGCTCTCGACGTACTTCCGCATCAACGCGAAGGATACGGGCCAGTTCGAGCGCACGCTGATCATCGCCGATGCCGGCGCGTACGTGAGCTACCTCGAAGGCTGCACGGCGCCGATGCGCGACGAGAACCAGCTGCATGCCGCCGTCGTCGAGCTCGTGGCGCTCGAGGGCGCCCAGATCAAGTACTCCACCGTGCAGAACTGGTACCCGGGCGACAAGGAAGGCAAGGGCGGCATCTACAACTTCGTGACCAAGCGCGGCGATTGCCGCGGCGACCGCTCGCGCATCTCGTGGACGCAGGTCGAGACGGGCTCGGCGATCACGTGGAAATATCCGAGCTGCATCCTGCGCGGCGACGATTCGATCGGCGAGTTCTACTCGGTCGCGCTCACCAACAACTTCCAGCAGGCCGACACGGGGACGAAGATGATCCACATTGGCCGCAACACCAGGAGCACGATCGTCTCGAAGGGGATCTCGGCGGGTCGCGGGCAGAACGCGTACCGGGGCCTGGTCAAGATCCTCAAGTCCGCCGACGGCGCGCGCAACCACTCGCAGTGCGATTCGCTGCTGCTCGGCGATCGTTGCGGCGCGCACACGTTCCCGTACATCGAGGTGAAGAACGCCACCGCGCAGGTCGAGCACGAGGCGTCGACGTCGCGGATCGGCGAGGATCAGCTCTTCTATTGCCGCCAGCGCGGCATCTCGGCCGAGGACGCGGTGTCGATGATCGTCAACGGCTTCTGCAAGGAAGTCTTCAAGGAATTGCCGATGGAGTTCGCCGTCGAGGCGCAGAAGCTTCTCGGCGTGAGCCTCGAAGGGAGCGTGGGTTGAGATGAGGATCGAGGATCGGGGATCGAGGATCGAGGGTTCGCCGGCGGACGACCGCGACGCGGCGTTGCTTTACGTGCGCGACCTGTCCGTCAAGGTCGACGACAAGCAGATACTTCGCGGGCTCGATCTGGTCGTGAATTCAGGCGAGGTGCACGCGATCATGGGCCCGAACGGCTCGGGCAAGAGCACGCTCGCGCAGGTGCTCGCCGGCCGCGAGGCATTTACCGTTTCCGGCGGCGAAGTTCGCTACGATGGCCGCGATCTGCTCGCGCTGCCGCCGGAGGAACGCGCACGCGAAGGCGTATTCCTCGCATTCCAGTACCCGGTCGAGATCCCCGGCGTCAGCAACGTCTACCTGCTCAAGGCGGCGGTCAATGCCGTGCGCAGGCACCGCGGGCAGCCCGAGCTCGACGCGATGGAATTCCTCTCGCTGATCCGCGAGAAGATGAAGCGGCTCGACATGGGCGACGAGCTCCTGTTCCGCTCGGTGAACGAAGGCTTCTCGGGGGGCGAGAAGAAGCGCAACGAGATCCTGCAGATGGCGCTGCTCGAGCCACGCCTCGCGATCCTCGACGAGACCGACTCCGGCCTCGACATCGACGCGCTGCAGATCGTCGCCAAGGGCATCAACGCGTTGCGCAGCCCCGAACGGTCGATGGTGATGGTCACGCACTACCAGCGCCTGCTCGATTACGTGGTGCCCGATTTCGTGCACGTGCTCGCGAACGGTCGCATCGTGAAGTCCGGCGGCAAGGAGCTCGCGCAGGAGCTCGAGGCCCGCGGCTACGGGTGGATCGAGCAGGAAGCCGCGCGCGGCGCGGCTGCGACGTGATGGCCGCCGTGCTCGCCGCCAACCTCGACGAACGCGACGCGGTCGCCGCGGACTTCGCGCGTGTCGCCGCCGGCCTGCCCGGCGCGCGGCTGCCCTGGCTCGCACGCATTCGCCGCGACGCGCTCGACCGGTTCGTCGCCGCCGGCTTGCCGACCACGCGCGAAGAGGAATGGAAGTACACGAACGTCGGCGCCCTCGCCCGCCAACCCTACACGGTTACGGGTACCGACGCGCCGATGCCGGACGTCGCCGTCGAAACGTTCACGTTCGGCCTCGACGCGCATCGCGTCGTGTTCGTCGACGGCCGCTTCGCACCCGCGTTGTCGCGCATCGGCGCGCTGCCCGACGGTTGCGTCGTCGCGAGCCTCGCCGACGTGCTTGCACGCGACGACGGCGAGCTCGAAGCGGTGCTCGGCGCGAACGCGCAGCACACGATCTTCTCGGCGCTGAACGCCGCGTTCATGGCCGACGGCCTGTATGTCCGGCTGCCGCGTAACGCCGTGCTCGACGTGCCGGTGCACGCGCTCTTCGTCACCACGCGCGACGACGTCGTCACGCAGGCGCGCAACGTCGTCATCGCCGAACCCGGCGCGCAGGCGCTCGTCATCGAGCACCACGTTGCCGGCGGCGCAACCCGCTACTTCACCAACGCGGTGACGCAGCTCCTCGCACAGCCGAACAGCGCGCTCACGCACGTCAAGCTGCAGCAGGAAGGCGTGCGCGCGTACCACGTCGCGGGCGTCCACGCGACACAGGCCGCGGCGAGCCGGTTCGCTTCGCATTCGATCGCGCTCGGCGCGGCGCTTTCGCGCGCCGACATCACGACCGGGTTCGACGCCGAAGGCTGCGAAGCCGAGCTCACGGGCCTCTACCTCGCCGGCGGCCGCCAGCACGTCGATCACCACACGAGGATCGACCACGCGAAGCCGCACGGCACGAGCCGCGAGTACTACAAGGGCGTGCTCGACGACGGCGCGCGCGGGGTGTTCAACGGCAAGGTCGTCGTGCATCCCGGCGCGCAGAAGACCGACGCGCACCTCGCCAACCACAACCTGCTGCTGTCGAAATCGGCGGAAATCGACACCAAGCCGGAGCTTCGCATCGACGCTGACGACGTCAAATGCGCGCACGGGGCGACGGTCGGCCAGCTCGACGAGGCGGCGCTCTTCTACCTGCGCTCCCGCGCGATCGACGCCGGCACGGCGCGGGCCCTCCTGACCTACGCGTTCGCGCACGACGTGATCGAGCGCATTCGCGTCGCCCCGCTGCGCGGCGCGCTCGAGCAAGTGCTGTTCGCGCGCCTGCCGCAAGGCGGCCGCCTGCGCGAGCTCAACCAACCGACATGAAGATGGATGCCGAAGTGATCCGTGCGGCCTCGCCGCCGCGCCTCGACGTCGCGGCACTGCGCCGCGATTTTCCGATCCTCGCCGAGCGCGTGAACGGCAAGCCGCTCGTCTACCTCGACAACGCCGCGACGACGCAAAAGCCTGCCTCGGTGATCGACGCGCTCGACGCGTACTACCGACACGAGAACGCCAACGTGCACCGCGGCGTGCACACGCTGTCGCAGCGCGCGACCGACGACTACGAGGCGGCGCGTGCGCGCATCGCCCGCTTCATCGGCGGCGTGGCGACCGAGGAAGTGATCTACACGAGCGGCACGACGGGAGGCCTCAACCTCGTCGCCCAAAGCTACGGGCGCAACGTGCTGCGCCCGGGCGACGACGTCGTCATCAGCGCGCTCGAGCACCATTCGAACATCGTGCCGTGGCAGCTCGTCTGCGCGCAGACGGGCGCGTCGCTCAGGGTCGTTCCGGTGAACGACGCCGGCGAGATCGAGATGACCGGGTACGAGCGCCTCCTCGGTCCCCGCACGAAGATCGTGGCATTCACGCACGTGTCGAACGCGCTCGGCACGATCACGCCGATCGAGCGCGTGATTCGCCTCGCGCACGACGCGGGCGCGATCGTCGTCGTCGACGGCGCGCAGGCGATCGCGCACGTCGGCGTCGACGTACGCGCGCTCGACTGCGACTTCTATGCGTTCTCGGGCCACAAGATCTTCGGGCCGACGGGCATCGGCGCGCTGTACGGAAAGGCCGCGATTCTCGACGCGATGCCGCCGTATCAGGGCGGTGGCGACATGATCCGCTCGGTGACGTTCGAGAAGACCGAATACAACGACCTGCCGTACAAGTTCGAGGCGGGAACGCCGAACATCGCCGGTGCCATCGGCTTCGGCGCCGCCATCGACTACGTCGAGGGCGTCGGCATCGGCGCGATTGCCGCCTACGAGGACGCGCTCCTCGACTACGCGACGCGCCGCGTGGAAGCGATTCCGGGACTCCGCATCGTCGGCACGGCCGCGCACAAGGCGGCGATCGTGTCGTTCACGCTCGCGGGCGTGCACGCGCACGACGTCGGCACGATCCTCGACAACGAGGGCATCGCGGTGCGCGCCGGGCACCATTGCGCGATGCCGGTGATGGAACGCTTCGGCATCTCGGGCACCGCGCGGGCGTCGTTCGCGCTGTACAACACGATCGAGGAGATCGACGCGCTTGCGACGGGCATCGAGCGGGTGCAGAGAATGTTCACATGAGCACGGACCTGCGTGACCTCTACCAGGAAGTCATCTTCGACCACTACAAGCGGCCGCGGAACCAGGGCGCGATCGACGCGCCGAGCCATCGCGCCGAAGGCCACAATCCGCTGTGCGGCGACCGCGTGACCGTCTACCTGAAGGTCGACGACGGCGTCGTGCAGGATGTGCGCTTCGAAGGCGCCGGCTGCGCGATCGCAACCGCCTCGGCATCCCTGATGACGGAAGCGCTCAAGGGCCGCACGCTCGAGG
>DASTIY010000184.1:0-3704 GCA_035717085.1 Casimicrobiaceae bacterium | reverse complement strand
TCGTCGCCGGCGGCAGCGCGCGGGATGTCGCGCCGCGTCTCGCCGCGCCGGTCGAGGCGGTCGAGAACCTCGTGCTCGAAGGCGTGCTCGTGCTCGCGCTGTTGCCGCGCGGTGCCGGCGGCCCGGAGTAAGGCCGATCGTGACGCGTCGCGGCCTGCGCGCGGTCGTCTTCCTGCTCGTCGTCGCCAACGTGCTGCTGTTCGCGTATGCGCGCCTCGAGCGCGCGGCCCAAAGCGAAGGCGGGCGGCTCGCGATGCAGGTCGAGCCCGAACGCATCCGGCCGATGACGGCGGAGGAGGTCGCGGCACTCGCGCCCAGCAAGGTCGCGTCGACCGCGCCGACGACGTGCGTGGAATGGGGTCCCTTTGCCGACGCCGAACGCGCGCGCGCCGAAGCCGATCTGCAGCCGCTGGCGCTCGGCCGTCTCGTCTCGTTGCGGCCCGTCGTGTCCGACCCTTCTTCGTACTGGGTCAATCTCGGCGGCCTCGGGACACGAGCGGCCGCGGAACGGCGTGCCGCGGAATTGCGTGCGCAGGCGATCGCCGATCTCTCGGTCGTCGACTATCCGCGCGGCCAGTTCACCGTCTCGCTCGGCGTGTTTCGCAGCGAAGCCGCGGCGAACGCACGGGCGGAAACGCTCACGGCCCGCGGCGTCACCGGAACCCAGGTCGAGCCGCGCGGGCAGGCGAACGGCCAGTCGATGATCGTCGTGCGCGACGCGCGCGAGCCGATCGTCGCGCGGCTGCGCGAGTTGCAGGGGCAATACGCGGGCACGGACGTCAAGGTCGCGGCATGCCCGACATCGTGAGCGCTCGCGTTCACCTCCGCGACGCAGAGGGCACCGACGACATCGCGGCCGCGCGCGCGCTATTCGAGGAATACGCGGCGTCGATCGGCGTCGATCTGTGCTTCCAGGGCTTTGCGGAAGAACTCGCATCGCTGCCCGGCGCTTACGCACCTCCGCGCGGGTGCCTGCTGCTCGCCGAACGCGACCAGCCCGTGGGTTGCGTCGCCTTGCGGCCGCTCGACGCGGGCACCGGCGAAGTGAAGCGTCTTTACGTGCGACCGGCCGCGCGCGGCGAGGGCGTCGGCGCGTTGCTCGCGCATGCCGCCGTCGACCGCGCACGCGTGTGCGGCTACCGGGAGCTGAAGCTCGACACGCTCGCAACGATGACTGCTGCGCACGCGCTCTACGCGTCGCTCGGCTTTCGGCGGTGCGCGCCGTATTACGACAATCCGCTGCCTGGCGTCACGTACATGTCGCTCGCGCTGACGGCGTGATCGTCATGCACACGCCTTATCGACGGGCCTGATCGCGGCGGATGCTACATTCGGCCTGACCTTCGACGAACATCCATCGCGTGCAACCCGATCGAACCGCCCTGCTTTCCCGCCTGCTCCGCGAGCGCATCCTCGTGCTCGACGGCGCGATGGGCACCATGATCCAGCAGTGCCGGTTTAGCGAGCGCGATTTCCGCGGCTGCTTCCACGACCATCCGCGTGACCTGGCCGGTGACAACGACGTGCTGTCGCTCACGCGGCCCGAGACCGTGCGCTCGATGCACGACGCGTATTTCGAGGCCGGCGCCGACATCGTCGAGACGAACACGTTCAACGCGACGCGCATCGCGCAGGCCGACTACGCCATGGAGGATGAGGTCGCCGCGATGAACGGCGCTGCGGCGCGTCTCGCGCGCGAGGCGGCGGACGCGTGGACTGCGCGCACGCCCGATCGGCCGCGATTCGTCGCGGGCGCGTTGGGGCCGACCAACCGCACGGCCTCGATTTCGCCCGACGTCAACGATCCCGCCGCGCGCAACGTCGCGTTCGACGAACTCGTCGCCGCGTATCGTGAGGCGGCCGATGCATTGATCGACGGCGGCGTCGATCTGCTGCTCGTCGAGACGGTGTTCGACACGCTCAACGCGAAGGCCGCGCTCTTCGCGATCGACGACACGTTCGCGCGGCGCGGCGCGCGCCTGCCGATCATCGTGTCGGGCACGATCACCGATGCCTCCGGCCGCACGCTTTCAGGCCAGACGCCGCAGGCGTTCTGGTATTCGGTGAGGCACGTGCGCCCGCTCGCCGTCGGCCTCAATTGCGCGCTCGGCGCGGCGTTGATGCGGCCGTTCATCGCCGAGCTTTCGCGCGTCGCGGAGACGTTCGTTTCGTGCTATCCGAACGCCGGGCTGCCCAATCCCATGTCCGACACCGGCTACGACGAGACGCCCGACGAGACGGCCGCGCTGCTCGGCGAATTCGCGCGCAGCGGCTTCGTCAACATCGTCGGCGGCTGCTGCGGCACGACGCCTGCACACATCCGGGCGATCGCCGACGCCGTACGCGGCGTTCCTCCACGCCGCGTTGCCGACGAGGTGGAGCGGCGCGTTGCCTGAGTCGGCGCCGCGACAGCGGCCGCTGCGGCTTGCCGGCCTCGAACCGCTCGTCATCGACGAGCATTCGCTCTTCGTCAACGTCGGCGAGCGCACCAACGTCACCGGCTCGCGCACCTTCGCGAAGCTGATCCTCGGCGGCGATTTCGCCGGCGCCGTCGAGGTGGCGCGCCAGCAGGTGCAAAACGGCGCGCAGATCATCGACGTCAACATGGACGAGGCGATGCTCGACTCGAAGCAGGCGATGGTTCGCTTCCTGAACCTGATCGCCTCCGAGCCCGACATTGCGCGTGTCCCGGTGATGATCGACTCGTCGAAGTGGGACGTGATCGAGGCGGGCCTCAAGTGCGTGCAGGGCAAGCCGATCGTCAACTCGATTTCGATGAAGGAAGGCGAGGCCGAGTTCCTGCGGCAGGCGCGGCTTGTGCGCCGCTACGGCGCGGCCGCGGTCGTCATGTGCTTCGACGAGCGCGGGCAGGCCGACTCGTTCGAGCGGCGCATCGAGATCGCGAAGCGCGCCTACGACCTGCTCGTCAGCCGTGTCGAGTTTCCGCCGGAAGATGTCATCATCGATCCCAACGTGTTCGCGATCGCGACGGGGATCGACGAGCACGCGGGCTACGGCGTCGACTTCATTCGCGCGACGCAGTGGATTCGCGACAATCTGCCGCACGCGAAGATTTCGGGCGGCATCTCGAACGTCAGCTTCAGCTTCCGCGGCAACGACGCGGTGCGCGAGGCGATCCACACGGTTTTCCTCTATCACGCGATTCGCGCCGGCCTGACGATGGGCATCGTCAACGCGGGGCAGCTCGGCGTCTACGACGAGCTCGACCCGACGTTGCGCACGCTCGTCGAGGACGTCGTGCTGAATCGCGTCCCCGCCGACGGCGGCAACGCCATCGAGAAGCTCGTCGCCTTCGCCGAGTCGTACAAGGCACGCGGGAAGAAGACGGAAGAGGATCTCGCGTGGCGCGATGCGAGCGTCGAGTCGCGGCTTTCGCACGCGCTCGTGCACGGCATCACGACGTACGTCGTCGACGACACCGAGGAGGCGCGGGTCGCGGTCGCCGCGCGCGGCGGCAAGCCGATCGCAGTGATCGAAGGACCGCTGATGGACGGCATGAACGTCGTCGGCGATCTCTTCGGCGCCGGGAAGATGTTCCTGCCGCAGGTCGTGAAGAGTGCGCGCGTGATGAAGCAGGCGGTCGCACACCTGATTCCGTTCATCGAGGCGGAGAAGGCGGCGAGCGGCGTCGGTGCGCGAACCAAGGGGCGCCTCGTCACCGCGACGGTGAAGGGCGATGTGCA
>DASTIY010000183.1:0-2643 GCA_035717085.1 Casimicrobiaceae bacterium | reverse complement strand
CGGCAAGGACGTATATTGACGCCTGCACCATGAAAATCAGCCCGCTGGCGGGCAAGCCCGCCCCAGAATCGATCCTCACCAACGTTCCGCGCCTCGTAACCGACTACTACGCGCTCGAGCCCGACCCCGCCGTCGCGACCCAGCGCGTCGCTTTCGGCACTTCCGGCCACCGCGGAACGTCGTTCGACTGCTCGTTCAACGAAGACCACATCGTCGCCATCACCCAGGCGATCTGCATCTACCGCCGCGAGCACGGCATCGACGGCCCGCTTTTCATAGGTATCGACACCCACGGACTCTCGGAGCCCGCGCTCGCCTCGGCGCTCGAAGTGCTCGCCGCCAACAACGTCGATGTCATGATCGACGATCGCGACGGATTCACGCCGACTCCGGTCGTCTCGCACGCGATCCTCAACTACAACCGCGGCCGCAAGACTCAGCTCGCCGACGGCATCGTCGTCACGCCGTCCCACAATCCGCCACCGGACGGCGGCTTCAAGTACGACCCCACCACCGGCGGGCCCGCCGACTCGGCCACGACAAAGTGGATTCAGGACAAGGCCAACGAGATGATCGCCGGCGGACTCAAAGCCGTGCGACGCATCTCCTACGCAAAAGCGAAATCCGCCGCTACGACGCATCGGCACGACTACATGGATGGGTACATCGGCGAGCTCGGCGCCATCATCGACTTCGACGCAATCCGTGGAGCGAAGCTGAAACTGGGTGTCGATCCACTCGGCGGCTCCGGAGTTTTCTATTGGGAGATGATCGCCGAGCGCTACAAGTTCTCGCTCGACGTCGTGAGCAAAGTCGTCGATCCGACGTTTCGGTTCATGACCGTCGATTGGGATGGCAAGATCAGAATGGATTGCTCGTCGCCGTACGCGATGAAGCGGTTGATCGCGATGAAGGACAGGTTCGACGTCGCGTGGGCGTGCGATCCCGATCACGACCGGCACGGCATCGTCGCGAAGAGTACGGGCCTGATCAATCCCAATCATTACCTCGCGGTCGCGATCTCTTATCTCTTTACGCACCGGCCGAAGTGGCCGGCGCACGCCGCCGTGGGGAAAACCGTCGTCAGCAGCAGTATGATCGACCGTGTCACGGCTGGAATCGGTCGCGCGCTTAGAGAAGTTCCGGTCGGCTTCAAGTGGTTCGTCGACGGCTTGCTCGATGGGTCACTCGGCTTCGGCGGGGAGGAGAGCGCGGGTGCATCGTTCCTGCGGCGCGACGGCACGGTCTGGACGACCGACAAGGATGGAATCATCATGGGACTCCTGGCGGCGGAGATTACGGCGGTGACCGGCAAGGATCCCGGCGAGATCTACATGGATCTCACCAGTCAGTATGGCGATTTCCATTATGAGCGAATCGACGCGCCGGCTACACCGGCGCAGAAAAAGATTCTTGCCGCACTGTCGGCGGACGACATCAAGGAGTCGGATCTCGCCGGCGACAAGATCACCGCGATCATGACGAAAACCCCGGGGACCAACGAACCCATCGGCGGAGTGAAAGTCGTGAGCAAGAGCGGGTGGATCGCGGCGCGACCGTCGGGAACCGAAGATGTGTACAAACTTTACGCAGAGAGCTCGAAGAGCGCCGAGCACCTGAAGGCGATGCAGGAGGAGGGACAGGCGATCATCAAGCGTGCATTCGACAAGGCGGGCGCAAAAGCCTGATGCCGATCTCCCGACGCGAAGCGCTGCGCGAGCTCAGCGCGCTGTTCGCGATTCCTCTGCTTCGCTGGCCTGAGCCGCGGGCGACCGATCCGCTCGCCGGCACCATCGCCGAGTTCCAGGCGGGCCGCGCGCGCGGCGACTGGAGCTCGGTCGAGGTAACCCGGGCCGCGCTCGAGAAGGCGCGGGCGTTGAATGGCAGTCTCCACGCGATCGACGAGTTTTCGCCGAAGGCGCTCGACGATGCTCGCGCATCCGACGCTCGTGCGCGGCGGCACGCGCTGCGCGGGCCGCTCGATGGAGTGCCGCTGTTTGCGAAGGCGATTTACGACATGGCTGGCCTGCCGACGACGGGGTCGAACAAGGAGTGGGCACAGCTTTTCCCGGAAGCCGTGCAGCGCGATGCAATCGAAGTGGCGCGCATGCGCGCGGCGGGCGCGGTCGTGCTCGGCAAGACCGCAGCCGACGACTTCGCGTACCACGGCAACGGAACGAGCTCGCTGACGGGACAGGTGCGCAACCCGTACGACCCAACGGGCACCAAGACTCCCGGTGGATCGAGCGCGGGCTCGGCGGTCTCCGTCGCCTGCGGAATTGCCTTCGCTGCGCTCGGCACCGACGATGGCGGATCGAATCGCATCCCGGCGCAATTCTGTGGAATCGTCGGGATGAAGCCCACCTTCGGACTCGTGCCGCGCTCCGGCGTCATTCCAACCTGGCCGTACCTTGATACACACGGCCCGCTGGCCCGTTACGTCGCCGATGCGGCGCTGCTGCTCGACGCGATCGCGGGACCGGATTCGTCGGATGGGCTGGCGTTGAAAACTCAGTGGCGACGCGGATTGCTGTCTCAACTGAGCGACGACGCGCTGCAGAACGCCCGGCTCGGCCTCGTCGAGGCGCACGTGCCGCGCGCGCAGATGTCGCCGCAATCGTTGTCGGTGTTCGATCGCGCCGT
>DASTIY010000182.1:0-2770 GCA_035717085.1 Casimicrobiaceae bacterium | reverse complement strand
CATCGAGGAAAACGCCGACCAGCGCGTTGACGGGCCAGGTGGCGCCCGAGACGCCGTCGCTCGACGCCGTCGTGAAGACGAAGCCGCCGTCCGGTCCCGAGCTGGGTGCACCACCGGCGAAGTCGACGCCCCCGGTTGCCGTGAACGTCACCGTGGCGCCCGGCGTCACGGTGATGCTGCCGACCTGAACCGGCGACTGCGCGGGGGCGCTGTCGCCCGAACAGCACGTGCTGCCGTTCGGCATGCCGGCGAGGTACGGATTCGACGTGCCGGGGACCGTTTGCGCGAGCGCGCCACCGGTCACGCATGCGAGCGCGAGCACCGCGAAACGATTCAGCCCGAGCGACCGAAGCGCGACGAACTGCGACCTTGCATCCATCGTTTCCTCCCGTGCACCTGAGATGCGGAAACCCGGCTGCTGCGCTGCGCGAAACATCGTGCGCGCGACGCATGGGGCCGTCAATGGGTGCGTAGCGGGACGTCGGGCCGCGCCGGCGTTCGCGCGTTGCGGGCGCGCAACGCGGGGGCGTCCAAAAGAAAACGCCCCGGCGAGCTGCCGGGGCGTCGAGTTGGGCGTCAGGCGCGCCTGGCGGCTATTCCCCTTCGAGGAAACTCCTGAGCTTCTCCGAGCGCGACGGATGCCGCAGCTTGCGCAGCGCCTTCGCCTCGATCTGCCGGATACGCTCGCGCGTGACGTCGAACTGCTTGCCGACTTCCTCGAGCGTGTGGTCGGTGTTCATCTCGATGCCGAAGCGCATGCGCAGCACCTTCGCTTCGCGCGGCGTCAGCGTGTCGAGAATGTCCTTGCACACGTCGCGCAACGACGCGTTCACCGCGGCGTCGGACGGCGCGACCGTCGACTGATCTTCGATGAAGTCGCCGAGATGCGAGTCGTCGTCGTCGCCGATCGGCGTCTCCATCGAGATCGGCTCCTTGCTGATCTTCAGGATCTTGCGGATTTTCTCTTCCGGCATCTCCATCTTGACGGCGAGCGTCGCGGGATCGGGCTCCTGGCCCGTCTCCTGCAGGATCTGCCGCGAGATGCGGTTCATCTTGTTGATCGTCTCGATCATGTGCACCGGGATGCGGATCGTGCGCGCCTGGTCGGCGATCGAGCGCGTGATCGCCTGGCGGATCCACCACGTCGCGTACGTGGAGAATTTGTAGCCGCGCCGGTATTCGAACTTGTCGACGGCCTTCATGAGGCCGATGTTGCCCTCCTGGATCAGGTCGAGGAACTGCAGGCCGCGGTTCGTGTACTTCTTCGCGATCGAGATCACCAGGCGCAGGTTCGCCTCCGTCATCTCGCGCTTCGCCTTGCGCGCCTTCGCCTCGCCGGTCGACATCTGCTTGTTGATCTCCTTCAGGTCCTTCAAGGGGATCATCACGCGCGTCTGCAGGTCGATGAGCTTCTGCTGTTGCTCGACGATCGCCTGCCGGTACTTCGCGAGCTGCTCGCTGTAGCCGTGGTGCGCGCCGACTTCGCGATCGATCCAGCGCAGCGATACCTCGTTGGCCGGGAACGCCTTGATGAAGTCGGGCCGCGGCATGCCGCCCTTGTGCACGACGAGGTCCTGGATCTTGCGCTCCATCTGGCGGATGTTGTCGACTTCGGTGCGCACCGAGTCGCAGAGCTTCTCGACCATGCGCGCCGAAAAACGGATCTGCATGAGCTCGTGGCTGATCTTCTTCTGCAGATCGAGGTAGCGCGGCGCCTTGTGGCCGTCCTTCGCGAGCACCTGCAGCATCCGCGCGAAGAGCTTGCGGATCGTGCCGAAGCGCTCGAGCGCGGCGAGCTTCAGCCGCTCGAGGTTCTCGCTCGCGATCGCACCCGGATCGGCTTCCTCCTCGTCGTTCTCGTCGTCGCCGTCGCTCGACTCGTCCTCGAGCGCGGTCAGTTCCTCGTTGAAATCGAGAAGGCCATCGACGACGTCGTCGATCTTCATCTCGTCCTTGGCGATCTTGTCGGCGAGCTCGAGGATCTGCTGCACGGTCATCGGGCACGCGGAGATCGCGAGGATCATGTGCTTCAGACCCTCCTCGATGCGCTTCGCGATCTCGATCTCGCCTTCGCGCGTGAGGAGCTCGACCGAGCCCATCTCGCGCATGTACATGCGCACGGGGTCGGTCGTGCGGCCGAACTCGCTGTCGAGCGTCGACGCGGCGGCCTCGGCTTCTTCCTCGACGTCCTCGGCGGCGGCGGTGGGCGTCGCCTCCGACATCAGCAGCGTCTCGGCATCCGGGGCTTCGTCGTACACCTGGATGCCCATGTCGCCGATCATCGAGATGATGCCCTCGATCTGCTCGGCGTCGAGGATGTCGTCGGGCAGGTGATCGTTGATCTCGGCGTACGTGAGGTAGCCACGCTCCTTGCCGAGCACGATCAGCGTCTTCAGGCGGCGCTTGCGCGCCTCGACGTCGGCGGGCGTCAACTCGCGCGGCGCCACGTCGGCGTGCTTGCCGTTCTTGCCTTTCTTGTGCGCGGCATCCTCGGCGCGCTTGCCGGCGATCTTCGCGGCGATCTCGCCGGCCGACGGCTTGTGCCCCAGAAGCCCCTTGGCGAGCGGCGCGGGCGCCGCGGCAAGCGGCTTCGCCGGCTGCTTGTCGACCTTCGGCGTCGGGGCCGGCTTGCCGCCGGCCTTCACGAGCAGCTTGGACTTCGGTGCCGCCTTGGGCTTGGCAGCGGGCGCAGCGCCTTTCGCCGCAGTCGCGGGGGCCGGCTTGCGCGAGGCGGGTGCCTTGCGGCTGGCGTTGACGGCCGGGCGCCTGG
>DASTIY010000181.1:0-5257 GCA_035717085.1 Casimicrobiaceae bacterium | reverse complement strand
CTGACCGCGCTCACGCGACAGCACGCGCTGACGATGGCGGTGAACGCGTATCGCGTCGGCCGTCGCGATGCGGCGGATCGTGTGGCGGACGCTTGTCTGGACCTTGTCAGATGAAGCATAAGGTCAAGCGGGTGCACTTCGTCGGCATCGGCGGCGCCGGCATGAGCGGCATCGCCGAAGTGCTCGCGACGCAGGGCTATCGCGTGTCGGGGTCGGACCTGCACGAAGGCGCGGCGACGAAGCGCCTGCGCTCGCTCGGCGTCGCGGTCGCGATCGGCCACGATGCATCGAATGTGACGGGTGCCGACGCGGTCGTCGTCTCGACGGCGATCGCGCCCGACAATCCGGAAGTCGCCGTGGCGCGCGAGCGCGGCATTCCGATCGTCCCGCGTGCGTTGATGCTTGCCGAGCTGATGCGCCTCAAGCAGGGCATCGCGGTGGCCGGCACGCACGGCAAGACGACGACGACGAGCCTCATCGCCTCGGTGCTTGCCGAAGGCGGGCTCGACCCGACGTTCGTCATCGGCGGCCGGCTTCTCGCCGCCGACGCGCACGCGCGGCTCGGCCACGGCGAATTCCTCGTCGCCGAGGCCGACGAGTCCGACGCGTCGTTCCTGTATCTGACGCCGGTCCTCGCCGTCGTCACGAACATCGACGCCGACCACATGGAGACGTATGCGCAGGATTTCGGACGCCTGTCGCGCGCCTTCGTCGACTTCGTGCAGCGACTCCCGTTCTATGGCGTCGCCGTGTTGTGCATCGACGATCCGCACGTCCGGGCGATCGTGCCCGAGATTGCCAAACCGATCGTCACGTACGGACTTTCCGACGACGCGCAGTTACGCGCGGTGGACGTCGTCAATCGCGAAGGGCGCATGCATTTTGTCGCGCACGCGAAAGGCGCGCGGCCGCTCGCGATCGAGCTCGCACTCGCCGGCGTGCACAACGTGCGCAACGCGCTCGCGGCGATCGCCGTCGGTCGCGAAGTCGGCGTCGACGATGCGGCGATCGCACGCGCGCTCGCCGAGTTCCGCGGCGTCGATCGCCGCTTCCAGCGTTACGGCCAGGTCGAGATTGCCGCCGGCGGCGCGTTCACGCTCATCGACGATTACGGTCACCACCCGGTCGAGATGGCCGCGACGCTCGCTGCGGCGCGCGAAAGCTTTCCGGGACGACGCATCGTCCTTGCGTTCCAGCCGCATCGCTATACGCGCACGCGCGATCTCTTCGAGGATTTCGTGCGCGTGCTGTCGACGCCCGATGCGCTCGTCCTGGCCGACGTCTACCCCGCCGGCGAGGCCCCGATCGTGGCGGCCGACGGGCGCGCGCTCGCACGCGCGGTGCGCGTCGCCGGTCGCGTCGAGCCCGTCTTCGTCGAAGCGATCGCCGATATGCCCGACGCGATTCGCGGCGTCGCGCGCGACGGCGACGTCGTGTTGACGATGGGCGCGGGTTCGATCGGAACGGTCCCCGCGCAACTGGGCGGCGCGCGATGATGATGGACGATCTGCCCCTCGCGAGCCTGCGCGGAACGTTTGCGCGCAACGGCTCGCTCGCGCGGCACACGACGTGGCGCGTCGGCGGCCACGCCGACCTGCTCTTCACCCCCGCCGGGCGCGACGACCTCGCGCAATTCGTGCGCGCGTTGCCGCCGGCGATGCCGTTGACGGTGCTGGGCCTCGGCAGCAATACGCTCGTGCGCGACGGCGGCATCCGTGGCGCCGTCGTGCTGATGCACGATCCCGGCGCGGTGCTCGCCGTGGCCGACGGATTGATCTACGCCGATGCGGGCGTCGCGAGTCCGAAGCTCGCGCGGTTCGCGGCGATGCACGGCGCGAGCGGGGCAGAATTCCTGGCCGGCATTCCGGGCACCGTCGGTGGCGCGCTGGCGATGAACGCGGGCTGCTACGGCGGCGAGACGTGGCGCCACGTCGCGCGCGTCGAGACGCTCGTCCGCGACGGCCGCTTCGCGGTCCGCACGCCCGACGCTTTCACGATCGGCTATCGCAGCGTGCACCGTCGCGACGGGGCAGCGCTGGAGCCGTTCACCGGCGCGTGGTTCCGTTTTCCGCCCGGCGACGTCGCGACGTCGCGTGCCGCGATCAAGTCGCTGCTCGCAAGACGCATCGCGACGCAGCCGCTGTCGCTGCCCAATGCCGGCAGCGTATTTCGCAATCCCCCCGGCGACTACGCGGCGCGGCTCATCGAAGCTTGCGGGCTCAAGGGCTTCGCGATCGGCGGGGCGCGTGTCTCCGAGTTGCACGCGAATTTCATCGTGAATCCCGAGCGCCGCGCGCGCGCGGCCGACATCGAGGCGCTGATCGCGCACGTGCGCGACACGGTGCACGCGCGCACCGGCGTGCTGCTCGAGCCCGAGGTGCGCGTCCTTGGAGAAGCCGCATGAATGCCGTACGCAACGCCGCTCACCCCAACCCTCTCCCCGCACGCGGGGCGAGGCAGCCGAGCGCGAGCGAGGCGGGAGAGGGGACCGAGGACTTCGGAAAGGTCGCGGTTCTGCTCGGCGGCCCGTCCGCCGAGCGCGAGGTGTCGCTGATGTCCGGCAACGCGGTCGTCGCGGCGCTCCGCGAGCGCGGCGTCGACGCGCATCCGTTCGATCCCGCCGAGCGTGACGTGCTCGAGCTTGCGCGCGACGGATTCGCGCGCGTGTTCATCGCCTTGCATGGCCGCTTCGGCGAGGACGGCACCGTGCAGGGCGTGCTGGAAACGTTGGGCATCCCCTACACGGGCAGCGGCGTGATGGCCTCGGCGCTGGCGATGGACAAGTGGCGCACGAAGCTCGTGTGGATCGCGTCGAACATTCCGACGCCGCGCTATCGCGTCGTCGACGCCACGACCGACTGGCCGCGCATCATCGCCGAGCTCGGCCTTCCACTCGTCGTGAAGCCCGCGCGCGAGGGATCGACGATCGGCATCACGCGCGTCGAGCACGTCGACCACGACGAGCTCGCGCTCGCATGGAAGGTCGCGGCCGAGCACGACCCGCTCGTGCTGGTCGAGGAGTTCGTCAGCGGCATGGAGTTGACCGCGTCGATCGTGAACGGACGCGCGCTGCCGCTGATCCGCATCGAGGCGCCGCACGGCAATTACGACTACCACAGCAAATACTTTTCCGACGAGACGAAGTATTTCTGCCCGAGCGGCATCGATGCCGCACTCGAAGCCCGGATTCGCGCGCAGGCGCTCGCCGCATTCGACGTCGTCGGCTGCACGGGTTGGGGTCGGCTCGACCTGATCCTGCGCTCCGACGGCAGCTATTCGTTCCTGGAGGTCAACACGTCGCCCGGGATGACGGGCCACAGCCTCGTGCCGATGGCGGCGAAGCAGGCCGGCATGAGCTTTCCCGAGCTTTGCGTCGAGATCCTGAAAGGCGCCCATGTGGGATGACGCGCGCCAGCTGAACGCGATCGCGGTGACGCTGTCGCTGATCGCGCTGGCGTTCCTCGCCTTCGCGGTCACCACGGCCGTCGCACGGCTGCCCGCGTTCGAGTATCGCGAGATCGTCGTGACGACGCCGCTCGTGCGCGCGAGCGCCGCACACGTCGAGTCGATCGTGCGCAGCGAATTGCGCGGCACGTTCTTCACGATGAACCTCGACGCCGCCCGCGAATCGCTCGCGAAAGTGCCGTGGGTGCGCTCGGTCGCGCTGCGCCGGCAATGGCCGCGCCGCCTCGAGATCGAAGTGGACGAGCACGCGCCGTTCGCGCGCTGGAACGACAACGCGCTCGTCGACACGCACGGGGACGTGTTCGTCGCGAACTATGCGGGCGAGCTGCCCGAGTTCGCCGGTCCCGAGGGCACGGCGCAACAGATGACCGCGCATTTTCGCGACTGGACGAAGCTCCTCGCGCCCTTCGGTCTTCGCCTGACGGGACTCGCCTTGTCGGCACGCGGCGGCTGGCGGCTACGCGCGGCCGACGACGGCGGACCGATCACGCTCGACGTCGGGCGTGACGACACCGGTGAGCGGCTCACGCGCTTCCTCGACGTGTACCGCAAGACGATCGGCGTACTCGCGCGCGCGGGCACGCACGTCGATCACGTCGATCTGCGCTATCGCAACGGATTTGCAGCAAGGGTGCCGGGCTTTCGCGAGAAGCCGGCGAAGAGGGGATGAATCAACAAGCGACCACGGCCACGGCGCGCGTCAGGGTGCCGATGCCAAAGGGCGGAGCGGGCAAATCGTGAAAGACAACAGCAATCTGATCGTCGGGCTCGACATCGGGACCTCCAAGATCGTCGCGATCGTGGCCGAGGTCCTGGACGATGGCGCACTGAACGTCATCGGCCTCGGCACGCAGCCCTCGCGCGGGCTGAAGAAAGGCGTCGTCGTCAATATCGAGGCGACGATGGGCTCGATCCAGCGCGTGCTCGAGGAAGCCGAGCTGATGGCCGACTGCCGCATCAGCGAGGTCTACACCGGCATCGCGGGCAGCCACATCCGCAGCCTCAATTCGAGCGGCATGGTCGCGATCAAGGAGAAGGAGGTCACGCAGGCCGACATCGACCGCGTCGTCGAAACCGCCAAGGCGGTCGCGATCCCGAACGACCAGCAGGTGCTGCACATCCTGCCGCAGGAATTCATCATCGACGGCCAGGAGGACGTCCGCGAGCCGCTCGGCATGAGCGGCGTGCGCCTCGAGGTCAAGGTGCACATCGTGACCGGAGCCGTGTCGGCCGTCGAGAACATCACGAAGTGCGTGCGCCGCTGCGGGCTCGAAGTGCGCGACGTGATGCTGCAGCCGCTCGCCTCGGCGAAGGCCGTGCTGAACGACGACGAGAAGGATCTCGGCGTCTGCCTGATGGACATCGGCGGCGGCACGACCGACATCGCCGTGTTCGCCGGCGGTGCGATCCGTCACACCGCGGTGATCCCGATCGCCGGCGACCAGGTCACCAACGACATCGCGATGACGCTGCGCACGCCGACGAAGGAGGCGGAGGAATTGAAGATCCGCCACGGCTGCGCGCTGCGCCAGCTCGCCGACGCGAACGACATCGTCGAGGTGCCCGGCGTGGGCGAGCGCGCGCCCCGCAAGCTCTCCCGTCCGATGCTCGCCGAGGTCATCGAGCCGCGCATCGAGGAGCTCTACACGCTCGTGCAGGGCGAGCTGCGCAGGTCGGGCTTCGAGGAGCTCCTGAGCTCGGGCGTGGTGATCACCGGCGGCACCGCGATGCTGCAGGGGATGGCCGAGCTCGGCGAGGAAGTCTTCCACCTGCCGTGCCGCATCGGCACGCC
>DASTIY010000180.1:0-2467 GCA_035717085.1 Casimicrobiaceae bacterium | reverse complement strand
CCTCGCGCACGCAAGGCGGCAGCGAGGTACCGCAGCCCCAGGTTCTCCTCGATCTCGGGCCCCACCAGTGCGATCCGCATGAGCGGATCTTACGCTTTGAGTGCCGAAACGACCTTTTCGACCGCGTCCTTCGCGTCGCCGAACAGCATCTTCGTGACCGGCTTGTAGAACAGCGGGTTATCGATGCCTGCGTAGCCCGCCGCACGTGACCGCTTGTTCACGATCACGAGCTTGGCCTTCCACACCTGGAGGACCGGCATGCCGGCGATCGGGCTCGTCGGATCGTCCTCGGCGGCCGGGTTCACGATGTCGTTCGCGCCGATCACGATCGCCACGTCGGTCGACGGGAAGTCGGCGTTGATCTCGTCCATCTCGAGGACGATGTCGTACGGCACGTTCGCCTCGGCGAGCAGCACGTTCATGTGACCCGGCAGGCGGCCCGCGACGGGATGGATCGCGAACCGCACGTTGACGCCCTGCTTGCGCAGGATGTCGGTCAGCTCGCGCACCGCATGCTGCGCGCGCGCCACGGCCATGCCGTAGCCGGGGACGATGATGACGTTCTTCGCTTCCTTGAGCGTGGCCGCGAGCGTCGGAGCATCGATCTCCTGGACCTCTCCGGCGGGCTGCGCCGTGCCGCCCTTGGGGGCCGGGGCCGGCGTCGCGCCGAACCCGCCGAAGATCACGTTCCAGATCGACCGGTTCATCGCGCGGCACATGATGTAGGAGAGGATCGCGCCCGACGATCCGACGAGCGCGCCGGTGATGATCAGGAGGTCGTTGTTCAGCATGAAACCGGCGGCGGCCGCGGTCCATCCCGAGTAGCTGTTGAGCATCGACACGACGACCGGCATGTCGGCGCCGCCGATCGCGGCGACCAGGTGCATGCCGAGCACGCCGGCGATCAGCGTCGCGATCTCGAGCGCCCACGTGTGACCGTCCGTGCCGTAGAGGTAGCCGAGCACCACGATCGCGATCACCATCGCGAGGTTCAGCTTGTGACGCGCCGGAAGCAGCAGCGGCTTGCCGGAGACCGAGCCGCGTAGCTTGAGGAACGCGAGCACGGAGCCCGTGGTCGTGATCGCGCCGATGATCACGTCGACGTAGACCTCGATGCGCTCCGACAGCGGCGCGTGGCCCGTGAGCTGGATCGAGAAGCCGACGAGCACCGCGGCGAGGCCCACGAAGCTGTGCAGCAGCGCGACCATCTCGGGCATCTGCGTCATGCCGACGCGCAGCGCCATCGTCGCGCCGATCACGCACGCGATGATGATCGAGACGTAGACGAGCGGATGAAACGACTCGCCGTACGTCGGCATCGCGAACGTCGCGCCGATCGCGATCGCCATGCCGACGATGCCGTAGATGTTGCCGCGCTTCGCCGTCTCCTGACTCGACAGGCCGCGCAGCGCGAGGATGAACAGCACGGCCGCGACCAGGTACGCGAGCGTCGACAGCGCGATGGCGTTGCTGAAGTGGATCATCGCTACTTCCTGAACATCTGCAGCATCCGCCGCGTCACGATGAAGCCACCGGCGATGTTGATCGTCGCGAACAAGGTCGCGATCACGGCGACGGTGACCGATGCGTGCAGCTTGCCGATGCTGCCGAGCAACCCACCGACGACGATGATGCCGCTGATCGCGTTCGTGACGCTCATCAGCGGTGTGTGCAGCGCGGGCGTCACGTTCCACACGACCTGGAACCCGACGAACACCGCCATCACGAACACGGTCAGGTGCTGGAGCAGCAGGTACTTCTCGGGCGAGGCCTGCGCGTCGGAATACCCGAACCGCAACCCGAGCCACACGGCCGCCGCGACGAGGCCGACGATCGACATCGCGATCCCCGATGCCCGCGACGGTGCGCGCGGTGCCGGCCCGTGTCCGCCGCTGCTCGGCGCCTTCGCGGCCGTTGCGACCGGTGCAGGCGCCGGCACCGGAGCCGCCGCGACCGCCGCCTTCGCGGGTGCCGCCTCGACCTTCTTCGCCGCGGTCATCGGCGGCGGGGGCCAGCGCTTCTCGCCGCCCTCGAGCACGAGCGCCGGCCGCACCGCATCGTTCTCGTGATCGATCTTGTAGCCCTTCGCACCGCCCATCTCCTCGAGCAGGTGCCACAGGTTCATGCCGTAGAAGTCGCTCGCGACGTGCGCCATCCGGCTCGGCAGGTCCGTGTAGCCGATCACCGTCACGCCCCCGATGTCGACCGCCTCGCCGGGCTTCGTGCACTCGCAGTTGCCGCCCTGCTCCGCCGCGAGGTCGACGACCACCGAGCCGGGCTTCATCAGCTTGACCATGTCCTCGAGCCACAGCTTCGGCGCCGGCTTGCCGGGGATCAGCGCCGTCGTGATCACGACGTCGATCTCCTTGGCCTGCGCGCGGAACAGCGCGTATTCCGCCTCGATGAACTCCTTGGACATCTCCTTCGCGTAGCCGCCCTGCCCCTCGCCCGACTCCTTGATCGTGAC
>DASTIY010000179.1:0-5964 GCA_035717085.1 Casimicrobiaceae bacterium | reverse complement strand
CGACTTGGTGCGCGACGCGAGATTCTTGTGCACGATGCGCTTGTCGGCGATGCGATCGATGATCGCCTGCGATTCGCGGAACACCGTCGTCGCGGCAGCCTTGTCGCCGGCCGCGATCGCCTTCTTGACCTTCTTCACGGCCGTGCGCAGCGCCGACTTCTGGCTGGCGTTGCGTTGCCGCGTCGCTTCTGCCTGCCGCGCGCGCTTGCGCGCCTGGGCGGTATTCGCCATTGCTTCCGATCCTTGCGTGGCCGGCGTCAGTCGACGCCGCTCGGGTGAGATGCGCGGACGCGATCGGCGCCACAAACGAGGCGAAGACGGCCGCGAAAGACCCGGCATAATACGCGATTTTCGCAGTGCGGGCAAGGCGTATCGGGCCACGACGAATTGAATCTCCTGCGCACCCTGACGACGGTGAGCGGCATGACGCTCCTGTCGCGCATCACCGGCCTGCTTCGCGAAACGCTCAAGGCGACGATCTTCGGCGCCGGATTGCAGATGGACGCCTTCGAGGCGGCGTTCCGCCTCCCGAACCTGCTGCGCCGGCTCTTTGCCGAAGGCGCGTTCTCGCAGGCATTCGTTCCGATCCTCGCCGAGTACCGGCGCAAGCGCGGCGCCGAAGCGACGCGCAAGCTCGTCGGGGACGTCGCGACGCTTCTCGCCGTGATCCTCATCGCGCTGTCGATCGTCGGCTCGCTCGCAGCGCCGTGGCTCGTGTATCTGCTCGCCGGCGGGTTCGCCGAGACGCCGGGCAAGGTCGACCTGACGGCGCAGATGATCAGGATCGTCTTTCCGTACATCCTGTTCGTCTCGCTCGTGTCGCTCGCGGCCGGCGTGATGAACGTCTACCGGCGTTTCGCGATCCCGGCGTTCACGCCGGTGCTCCTCAACCTGTCGATCATCGGCGCGGCGATCTTTCTCGCCCGCTACGTCGATCCGCCGATCGTCGCGCTCGCCTGGGGCGTCGCGATCGGTGGCCTCGCGCAACTCTTGCTGCAGATCAAGCCGCTGCTCGCCATCGGCATGCTGCCGCGGCCGTCGTTCGACTGGCGCGACGAAGGCGTGCGCCGCATCCTGCGCGCGATGGGGCCGGCGGTGATCGGCGTGTCGGCCGCGCAGATCTCCGCGTTGATCAACACGCAGCTCGCCGCGCTGCTCGGCAACGGCCGGATCTCGTGGATCACGTATGCCGACCGGCTCATGGAGTTTCCGAGCGCGCTCCTCGGCGTCGCGTTGGGCACGGTGCTGCTGCCGTCGCTCGCGCAGCATTACAGCGACGACGATCACGCGGCGTATTCGGAGCTTCTCGATTGGGGCCTGCGCCTCGCGCTGCTCCTCGCGTTGCCGGCGGCGATCGCGCTCGCGATCCTCGCGCTGCCGCTCGTCGCGACGCTCTATCAGTACGGTCGCTTCACGATCGACGACGCGATGCAGACGCAGGTCGCGCTGCTCGGGTACGCGGTCGGCTTGCCGGCGATCGTGCTCGTGAAGATTCTCGCGCCGGGCTTCTATGCGCGGCAGGTGATGAAGACGCCGGTGAAGATCGCGTTCTTCACGGTGCTCGTCACCCAGACGCTCGCGGTGATCCTCGCGTGGCCCGTCGGTCTCGAGCACGCCGGTCTCACGCTCGCCACCAGCCTCGGCGCCTCGTGCAACGCCGGGCTTTTGCTGTGGCTGCTGCTGCGCAATCGCTTCTATCGGCCGCGCGCGGGGTGGCTGCCGTTCTTCGCGAAGATCTGCATCGCGAGCGCGGCACTCGCGCTGGTCGTCGCGCTGCTTCGCGGCCATGACGACGTCTGGCTCCATGCGGCGCTCGCCGGCAAGGTGTCGCGCCTCGCGGTCGTCGTCGCCGCGGGTGCGCTCGCGTATTTCGGCACGTTGTACGCGCTCGGGTTTCGGCTGCGCGACTTCAGCCGCCGCGAGGCCGCACCGCCGGTGGACGTGCTCACCGACAGCGAGGACTGAGTCGATCGTCAGCTGTCGCCGTGCGGCTTGCGATGCGGGCAGTTCGGCTTCGTGCAGTCGGCGTAGAGATAGAGCGCGTGCTCGGTGATCGCGAAGCCGCGCTCTTTCGCGACCTTCGCCTGGCGCTTCTCGATCTCGGGATCGTAGAACTCCTCGACGCGCCCGCACTGCAGGCACACGAGGTGGTCGTGGTGCTTGCCTTCGTTGAGCTCGAAGACCGCCTTGCCCGATTCGAAGTGATGCCGCACGAGGATGCCCGCCTGCTCGAACTGCGTCAGCACGCGATAGACGGTCGCGAGGCCGATGTCGACGCCTTCGGCGAGCAGCAGGCGATAGACGTCTTCGGCGGTCAGGTGCCGCACGTCCGACGTCTCGAAGAGATTGATGATCTTGAGGCGCGGAACGGTGGCCTTGAGCCCCGCGGTCTTCAGGTCGTGCGAAGGATTCATCGGCGTTCGCTGGCTATAATAGCGAATTTGCCTCTGGTGACTCGCATCGTGTTTCGTTCGACGACCCGCTACGCGATCCGGGCCGCGCTTCGTGTCGCGCCGCTCGCGCTCTTCGCTCTCGTGCTTGGCGGCTGCGCCACCTTCGACAAGTATGCGCCGACGTGGCGCTCGCTGGGCGTCTACAAGATCGACATCAACCAGGGCAATTACCTGTCGCAGGACATGGTCGACAGGTTGAAAGTCGGCATGACCCAGCAGCAGGTCCGCCAGATCCTCGGCACGCCGCTCGTAGAATCGCCATTCCGGCCCGATCGCTGGGACTACGTGTACGAATACACCCGTCAGGGACAGGTGCTCGAGCATCGCAAGTTCACCGCGTACTTCGCCGACGGCAAGCTCGCGCGTTGGGAAGGGGACGCGCTGCCCGCGTCGGTGATCGAGCTCAACCAGTCGGCGAGTGCGAAGGCGTTGCCCTCCAGCGCCAACGAGGACAAGGGCTTCTGGGACCGGCTGATGGACGTGTTCAGGAAATAGCCCTTCCATGAACACCCATTCGTCCACCCCGGTGCGCCTCGCCATCGCCGGTGCGAGCGGGCGCATGGGCCAGGCGCTGATCGAGGCGACGCTCGACGATGCGCGCTTCCGTCTCGTCGCGGCGCTCGACATGGCCGGCAGTGCCCTGCTCGGGCACGACGCGGGTGAACGCTTCGGTCGCACGACGAACGTCGGCGTCGAAAGCGGCATCGCCTCGGCGGTCTGCAAGGCGGACGTGCTGATCGACTTCACGCGTCCCGCAGGTACGCTCGCGCATCTCGCGGCGTGCGAAGAGGCAGGCGTCGCGGGCGTTATCGGCACCACGGGCCTCGACGACGTGGCGAAGTCGCGTATCGCGCGGCACGCCGGTGCCGTTCCCATCGTGCTTGCGCCGAACATGAGCGTGGGCGTCAACGTGCTCGCGAAGCTCGTGCGCGAAGCGGCGGCGCTGCTCGGCACGGCTTACGACATCGAAATCGTCGAGATGCATCACCGGCACAAGGTCGACGCGCCGTCGGGCACGGCGCTCGCGCTCGGGGAAGCCGCGGCGGCCGGTGCCGGCATCGCGTTGCGCGATCACGCGGTGTACGCGCGCGAAGGCGTGACGGGCGAGCGCAAGGCGGGCACGATAGGCTTCGCCACGCTTCGCGGTGGCGACGTCGTCGGCGAGCACAGCGTCATCTTCGCCGGTGGCGGCGAGCGTCTCGAGCTCTCGCACCGCGCCACGTCGCGTCGCAACTTCGCGGCCGGTGCGCTGCGCGCTGCGGCGTTCGTCGCCGAGAAACGGCGAAACGGCGACGCGGGACTCTTCGACATGCGCGACGTGCTCGGCATCTCATAGCAGCGCAATACTCATGAACGAAGTCGCGCATCCGGCTCTCGCGAAGCCGCCGCTTTTTGCTGCCCGCACGCCGGCGTTGCTGGCGCTTGCCGACGGCACGGTGCTGCACGGCCGCGCGATCGGCGCGCTCGGTTCGACGACGGGCGAAGTCGTCTTCAACACGGCGATGACGGGCTATCAGGAGATCCTCACCGACCCGTCGTACGCCGGACAGATCGTGACGCTCACCTATCCGCATATCGGCAACGTCGGCGTCAATCCCGAGGACATGGAATCGTCGCGCGTCTTCGCCGCGGGACTCGTGATCCGCGATCTGCCGCGCGTCGCGTCGAACTGGCGCTCGACTCAGGATCTGTCGGCCTGCCTGCGCGCGGCCAGCGTCGTCGCGATCGCCGACGTCGACACGCGCCGGCTCACGCGCATCCTGCGCGAGCGCGGCACGCAGAACGCGTGCATCGTCGCCGCCGATGCGCTGGCGGAGGCCGACGCCGAACGTGCCGTTGCGCGCGCGCGCGCCGTGCCGTCGATGAACGGGCTCGATCTCGCGAAGGTCGTGTCGTCCAAAGCGCCGTACGAATGGAATTCGGGCACGTGGACGCTCGGTCACGGCTACCTGCCGGTGCACGAGACGAAGTTCCACGTCGTCGCCTACGACTTCGGCGTCAAGCACAACATCCTGCGGCTTCTCGCGCAGCGCGGCTGCCGCCTTACCGTCGTGCCCGCGCAGACGACCGCTCGCGAAGCGCTCGCGCTATCCCCCGACGGCATCTTCCTGTCGAACGGACCCGGCGACCCGCAAGCAAGCGGCTACGCGATCGAAGCGACTCGCGAGTTCGTCGATCGTGGCATGCCGACGTTCGGCATCTGCCTCGGCCACCAGCTGCTGGGCCTCGCGGTCGGCGCGAAGACGCTGAAGATGAAATTCGGTCATCACGGCGCGAATCATCCGGTGCTCGACAAGGACACCGGTCAGGTGCTGATCACGAGTCAGAATCACGGCTTCGCGGTCGACGCGGCGACGCTGCCTGCGAACGTGCGCGTGACGCACGTGTCGCTTTTCGACGGGAGCCTGCAGGGCATCGCGCTCACCGATCGTCCGGCATTCGGCTTTCAAGGTCACCCGGAGGCTTCTCCCGGACCGCTGGATTCGGGTTACCTGTTCGACCGCTTCGTGAAATCGATGGAAAGGCGATAACGATGCCGAAGCGCACGGACATCCGGTCGATCCTCATCATCGGCGCCGGGCCCATCGTCATCGGCCAGGCGTGCGAGTTCGACTACTCGGGCGCGCAGGCCTGCAAGGCGCTGCGCGAAGAAGGCTATCGCGTGATCCTCGTCAATTCGAATCCGGCGACGATCATGACCGACCCCGAGATGGCGGACGTCACCTACATCGAGCCGATCACGTGGCCGATGGTCGCGAGCATCATCGAGCGCGAGCGTCCCGACGCGCTGCTCCCGACGATGGGTGGCCAGACGGCGCTCAATTGCGCGCTCGATCTCGCGCGCGAGGGGATCCTCACGAAGTACGACGTCGAGCTGATCGGCGCGTCGAAGAAGGCAATCGACAAGGCGGAGGACCGCGAGAAGTTCAAGGCGGCGATGACGCGCATCGGCCTCGGCTCGGCGCGCTCGGGCATCGCGCACAACCTCGAGCAGGCGCTCGACGTGCAGGCGCGCATCGGCTTTCCGGCGGTCATCCGGCCGTCGTTCACGCTCGGCGGGACGGGCGGCGGCATCGCGTACAACAAGGACGAGTTTGTCGAGATGTGCAAGCGCGGCCTCGACCTCTCGCCCACGCGCGAGCTCCTGATCGAGGAATCGCTCCTCGGGTGGAAGGAGTTCGAGATGGAGGTGGTGCGCGACCGCAAGGACAACTGCATCATCGTCTGCTCGATCGAGAACTTCGACCCGATGGGCGTGCACACCGGCGACTCGATCACCGTCGCGCCGGCGCAGACGCTGACCGACAAGGAATACCAGATCATGCGCGACGCGTCGATCGCCGTGCTGCGCGAGATCGGCGTCGACACGGGTGGCTCGAACGTCCAGTTCGCGATCAACCCCGACGACGGGCGGATGATCGTGATCGAGATGAATCCGCGCGTCTCGCGCTCGTCCGCGCTCGCATCCAAGGCGACCGGGTTCCCGATCGCCAAGATCGCCGCGAAGCTC
>DASTIY010000178.1:0-16280 GCA_035717085.1 Casimicrobiaceae bacterium | reverse complement strand
GCGCGGCACGACCTCGCGCAGGCGTACTTCAACTACCTGCTCGGCGTGCTGCGCCTGAAGTCAGCGGTCGGCGCGCTCGATACGCAGGAATTGGAGGACGTGAATCGCCGACTGAGGGGCTAGGCATTAGGGGCCAGCGATCAGGGGCCGGGGAGCGTCGGAGTCGCGTTCGTTGCGATGGCTGACGATCATCGTCCCGTAGACACACGCGATGCGCATCGCATAGCGACGACGCTTCCTAGCCCCCGGTCCCTGATCCCTGGTCCCTGGCCCCTGGCCCCTCGTCGATTTTCGGGCCCAGCCACTCCCACAACCGATCCACCGCCCCCCGATGCGCCGCGACGAACGCGGTCGCGCGCTCGCGCATCGCAGCGCTCGCCGAATCGTCGTCGAGCAACTCGCGTGCGGCGGCGAACACCTCGTCGGCGTCGCGCACGCGCCGCGCGGCACCGGCCGCCACCGCCGCGTCGCTCGCCGCGGCGAAATTGAACGTGTGCGGTCCGATCAGCGTCGGCGCCCCGACGGCGATCGGCTCGATCAGGTTCTGGCCGCCGAGCGGCAGCAGGCTGCCGCCGACGAACACGACGTCGGCCGCCGCGTAGTACGCGAGCATTTCGCCCATCGAATCGCCGAGGACGACGCGCGTGCCGGGCGGCACGTCGCGCTCGTCGCTGCGCCGCGCGAACGCGATGCCGCGCGCGTCGAGCATCCCCGCCACGTCGGCGAAGCGCTGTGGATGTCGCGGCACGATCACGACGAGCGCCGATAGCGAGAGGCGAGCGCGCGAAAGCGCGTCGACGAGCAGCGATTCCTCGCCGTCGCGCGTCGACGCAAGCACCACGACGGGGCGCGCGGCTCCGAAGCGCTGCCGCAGGGTGCGGCCGCGCTCGAGCATCGCGGCCGGAACGTCGACGTCGAACTTGAGGTTGCCGGTGACGATGACGTTGCGCGCGCCGAGCGCGACGAGGCGCGTCGCGTCGGCGTCGGTCTGCGCGGCGACACCGGCGAGCGACGCGAAGAGCGGGCGCGCGAGTGCGCCGACGCGCGCATAGCCGCGCGCCGAGCGTTCCGACAATCGCGCATTGACGAGGAAAAGCGGCACGCCGCGTCGCTTCGCGCACGCGACGAGATTGGGCCACAGCTCGGTTTCCATGAGGAGTCCCGCGCGCGGGCGGAAGTGCGCGAAGAAGCGCTCGACGGCGAACGGAACGTCGTAGGGCAGCCACGCCTGCGTCACGCGATCGCCGAAGAGCGACCGGCCGGCGTCGCGGCCCGACGCGGTCATGTGCGTCAGCAGGATCGTCGCGGTCGGACGCTCGCGCAGCAGGCGCTCGACCAACGGAACGGTCGCGCGCGTTTCGCCGAGCGACACGGCGTGGATCCACAGGACCGCACGCGTATCGGGCTGACGCGCCGCGTAACGGCCGAAGCGCTCGCCGATCGCCTGCCGATACGTCGGCTCGCGCCGCCCGCGCCACCACAGGCGTAGCGGCAACCAGGGCAGCGCGACCCACCACAGCAGCGTGTACGCGACGCGCACGATTCAGGCGAGGGCGGCGAGTCGCGCACGGACCGCGCCGACCACCGCATCGGCGGACGGCATCGCCCCACGGTCGCCGAGGTCGTGCGCGTGCGGACCCGCGCTCGCGACGCCATGGCGCGCCGGGTCGGTGACCGAGAAGATGGCGATCGTCGGCGTGCCGAGGACCGCGGCGAGATGCGTGAAACCGGTATCGACACCGACGGCCAGGGCTGCATTCGCAAAAAGCGCGGCTGCGTCGGGCAACGAAAGCCACGGTGGAACGACCGCGTCCTCGAAACCCTGCGCGAGCCGACGACTGCGCGCTTCCTCGGCCGGACTGCCCCACGGCAGCACGATCGCGAGTCCTGCCTCCGCGATGGCCTGTTCGAGCTCGCGCCAATGCGTTTCCGGCCACAGCTTGTCGTCGCGACTCGTGCCGTGCAACAGGACCGCGTAGGGCCGGGTCGGCATGGCCGGTGCAGCAGCCTGCGGCTGCAGGTTCCAGCGCGGCGGGTCATCGGCGCGATAGCCGAGCGCGGCCGCCGCGAGGCGCCGGCAGCGCTCGACGAAGTGCAGTCGCCGCGACACGCGATGATGCACGTCGTCGAAGAGCGCCGCGACCGGCTCGCGGATGCTCGCGTAATCGAAGCCGTGCCGCGTGCCGCGTGCGAGCCGCGCGATGAGCGCGCCTTTCACCTGCTCCTGCAGGTCGAGGATCGCCGTGTAGCGCGTGCGCCGCAACTCGTCGCGAAAGCGGCCGACGTCGCGCCACGTCGCGCGCGCGAGCGGCGCGCGGCGCCAGCGGCGCAGGCCGAACGTGACGACGCGCGCAACGTCGGGACAAAGGGCGACGAGCGGCGCGAAGCCCGGCTCGCTGACCCAATCGACGACGACACCGGGGTGCGCGCGCCGGATGTCGGATGCGATCGCGAGCGCGTAGACGATGTCGACGAGCGACGAGGGACGCACGACGAGTACCGATTCCATCGTCTCAATCGCGGCGCGTGCGCCTCGCGATCGCTCGGCTCCCTGGTCCTGCCCAGCGAGAGGTTCGCGGTGAGGGGTGGGCGTTTCGGGTCACCGCGTTCTCGTAGAATCGCGCCATCTTCGAAGACGAGGGCTCGCGGAAGCGCCGGCAAGCGGCGATTCGTGTTGACGATGAGCGATGCGCTTCCCGTTTCGCTGGTGGTGATCACGCGCGACGCCGCGGCGGAAATCACCGATTGCCTGGCATCGGCGCCCTTTTGTGCCGACGCGCTCGTCGTCGATTCGGGGAGCGCCGATCATACCGTAGAGATCGCACGCCGCAGCGGCGCGCGGGTGCTGTCGCGCGCCTTCACCGGCTTCGGGCCGCAGAAGCAGTTCGCGGTCGAGTCCGCTGTTCACGACTGGGTCCTGTGTCTCGACGCCGACGAGCGGCTGTCGCCGCCGCTGCGCGAATCGATCGTCGCGCTGTTCGCGCGTGGCGAGCCGACCGTCGCCGCCTATGCATTCGCGCGGCGCAATCGCTTCCTCGGGCGCTGGCTCGCGCATGGCGAAGGCTACCCCGACTGGACGACGCGGCTTTTCGATCGCCGCCGCGCGCGGTGGAGCGACGATCCGGTGCACGAGCGCGTCGTCGTGGACGGCCGCGTCGGCCGGCTCGACGGCGACCTGCTGCACGCGTCGGCGGAATCGCTCGAGCGGTACGTCGCGAAGCAGAATCGGTATACGACGCTGCAGGCGGACGCGCTGCACGCGAAGGGTGCGCGCAGCTCGGCGCTCGCGATGGCGCTCGCGCCGTTCGTTCGTTTCGTTCGCTTCTACGTGTTGAAGCTCGGCTTCCTCGACGGCGCCGCCGGCTTCGCGCACATCGCGATCGGCGCGTTCGCGAGCTTCCTCAAGCACGCGAAGCTGCGCGCGCTCGAGCGGGCGGAGCGCGCGCCATGAATGGAATCGAACAGCTCGCCGGCCGGCGCGTGCTCGTCACCGGCGCCGCCGGGTTCATCGGCATGCACGTCGCGCGCGCGCTCGCCGAAGCGGAGGTCGACGTTACCGGCGTCGACGACTTCGATCCTTACTACGATGTCGCGCTGAAGGAGGCACGCATCGAGGCGCTGCGGCCGCTTCCGCGCTTCGCGTTCGCGCGCGTCGATCTCGCCGATGCCGATGCGTGCGCTGCGCTGTTCGCGCAGCGTTTCGATCGCGTCGTGCATCTCGCCGCGCAACCCGGCGTGCGTTACTCGCTCGTCGATCCGCAGGCCTACGTGCGCAACAACCTCGTCGCGTTCGGGCACGTGCTCGAAGGCTGCCGGCACAACGACGTCGCGCACCTCGTCTATGCGTCGTCGTCATCGGTCTACGGGGCGAGCCACACGTTGCCGTTTTCGGAGGACCAGCGCGTCGACCACCCGGTGAGTCTTTACGCGGCCACGAAGAAGGCGAACGAGCTGATGGCGCACAGCTACAGCCACCTCTACCGGCTGCCGACGACCGGCCTGCGCTTCTTCACGGTCTACGGGCCGTGGGGCCGCCCCGACCAGGCGCCGATGATCTTCACGAAGGCGATCCTCGAAGGCCGCCCGATCGACGTGTACAACGGCGGCCGCATGCAGCGCGACTTCACCTACGTCGACGACATCGTCGAAGGCGTCGTGCGCGTGCTCGCGCGCGCGCCCGCGCCTGACGCCGATCGCGCGCCGTACGCGATCTACAACATCGGCAATCACGAGGCCGTCGAGCTCGATCGCTTCATCGCGACGCTCGAGAAGCTGCTCGGACGCTCGGCGATCCGGCGCGAGCTGCCGATGCAACCCGGCGACGTGCCGGCCACATATGCGTCGATCGACGACCTCGCGGCGCTCACCGGCTTTGCGCCGAGCACGCCGCTCGAGCGGGGACTCGCGCAGTTCGTCGCGTGGTACCGCGGCTTCTACGGAACGCCTGCGCGAGGCTGCTAAACTCGGCCGCCTTCAAAAAGCGTCTTACCGAAATGATCCTCGTCACCGGCGGCGCCGGCTTCATCGGCGCGAATTTCGTGCTCGACTGGCTCGCGCACGACGACGAGCCGCTCGTGAACCTCGACAAGCTCACGTACGCCGGCAACCTGCAAAGCCTCGGCGCGCTCGCCGGCGATCCGCGTCACGTGTTCGTCCGCGGCGACATCGGCGACGCCGATCTCGTGCGTACGCTGCTGACGCGACACCGTCCACGCGCCATCGTCAACTTCGCCGCCGAAACGCACGTCGACCGCTCGATCCACGGCCCCGCGGCGTTCGTCCAGACGAACGTCGTCGGCACGTTCGCGCTGCTCGATGGCGTGCGCGCGTGGTGGAGCGAGCAACCGGAACGCGAGCGCGACGCGTTCCGCTTCCTGCACGTTTCGACCGACGAGGTGTACGGCTCGCTGGCGCCGGACGGCGCGGCCTTCACCGAATCGACGCCGTACGCGCCGAACAGCCCGTACGCGGCGTCGAAGGCGTCGTCGGATCATCTCGTGCGCGCGTATCGCCACACGTTCGGCCTGCCGACGCTGACGACGAACTGTTCGAACAACTACGGCCCGTTCCAGTTTCCCGAAAAGCTGATTCCGCTGATGATCGTCAATGCGCTGCACCACAAGCCGTTGCCGGTGTACGGCGACGGCCGCAACGTGCGCGACTGGCTGTACGTCGGCGATCATTGCAGCGCGATCCGCACGGTGCTCGCGAAGGGGCGCCCCGGCGAGACGTACAACGTCGGCGGCAACGCGGAGCGGGCGAACATCGACCTCGTGCGCACGCTTTGCCGGCTCCTGCGCGAGCGCCGGCCCGCACTCGACGCCGAGGCGCTCATCACCTTCGTTCGCGATCGCCCCGGCCACGATCGTCGCTACGCGATCGACGCGACGAAGATCGAACGCGAGCTCGGCTGGACGCCGTCGCATACGTTCGAATCGGGTCTCGCGCAGACGATCGACTGGTATCTCGAGAACGGCGAGTGGCTCGCCAGCGTGCAGAGCGCCGAGTACCGCCAGTGGGTCGAGCTTCAGTACGCGTAATGAAACGCAAGGGCATCATCCTCGCGGGTGGATCGGGCACCCGGCTGCATCCGGTGACGCAGGTCGTCTCGAAGCAGCTGCTGCCGGTGTACGACAAGCCGATGATCTATTACCCGCTGTCGACGCTGATGCTCGCCGGCATCCGGGACATCCTGCTGATCTCGACGCCCGACGACACGCCGCGCTTCGCGCAACTGCTCGGCGACGGCTCTCGCCTCGGCCTCGCGATCTCGTATGCGGTGCAGCCGTCGCCCGACGGACTCGCGCAGGCGTTCATCATCGGCCGCAGCTTCGTCGGCACTGCGCCGTCGGCGCTCGTGCTCGGCGACAACATCTTCTACGGACACGACCTGCAGCCGCAACTCGTGCGCGCAACGGCGAGCGAGCGCGGCGCGACGATCTTCGCGTATCCGGTCGCCGACCCGGAGCGCTACGGCGTCGCCGAGTTCGACGCGCACGGCGCCGTGACGAGCCTCGAGGAGAAGCCAGCGCAACCGAAGTCGCGCTACGCGGTGACCGGGCTCTATTTCTACGACAACCGCGTCCTCGACGTCGCGGCGTCGCTGGCGCCGTCGGCACGCGGCGAGCTCGAGATCACCGACGTCAACCGCCGCTACCTCGAATGGGGCGAGCTCGCGTGCGAGGTGATGGGCCGCGGCATGGCGTGGCTCGACACCGGCACGCACGAGTCGCTGCTCGAAGCGTCCCAGTACATCGAGACGATCGAGCGGCGGCAGGGGCTGAAGATCGCGTGCGTCGAGGAGATCGCGTACCGGATGCGCTACATCGACGCGACGCAGCTGGAAAGGATCGGCGCGACGATGGCGAAGAACGGATACGGCCGCTACCTGTTGCGGTTGCTCGAGGAAGGGCCGCTCCCCTGATCCGCGTCGTTCCGACCGCGCTTCCCGACGTGCTGCTGATCGAGCCGCGCGTGTTCGAGGACCGGCGCGGATTCTTCCTCGAAAGCTACAACCGGCGCGCGTTCGCGGAAGCCGGCATCGACGCCGAGTTCGTGCAGGACAATCACTCGCGCTCGGGCCGGGGCGTGCTGCGCGGGCTGCACTACCAGATCGAGCACGCGCAGGGGAAGCTCGTGCGCGTGATCGAAGGCGAGGTGTTCGACGTCGCCGTCGACCTGCGCCGCGCATCGCCGACGTTCGGCCGCCACGTGGCGATGACGTTGTCCGCGACGGACAAGCGGATGCTGTTCATTCCGCCAGGATTCGCGCACGGGTTCCTCGTCGTGTCGGACGCCGCGCAATTCCTCTACAAGACCACCGACTACTGGTACCCGGAGCACGAGCGGACGTTGTTGTGGCGCGATCCGGCACTGTCGATCGCATGGCCTGCGGATGTCGAGCCCGTGCTCGCCGCGAAGGATGCCGCGGGCGTTCCGCTCGCCGCCGCCGACGTCTACGACTGAATCGGACGCCGCGAAGCCGCGGCGGTGATGCCCCTGGTGACGAACAGCGCACGACCGACGATCCTCCTGACCGGCGCGCACGGCCAGCTCGGCCGCGAGCTCGCGGCGATCCTGCCTGCGCACGCGCAGGTCGTCGCCTGCGATCGCGCGATGCTCGATCTCGCCGACGACGACGCGATCGTCAGGAAGGTCCGCACGATCGCGCCGGACGTGATCGTCAACGCCGCCGCCTACACCGCCGTCGACAAGGCCGAGCAGGCGCGCGACGACGCGTTCGCGATCAACGCGCATGCGCCGGGCGTGCTCGCCGGCGAAGCGAAGCGCGCAGGCGCGCTCCTCATCCATTATTCGACCGACTACGTCTTCGATGGCGAGCGCGATGCGCCGTACGCCGAGGATGCAACCGTGAACCCGATCAACGTGTACGGCCAAAGCAAGCTCGAAGGCGAGCGCGCGATCGCCGCGTGCGGCGTGCCGGCGCTGATCCTGCGCACGAGCTGGGTATACGCGCGTCACGGGCAGAATTTCGTGATGACGATGCAACGCCTGGCGGCCGCGCGGCGCGAGTTGCGCATCGTCGCCGATCAGACCGGCGTGCCGAACTGGGCGCGGGGACTCGCGCGAACGACCGCCGCGCTGGTCGCAAGTGGCATCGCCCGGCTGCGCGAGCGCGCAGGCCTTTATCATCTGTCCGCGACGGGCGCGACGACGTGGTACGACTTCGCGCGCGCCATCCTGAGCGACCGGCCGGACGTCCGCGTCGTACCGATCACGACCGCAGATTACCCGACCGCCGCGCGCCGGCCGAAGCATGCGGTGCTCGATGCATCGAGCTTCACGCGCACGTTCGACATCGCGCTTCCCGCGTGGGACGCGCAATTGCGGGAATGCCTGGCTTCGCCGGCGGACCCGCCGCTTCGAGGAACCGAATGAAGAAATCGTATTCGTGCTTTCGTCTTGCGTTTGCCCTTGCTGCCCTCGCGCTCGCAACGACCGCCGGCGCCGCATCGATCACCGCCGTCGGGCCGGCCGCGTATCGTGCGCCGGCGAATGGGAAGAGCGCGACGCCGGCGATGCTGCTGGCGCCGGGCACGCCTGCGCGTCGCATCGAGCTAACCGTCCCCACCGACGCCGAGCGCGCGCAACTGCGCGCCGCAAACGCGACGGCCAACGCGAGCCGCAAGGTGACGAAGGGACTCGCGATCGCGTTCCCGCGCGCGCTCCCGATGGGCGCGGCGCGCATCGACCTCGCAACGCTGCCGTGGCAGACGCTCGCCGATGGCACGCGGGCGGCGAGGCTCGAAGTGCACTCGCCGCAGGCGCTCGCGATGCGCGTCGCGCTCAGCGCGAGTCCCAACGACGCGGGCGTCTCGCTGCGCTTCATCGGCAACGCGCCGGATGCGCAAGCGTTCGGGCCCGTGGCCACGAGCACGATCGCCGACGACATCGCGCGCTTCGGCGTGTTCTGGTCGCCGGTGCTCGCCGGTGACGTGGCGACGATCGAGATCGCCGTTGCGGCCGGCGCGGCACTTCCGAAGTCGAGCTTCGTCGTGTCGCGCATCGCGCATCAGGTCGTCGCGCCGTCGTCGCTGCGCAAGCTCGACGCCAAGGCGGTCGAGGACATCGGCACGGCCGCGCCCTGCGAGATCGACGTGGCGTGCGTGACGCCGCAGACGGCCGCACTGGTCAATGCCGACAAGGCGGTCGCGGCGATCGAGATCCAGCACGCGAACGGCCTGACGTATCTGTGCACCGGGCAGCTCCTGAACGACTCGATTTCGTCGAACACGCCCTACTTCTTCTCGGCGAGCCACTGCATCGACTCGGCGCTCGCCGCGCGGACGCTCAACACGTTCTGGTTCTTCGACGCGATCGCCTGCAACAGCAAGGCGATCCCCGCGTTCGTCCAGCAGGCGGCGGGGTCGCTGCTGCTCGCGCGAAGCAACGACTACGACTGGGCGCTCGTGCGCCTCGCCGCGCCGCCGCCCGCCGGCGTCACGTTCTCCGCGTGGCGTGCCGACCCCGTGCCCGCGAACAGCGCGGTGAACGTCCTTCATCACCCCGAGGGCGATCTCAAGAAGTGGAGCGAGGGAACGATGCTGTTCTACCAGCTCTACACCGATGGATCGAGCTTCGCGCAAGTGCGCTATTCGCGCGGAACGACGGAGCCCGGATCGAGCGGCGCGGGCCTTCTCACCTTCAATCCCGCGGGCTTCTACGAGGTGCGCGGCGGACTGTGGAGCGGCGAGGCGTCGTGCCAGAACCCCGGCGGAATCGACGAGTATTCGCGCATCGACACGATGCTCGCGGTCACCCGGCAGTACCTGACGCCCGACCAGCAGGCTACCGCGAACACCGCGGTGGCGGTCGAGTACTACAACGCTGCGCTCGATCACTACTTCATGACGATCAGCCCCGCCGAGATCGGCGATCTCGATTCGGGCGTGCACGCGGGATGGGAGCGCACGGGCCTCACGTTCCTCGCGTACCCGACGCAGGTGCCCGGCACGAATCCCGTGTGCCGCTTCTATCGCACGCCGGGGTTCGGCGATTCGCATTTCTACTCGGCGAGCCCCACCGAGTGCCAGGCGGTGATCGCGAGCCCGGACAAATTTCCGGGATGGACGTTCGAAAGCGCGAACGTGTTCTACATCGCGCTACCCGACCTGACGACGGGCATCTGCGCGAGCGGCACGCAGCCGATCTGGCGCTTCTTCAATCAGATCACGACGAATCACCGCTACACGTCCGATCAGGCCGAGCGCGACGACATGCGCGCGAATCCCGCCGTGTGGATTCCCGAAGGCTACGGGCCCGACAACGTGATCATGTGCGCGCCGGTCGGCAGCTGATCACCGCCGACCTCAGGCAGGCGAAGGGGTCAAGAAGCGGAGCGAGCAGGCCGAGTGCGAAGCGGCCCGCAGCGAGCGCCGAGACAGTACTCGAAGGTACGGCGAGGCGCGAGCGAGGACACAACTAAGCGATCGGCCTGCGCAGCCCGCTTATTGAGCCCCTTCGCGAAGCCCCATCGCGTAGTCGGCCACTGCCTTCATCTCGTCGTCCGTCATGTTGCGCGCGATGTCCGCCATGATGCGGCCGTTGACGTCCTTGCCCGCCTTGTCGGCGCCGCGCTCGCCCGACTTGAAGGCCTTGAGCTGCGCGTATACGTAGTCGCCGTATTGGCCGGCGAGCCTTGGATAATTCTTCGGGACACCGACGCCGGTCGGCGAATGGCAGGCCGCGCACGCGGGGACGGCGGTCGTCAGGTTGCCGCCGCGCCAGAGGTGCTGGCCTGACTTCACGAGCGCCGCATCGTTCGCGGCGAGGCCTTTCGGCGCCTGCTGCGAGAAGTAAGCGCCGAGCGCCTGCATGTCGGCATCGGTAAGCGTCGCCGCCATTGCCTGCATCGTCGGATTGACGCGGATTCCGGCCTTGAAGTGCGCGAGTTGCAGGGTGATATAGTCGGCGATCTGTCCCGCCAGGTTCGGATTCGCGGGCAGCGCGCTGTTGCCGTCGGCGCCGTGGCACGCGGCGCACACCTGCGTGGCGATTTGCTTGGCGCGATCGAGGTCGGGCGCGCTTGGCGCGGGCTTCGCGGCTTCCTGTGCGAAGGCCGCTCCGGAAATCAGCGCGGCCGCGGAAACCAGGACGTAGCGCCAGGGACGGGTCATGAACGCAGGCTCCAAGGTCAATGCATCGCCGGCCGCGGCGATGCGTCCGCGGGCCCGCGACGATGCGAAGTCGTCGATGAAAAAACGGGCTATTGTAGCGAAGCCGACCGAGCGCACCGGTGCCGTAGAATCATCGCGCATCCCCGGTCCCCTCGAGCACGCGACGTTCGTCACCGGCGCCACGTCGGCCGCGCAACTGCCGAACGAAGGGGCGCGCGAGATCGCGTTCGCCGGCCGCTCGAACGCCGGCAAGTCGAGCGCGATCAATGCGCTCGCGCGCCAGCATCGCCTCGCCTTCGCGAGCCGCACGCCCGGTCGAACACGCGAGGTCAATTTCTTCCGGCTGCGCGGTGGCGACCTCGTCGCGGACCTCCCGGGCTACGGCTATGCCGCGGTACCCGAGGCACTGAAGCGAAGCTGGCAGGACTTCCTGTGGTCGTATGTCACGACGCGCTCGCCGCTGATCGGTCTCGTGCTGATCGTCGATGCGCGCCATGGCCTGAAGCCGCTCGATTTCGATCTGCTCGATGCTTTCATCCCGTCGGGGCGCCCGGTGCTCGTGCTCGCGACGAAGATCGACAAGCTCAACGTGGCCGAGGGCCGCTCCGCGGTGGCGCACGTCGCAGCCGGCATGCGCGAGCGCTTCGGCGACGTCGGCGAACGCTTCGCCGTGGTCGGCTTTTCCGCGACGACCAAGCGCGGGCTCGCGGACGCCGATGCGATTCTCCGCGGGTGGCTGGGATCGTGAGCGCCAAGCGGATAGAAAAAGGCCCCGCGATCAAGGGGAGTGACGCGGGGCCTCGAAACGCCTCGCGCCGGTGCGAAACCGGCGCGGGCACCCGCTCAGGGAGGAAAGCGGGAGACGTTCACCGTCCGCGTGTTGTGACCGTGGACGATTTTGCGAGTTCCATCAACGGCACGAAAAGGTCGACGCGATGAGCTTCCACTTCACGGGTGCGTTTCCGGGCCGCCGTCCGCGCCGCATGCGGCGCGACGATTTCTCGCGGCGCCTTGCGCGCGAGACGCGGCTTGCGCCCGACGATTTCATCTATCCGGTGTTCGTGCACGAGTCTCGCGACGACGTGCCGGTGCAGTCGCTGCCTGGGGTTGCGCGCAAGTCGATCGACCGCGTGCTCGCCGAAGGCGAGCGCTGCGTCGCCGCCGGCATTCCGGCGATCGCGCTCTTTCCCGTGGTGCCCGTGGAGCGCAAGTCGGAAGACGCCGCAGAGGCGTGGAACGACGAGGGACTGGTGCCGCGCACCGTGCGAGCGCTGAAGACGCGCTTCCCGATGCTCGGCGTCGTGACCGACATCGCGCTCGATCCGTACACGAGCCACGGGCAGGACGGCCTCGTCGATGCGAGCGGGTACGTGATGAACGACGAGACCGTCGCGGCGCTGGTGCAGCAGGCGCTGTCGCACGCCGCGGCGGGCGCCGACGTGGTTGCTCCGTCGGACATGATGGACGGTCGCATCGGAGCGCTGCGCGCAGCGCTCGACGCGCAGCGTTTCATCCACACGCGGATCCTCGCCTATTCGGCGAAGTACGCCTCCGCGTTCTACGGGCCGTTTCGCGACGCCGTCGGCTCCGCGAAGAATCTCGGTCGCGGGGACAAACGGACTTACCAGATGGACCCGGGCAACAGCGACGAAGCGTTGTGGGAGGCCTATCTCGACCTCCAGGAGGGCGCCGACATCGTCATGGTGAAGCCGGGACTTCCCTACCTCGACATCGTGCGCCGCGTGAAGGACGAGTTCGGCATGCCGACCGCCGTGTATCAGGTGTCGGGCGAGTACGCGATGCTGAAGGCGGCCGCGCAGGCGGGCTGGCTCGACGAGCGCGCGTGCGTGCTCGAGGCGCTGACGGGGATGAAGCGCGCCGGTGCCGATGCGATCATGACGTATTTCGCACTGGATGCGGCGGGGTGGTTGAAAACGGGATAGGCCAACTTTGGGATAGCGGATAAGGGATAGGGAGGATCGGCGTCAAGCGCTGCCGTGCTTCCGATGCACGATCGAAGCGGCGGCACGCGCGCGTCGTGCTCGACCCTTCTATCCCCTATCCCTTATCCCCTTTTCCAAACCCAGGAGCTCCGCCAGCGCCGCCGCATCCAGCCGCACCTCATCGCGCCTCCCGCGCTGGCGCGAGCCGAAGCGCGTGCGTACGATCAGCCGCACGTCGCCACGTGGCGTGTCGATCAGAAGCTCGGGCGCCGCATGTTGCGCGATGCCGGGCGCGATCCGATACGCGACATTGCGATTGATGAGCACGAGCTCGACCTCCTTGGAGTCGTCGGCGACGAGCTCGATGCGGATGTCGCTGTGCTCGGTCGCCCAGCCGGCGGCGACCCCGCCTGCGAGCATGGGAGCGAATGCCGCGAGCACGCGCAGCCAGGCGAGCGCCTCCTCGCGCTGCGCGCGAAGCGTCGCGGCGTGCTCGTCGCCGCCGAAAAGCTCGTGATGCGCCGCGAGCGCGCTCTCGATCTCGTCGTCGCCGGGCAGCGCGGTGCGCTCGGGCAGCATCAGCTGGCGCGCCGCCTTGCGCTTGGCGAGCGACCAGTCGGTCAAGCCATGCTCGGCGATCAGGCGGGCGGCGAGATCTGCGATGCGCGCGCGATTCTGCGCATCGCGCCCCAACGCGGCCGCCTCGCGATGACGGACCATGTTAGAAAAGTTGGTTGCGCACGTCGCGCGCGGGCGCGGATCCGGGCGCCATCGCCGGCGCGAGCGCGTCCTGCGCCATGCGCGGCGTGAATTCGGCCATGAACCAGTCGGAGTAGCGGCTCGCGTCGTCGCGCAGACCGGTGTCGGGATCGATGCGCAGCGACACGACGCCCTGCGGCGCTTCCGGCACCTCCTCGGGAACGCCCTTCAACGCCTTTTCCATGTACGCGATCCACATCGGCAGCGCGGCGGCGCTGCCCGTCTCGTTGTTGCCGAGCGTCTTCGGCTGGTCGTAGCCGATCCACGCGATGCCGACTTCGGCTTCGTTGAAGCCGCAGAACCATGCGTCGATGTTGTCGTTGGTCGTGCCGGTCTTGCCTGCGAGATCCTTGCGCTTGAGTTGCGCCGCGCGCGCACCGGTGCCGGTCGTCACCACTTCGTGCAGCAGCGATTGCATGATGAAGGCGTTGCGCGGGTCGATCGCGCGCTCGGCGTCCTTGCCGGCGAGCGCGGGCTTCGCCTCGGACAGCACGTCGCCGTGGCTGTCGGTGATCTTCGTGATGAGGTACGGCGTGATGCGATAGCCGCCGTTGGCGAACACCGAGTAGGCGGTCGCCATCTGCATCGGCGTCACGGAACCGGCGCCGAGCGCCATCGTGAGGTACGCGGGATGCAGCTTGGGGTCGAAGCCGAACCGCGCGATGTAGTCCTGCGCGTACTGCGGCCCGATCGCCTGCAGCACGCGGATCGTCACCAGGTTCTTCGAGTGCGCGAGCGCCACGCGAAGGCGCATCGGACCCTCGAACTTGCCGTCGTAGTTCTTGGGCTCCCACGCTTCGCCACCCGCCTTTTCCGCTGGCACGAAGAACGGCGCGTCGTTGATGATCGTCGCCGGCGTGAAGCCCTTCTCGAGCGCCGCCGAATAAATGAACGGCTTGAACGCCGAACCCGGTTGCCGCTGCGCCTGCGTTGCGTGGTTGAACTTGTTGCGGTCGTAGTCGAAGCCGCCGACGAGTGCGAGGATCGCGCCGTCCTCGGGGCGCACGGCGACGAAGGCGGCCTCGGCGTTGGGCATCTGCGTGATCGCGTAGTGGCCCTTGTCGTCACGCGTCACGCGGATCACCGCGCCCGGCCGGATGCGCTGGTTCGCCGGCGCCTTGTCGGCCAACGCGCGCGCCGCGAACTTGAGGCCCGCGCCCGTCACTTCTGCCTGATCTCCGTTCGATAGCACGACACGTACCTGCGAGGGCGTCGCCTGGAGCACCACGCCGGTCAGGATGTTGTCGCTGTCGGGATTCTCCTGGAACACGCGATCGAGCACGGCGTCCTGCTCGGCGGTGTCCTTCGGCAGGTTCACGAACGCGTCGGGACCGCGGTAGCCATGGCGCTGATCGTAGTCGACCACCCCCTTGCGGACCGCGCCGTACGCCGCTTCCTGGTCGCCGCGGCGGATCGTGGTCCAGACGGTGATGCCGCGCGTATACGCGCTCTCGCCGTACGCGTCGTAGACGACCTGCCGCGCCATTTCGGCGACGTAGTCGGCGTGCATCGTCGACGTCTCGCGCACCGGCGGCTTCGTGCGCAATGGCGCGTTCTGTGCTTCCCGGTACTGGTCGTCGCTGATGTAGTGAAGCTCATGCATGCGCCGAAGCACGTAGAGTTGCCGCGCCTTGGCGCGTCGGGGATTGCTGATCGGGTTGTACGCCGACGGGGCCTTGGGGAGGCCGGCCAGCGTCGCGGCCTCGGCGAGCGTGATCTCGGAGAGCGGCTTGCCGAAGTAGGTCTGCGCCGCAGCGGCGAAACCGTAGGCGCGCTGGCCGAGGAAGATCTGGTTGACGTAGAGCTCCAGGATGTCGTCCTTCGAGAGCGACGCCTCGATCTTCCAGGCGAGGAGCGCCTCGCGAAGCTTGCGCGAGACGGTCTTTTCGCGCGTCAGGAAGAAGTTGCGGGCGACCTGCATGGTGATCGTGCCGGCGCCTTGCTGGGTTCCCGACGTGGCATTGGCGAGCGCGGCGCGCAGCACGCTCAAATAGTCCACGCCGCCGTGTTGATAGAAACGCTCGTCCTCGGCGGCTAAAATCGCGTGCTTCATGACATCCGGGACATCGCCGATCCGGACGACGGCGCGCCGCTCCTCGCCGAATTCGCCGATCAGCTCGCCGTCGGCCGAGACGACCCGCAGCGGCACCTTGGGCTGGTAATCGGTGAGGGCGTCGAGACGGGGGAGCGTCGGCCAGAGCAGCGCCAGAACGAAGGCGCCGAGGAGCGCCCCGACGACGGCGAGCCCCAGCACGACCGACCCCGTATAGAGGAGCCAACGTTTTAGCACGATGGAATAAAAGCCAAGGTTTTGGGCGGGGCCGCGGGCCGATTATAGGCGCCGTTGCAACAGTCGGGCGCGGACAGGGAAACATTTGGACGAGCGGCACGCTTGTCCGCGGGGTTTAATGTAGATTATCAGGAAACCGCCGGTTGCCATGATTGCCGAAAACTTATCCCAAGCTCTCGACTTGTTCAAAACCGGGTCGCCGAGCCTCATTGGCGTCGATATCGCATCGACGTCGCTCAAGCTCGTCGAGCTGTCGAGCGGCGGCAAGGGCTATCGCCTCGAGCGCTACGTCATCGAGCCGCTGCCGAAGGAAGTCGTCACCGACGGCAACATCGTCAACATCGAGCTCTGTGCCGACGTCCTGAAGCGCGCCTGGAAGCGCCTCGGCAGCCGCAACCGCGACATCGCGCTCGCGCTGCCCGCCGCCATGGTGATCACCAAGAAGATCATCGTCGCCGCCGGCCAGCGCGAGGAGGACCTCGAGCTCACGGTCGAGGCCGAGGCCAACCAGTACATCCCCTTCGCGCTCGACGAGGTCAACCTCGACTTCCAGGAGATCGGGCCGGCGCCCAACAACCCCGACGAGGTCGAGGTGCTGATCGCGGCGTCGCGCAAGGAGAAGGTCGAGGATCGCGTCGCCGTCGCCGAGGC
>DASTIY010000177.1:0-59313 GCA_035717085.1 Casimicrobiaceae bacterium | reverse complement strand
TGTCGGCGGTCTCGCCCTCCTCGGCGCAACTCCCACGCATTTCCACGAGCGTGAATCGCAAGCGCGAGATCTAAGGGCCGCGCGGTCTTGGGCACAAAAGAATCGAAGCCTGCCTCTGTCACTTTCTTTGCCACCGCTGCTCGCGCGGACGCCGTATGTGCGATGAGGCGTATTCGGCTGCCCCATCTGTCACGAATCCTTCGCGCCAACTCGAAGCCATCGAGGACCGGCATGTTCAAGTCCACGAGCGCGACATCCGGAAGAGAAAGCTCGAGTTCGTTCAACGCCTGTGTGCCGTTGTAGGCAATTCGAACATCGTGGCCGCACAGGCTAAGCACTTCTGCAAATGAATCAGCGACATCGGGCGTGTCGTCAACGACGAGGACGTTTGCCATGGTGGATCAGGTCAAGAAACGAGGCAGGACGCGATATATTGCGGAGCGCCTTCCCGGCAGTGCAAGGTGCGACTTTCGATTTCGTTTGTAGGATTGTGTGAAGAATCGCGCTCCCCTGCGTGCCGATGCGTCGGGCTCCCCTGCGTGTCGATGCGTCGCGCTCTGCATCCGTATCGCACGCCGTATCCCAAGGCGGCATTCGTAGCAACCTTGACCGCCGCAAGGAGCTGCGAGACGACCACGCATGTCGTGTACCTATGTCACTGGAATGGACGTTGAAAGTGTTGGCGTCCCCAAGGGGATTCGAACCCCTGTTACCGCCGTGAAAGGGCGATGTCCTAGGCCTCTAGACGATGGGGACCGGTCGGGCTGTCGCAGGGGCCGCTGCGACGAAGGTCGGTGGTGGAGGTAAGCGGGATCGAACCGCTGACCTCTTGCATGCCATGCAAGCGCTCTCCCAGCTGAGCTATACCCCCACGGCGAGCCCGAGATTATAGCGGAGGCGACTCCGCCGCGCCAACGCAGGACGAGCTGACGGCGTCGCGAGACGCGTTCGTTATGATCGTCGACGTGTCCGCTCCGCCCACCCTGCTCCCGCCAGCCAACTCGCTTTCGCGAGCGTCGATGCGCGATCGCGTGGTTCTCGTCACGGGCGCGACGGGTGGCCTCGGTCGATTGCTCGCGCTTGCGTGCGCGCGCGCGGGTGCCACCGTCGTGCTGCATGCGCGCGTGGTGCGCAAGCTCGAGGCGCTGTACGACGACATCGTCGGCGAGCAACTGCCCGAGCCGATCATCCTGCCGCTCGATTTCGCGCGTGCCGAAGGCGGCGACTTCGCCAACGTCGCGAGTGCGCTGGAGCAGCAACTCTCGCGGCTCGATGCCGTCGTGCACACCGCTGCGATGCTCGGCTCGCTCGGGCCGTTCGAGCATCAGTCGTTCGACCTGTGGCTTGCGCTTCTGCGCGTCAACGTGGCGGCGCCGATGGGCCTGACGCGTGCCGTGATGCCGCTTCTCACGCGCGCCGCCGATGCGAGCGTCGTATTCACGCTCGATCATCGAGCGCTCGAGCCGCGGGCCTATTGGGGCGGATACGCGGTGAGCAAGGCGGCGGTGACGACGCTCGCGCGGGAGCTTGCCGACGAATGGGAGCGCAAAGAAAACCTGCGGGTGAACGCGGTCGTTCCGGGGCCCATTCGTTCGCCGCTTCGACTGCAGACGCATCCGGGCGAGGATCGCGACACATTACCGACGATGGACCAACTGGTGCCGCTCTACGAATACCTGATCGCAGGCCAGCCGAAGTCACAAAGCGAGCAGTTGATCGACGTTCAGGCGTGGCTCGCCGGCGCGCCCTGCGCGACGTCGCTTCGCGCGTAACGCAACAGCACGCGCAGCCTGCGAAATTCGACCGCGGGCAACATGTCGGGCAGAAGTACGATCGCGCGCGTGCGCCAGCGGCCAAACGGCCGCCAGACGATCGTCGACAGCCGTGCGCCCACGTAGCTGTCGGCGTGCACGCGGCCGGCGCACGCCATCCCGTCGCCGCTCGTCACGACGATGGTCAGATCGCCGCGCAGTTCGAAGCCCCGTACCGCGCGCGACCCGCGCCGCAGCCCCACGACGAGGATCGTGTCGACCGCCCACAGGACGATGCCCACGCAGCCGAATCCCAACGTGAACGGTGACAGCGGCAGCGTCAGCACGACGAAGCACGTGCCAAGCCCGAGCCATGCGATCAGCAGCGAAGCGACGAGCGACGGCGCGAGGGAAACGCGGACGGGTGGCGGCCAGCGCATGCGCCGATGAAACCGCGGTCGGCGCGCGGCTGCACTCGGCCATTCGGCCGAGCCTGGGATCATCTCCGACACGTGTCGGAGACGTGTCAGCGATGCGGAAAGGGAAACCGCTATTTCTCGGGCAGCGTCTCGCGCGACTTCGCGAGCATCATCCACGTCGACACGACGGTGTCCGGGTTGAGCGACATGCTCTCGATGCCCTGGTCGACGAGCCACTGCGCGAGGTCCGGATGGTCCGACGGGCCCTGCCCGCAGATGCCGACGTACTTTCCGCGATCGCGGCAGGCGGCGATCGCCATCGACAACATCTTCTTTACCGCCTCGTCGCGCTCGTCGAACGTCGCGCCGAGCGCACCACTCGCGTCGCGGTCGACGCCGAGCGTCAGCTGTGTCATGTCGTTCGAGCCGATCGAAAAGCCGTCGAAGAAATCGAGGAAGCGGTCGGCCAGGAGCACGTTCGACGGGATCTCGCACATCATCACGATGCGCAAATCGTTCTCCCCGCGCACGAGGCCGTTCTTCGCGAGCAGCGCGAGCACTTCCTCGGCTTCGCGCGTCGTGCGGATGAACGGTACCATCAGCTCGACGTTCGTGAAGCCCTGCACGTCGCGCACGCGGCGCATCGCTTCGCATTCGAGCGCGAAGCAGTCGTAGAACTCGGGTGCGACGTACCGCGACGCGCCGCGAAAGCCGAGCATCGGGTTTTCCTCGTGCGGCTCGTAGCGCGTGCCGCCCACGAGGTTGGAATACTCGTTCGACTTGAAGTCGGAAAGCCGCACGATGACGGGCTTCGGGTGAAACGCCGCCGCGATCGTCGCGACGCCCTCGGCGATCTTCGCGACGTAGAACTCGGTCGGACTCGCGTAGCCCGCGATGCGTGCCTCGATGTCGCGGCGTACGTCAGGGGGCTGGCGATCGAATTCGAGCAGCGCCTTGGGATGAATGCCGACGTTGCGATTGATGATGAACTCGAGGCGGGCAAGTCCGACGCCCTCGTTCGGCAGCTGGCAGAACTCGAATGCGAGCTCGGGATTGCCGACGTTCATCATGATCTTCGTCGGCGACGCCGGCATGTGGTCGAGCTCGACGTCGACGGTCTCCACGTCGAGCAAGCCGGCATACACGTTGCCGGTGTCGCCTTCCGCGCAGCTCACGGTGACCGGCGTTCCGTCTGCGAGCGTCGCGGTCGCGTCTCCGCAGCCGACGACCGCGGGAATGCCGAGCTCGCGCGCGATGATCGCCGCGTGGCAGGTGCGACCGCCGCGGTCGGTGACGATCGCGCTCGCACGCTTCATCACGGGCTCCCAATCGGGGTCGGTGAGCTCGGTGACGAGCACGTCGCCTTCCTGCACGCGATCCATCTCGCGCGCCGAGCGCACGAGCCGCACCGTCCCCTGTCCGATCTTCTGCCCGATTGCGCGACCGCTCGCCAGCGACGTTCCGTGCGACTTCAGTCGATAGCGGCGTAGCCCGCTCGCATCGTCGCGCGACTTCACGGTTTCCGGTCGCGCCTGCAGGATGTAGAGGGCGTTATCGTCGCCGTCGAGCGCCCACTCGATGTCCATCGGACGGCCGTAATGACGCTCGATCGCCACCGCGTTGCGCGCGAGCGCTTCCGCCTGCTCGTCGGTAAGCGAGAAGCGCCGCCGTTCCGATTCTGGAACGTCGACGACGCGCGTGGACGAGCCGGCGGCCGCGTTGTCGCCGAAGATCATCCGCGACGCCTTCGAGCCAAGGGACTTGCGCAGCACGGCGGGCCGCCCCGCCTCGAGGTTGCGCTTGTAGACGTAGAACTCGTCGGGATTGACCGAACCCTGCACCACCGATTCACCCAGTCCGTACGCCGAAGTAATCAGCACGACACCGGCGAAGCCCGATTCGGTGTCGAGTGTGAACATGACGCCCGCAGCCCCTTTGTCGCTTCGCACCATCCGCTGCACGCCGACGGAAAGCGCAACTTCGGCGTGACGAAAGCCGTGATGCGCGCGATAGGCGATCGCCCGATCGTTGTAGACCGAAGCAAATACTTCTGAAATAGCATGAAGTACATTCTTCAAGCCTTTGATATTCAATAGCGTGTCCTGCTGTCCGGCGAACGAGGCGTCCGGCAGGTCCTCGGCGGTCGCGGACGACCGAATCGCGAACGATGCGTCCGGGTGCTTACGAGCGAGCTCGGTGTACGCGATCTCGATGTCGGCGACGAGCGCAGGGGGCAGCGGCGTCGCGAGAATCCATTCCCGAATGCGCGTGCCGGCTTCCCGCAACGCGCGCACATCGGCGACGTCGACGCGCTCGAGCACGCGCTCGATGCGGCCCGCGAGATCATCGCGTGCGAGGAATTCACGAAATGCAGCCGCGGTGGTCGCGAAGCCACCAGGCACGCGAATGCCGGCTTGCGCCAGCTCGCCGATCATTTCACCAAGCGAGGCGTTCTTGCCGCCGACTTCGGGAAGATCGCGCATGCGGACGCGATCGAAGGGGATGACGCGGACGATTTCTGACATGAATGTGCAGACGTTGCGCGAGCGCGCGAGCGTTCGCCGGAGGGAGTCGCGATTCTACCAACGCGACTCTCGCACCGCGCGGGACGTTCCCGTATTACGGAAACGTCCGATGGACGTACGACGGCGGATCAGCGTGCGCGGGCGTCGCTGTCGAACGTTCGCCTCGCGCGATTCGGCGGCGCTGCGCCTCAGTCGCCGCGCGCTTCGCCCGCGGGTGCTTGCGGTGATACGCTCGGCGGGCCCAGCTCTTCCGGTGAAGGCAGCGGGATGTCGGCGAACGCGGACACGTCACCGCCTCCTGCGCGATTACGCGCAGCGCGCCGCAGGCTCCGATACAGGTCCGGATGCTGTTCCTTGAGATAGCTGATGATTTCGAAGTCGATCCGCTTCACCTGCGACAGGTCGATCTGCTCCACGTGCACGAGGCGCAGGAGTTCCTTGACCGGACGCGGCATTTCGCGACCGCTCTCGTAGCGTGAACCGCCGCTCTGCGTGACGCCGATTTGCGTCCAGAACTGCTCCTGATTCATGCCCAGGCGTCGCCGAATCTCTCTCGGATTCAGAACGCGATCGAAGAATTTCACGGAAACTCCGCGTGGTCAAAGAGTTGGACAGCATTCTTACTATACCATTGGCATATCGCCGGACGTTCAACCTCCATGATCTTCGGCCGCTCGCCGGCGGCCCGCCTGTCGGCATGAAAACAACAGTTCGCCAACGATGACGCGATACGACCTCCACTGCCATTCGACATGCTCGGACGGGCTCCTGTCCCCGACCGGCGTGGTGAGAAGGGCTGCCGCACGTGGCGTCGAAGTGCTCGCGCTGACCGATCACGACGAACTCGCCGGCCTGGCCGAGGCGCGGGACGCGGCGAGGGAAGCCGGGATCGGCTTCATCCCGGGCAGCGAACTGTCCGTCACCTGGCGCGATACCACGCTGCACGTCGTCGGTCTCGGCGTGGACCCCGACAACGAAGCGCTCGCCGACGGACTCGACAGCGTGCGCCGCGGGCGCGACGCCCGCGCGCGCCGCATCGGCGATGCACTGGCGCACGCCGGCATCCCCGACGCGTTCGAGGGTGCCTTGACGTACGTGACCAGCGCGCGCCTCGTGTCCCGGACGCACTTCGCGCGTTTTCTCATCGAAGCCGGCCACGCGCGCGATATGAAAGACGTTTTTCGCCGCTACCTGAGCAAGGGCAATCCCGGTTACGTCGCGCATGCGTGGCCGACGCTCGACGAGGCCGTGACGTGGATCCACGATGCCGGCGGGCGGGCGGTGATCGCACATCCGGGGCGGTACAAGATCGACCGCGGCGCCCGTAAAGAATTGTTCGCCGAGTTTCGCGACCTCGGCGGCGACGCGATCGAGGTCATTTCGCCGTCGCATGATTCAGCGCAGTACCGCGAATTCGCCGAGTTCGCGCGGACGTTCGGACTGCGTGGCTCGTGCGGTACCGATTTCCACGGCGAAGGCGAGAGCCACGTCGATTTCGGCGACCTGCCGCCGCTGCCGCCGCGCGTCGAACCCGTGTGGCAGGACTGGTAGGTCCCGTTCATGACCGAGCGGCGTACCGTATTTTTCATCTCGGACCGCACGGGCATTACCGCGGAGATGCTCGGCAACAGCCTGCTCACGCAGTTCGAAGACCTGCATTTCCATCGGGTGACGATCCCGTTCGTCGATTCCACCGAGAAGGTCGCCGATGCGGTACGCCAGGTGAACGCGACGGCGACGGCCGAAGGCCGACGACCGATCGTCGTCAGCTCGGTCGTCGACGAGACGATGAGCGAGACGATCCGGCGCGAGACGAACGCGCTGACGCTCGACATGTTCCAGACGTTCATCCAGCCGCTCGAGGCGGAGCTCGGGCTCAAGAGCTCGCATGCGGCCGGACGCTCGCACGGCGTCGCGAACAGCCACGAGTACTTCGCGCGGATGGAGGCGATCAACTTCACGCAGGCGTACGACGACGGCGCGCTCACGCGTGACCTCGACAAGGCGCAGGTGATCCTGATCGGCGTCTCGCGTTGCGGCAAGACCCCGACGTCGCTCTATCTCGCACTGCAGTTCGGCGTGCGCGCCGCCAACTTTCCGCTCACGCCCGACGACTTCGCGGATCGACGACTACCGGCGTCGGTGCTGCCGTTTCGCGAGCGGCTCTTCGGGTTGACTATCCAGCCCGACCGCCTGCACGAGATCCGCGAGGAGCGGCGCCCGGGCAGCCGCTACGCGCAACTCGACAACTGCCGGCATGAAGTGCGCGAGGCGGAGCACCTCATGCACGAGTACAACGTGCCGATGCTCGACACCACGTCGAAGTCGATCGAGGAGATCTCGACGACGATCCTGCATCGCGCGAAGCTGGAGCGGCATATTTATTAGGGGCGAGGATCGAGGATCGAGTCAATGCTTTCGCGCTCCATCGATCCTCAATCCTAGATCTCCGATCCTAAATCCTGCGTCGTCCTTCGCTGGCGCACCGCCTCGAAGAGCACGACGGCCGTCGCAGCAGCGGCGTTCAGCGATTCATTGCCGGTCGCCATCGGAATCGTCACCGCGGCGTCCACCTTCTCGCGCAGCGGCTGCGACACGCCCTGCCCTTCGCTTCCGGTCACGAACGCGATGCGGCCGCACAGGTTCGCGTCGTAGAGCGATGACGCGCCGTCCACGACGGTCGCGAAGACGCGCCCGCCCGCTGCACGAAACGATTGCACCCACCCGACGAGGTCGACGTCCTCGACGACGTTCGTCAGGAAGTGCGCACCCTGCGCGGCCCGCAGGACCTTGGGCGCCCAGGCGAACGCGCTGTGCGAAGACAGCAGCACCTGCTCGACGCCCGCCGCCGCCGCCGTGCGGATGATCGAGCCGACGTTCCCGGGATCCTGGATGTCGTCGATCAGCAGACAGAATCCGGCGCTCGGGGAGATCGCGAACTTCGGCGTGGCGACGACCGCGAGCACACCGACATCGGCAGGCGATGTCGCGAGTTCCGCGAAGCGCGCGCGCGTGACGATGAACGTGCGACTCTCCGGAACGCGCTGCAGCACTGCCTGCACATCGCTTCGCTCGCGCGCATCGTCGAGCACGACGAGCGTCTCGGGCGCGCCGACGCGACCGACATAGACGTCGACGAGATGTACACCCTCGAGGACGCACCGCCCGGATTTGCGCCGGTCGCGCGACGACGCGATCAGACGCGCGACTTCACGCAGGTGCTCGTTGTGCCTACTTTCGATGCGCCGCATGCGAAAAGCAGGGCCTGACCCGGGTCCGACCCTACTTCTCGGTCTTCTTCCTGGGCGCAGGCGTTGATGCAGGCTTCGGCGCCGGCGGCTTCACACCCGCGCCGCCGGTCTCGATCTGGAAGAAGACCTCGTCGTTGCGAATCATGCCGAGGTCGGCGCGCGCGCGCTCCTCGATCGCCTCGTAGCCGGCCTTGAGGTCGCGCACGTCGGCGTCGAGCGCATCGTTGCGTGCCTTGAGCTTCGCGTTCACGTCACGCTGCGCTGCGAGCTGGCGCTCGTACTCGCGGACCTGCAGCCAGCCTCCCTTCCCGAGCCACATCGGATACTGCAGCGCGACGATCAACGCGACGAACGTGAGGGCAAGCCAGCGCATGTCAGTGGCGAAGTTGCGCGTCAGCGGAGATTGAAGAATGCATCGCGGCCCGGGTAGGTCGCGGCATCGCCGAGATCCTCCTCGATCCGCAGCAACTGGTTGTACTTCGCCATCCGGTCCGAACGCGACAACGATCCGGTCTTGATCTGCCCGGCGTTCGTGCCCACCGCGAGATCGGCGATCAGCGAGTCTTCCGTCTCGCCGGAACGATGCGAGATCACCGCCGTGTACGACGCGCGGTTCGCCATCGTGATCGCGGCGAACGTCTCGGAGAGCGTTCCGATCTGATTGATCTTGACGAGGATCGAGTTCGCGATCCCCTTCGCGATGCCTTGCTTCAGTATTTTCGTGTTGGTGACGAAAACGTCGTCGCCGACGAGTTGCACGCGCTTGCCCAGCCGGTCGGTGAGGAGCTTCCAGCCCTCCCAGTCGTCCTCGGCCATCCCGTCCTCGATGCTGATGATGGGATAGCGATCGCACCACCCCGCGAGGAGATCGGTGAACTGCGCTGCGGTGAGCGAGCGGTTCTCGGAGTCGAAGCGATACAGTCCCTCGCGATGGAACTCGCTCGCGGCGCAATCGAGCGCGAGCATGATGTCGTCTCCCGCGCGATAGCCGGCCTTGTCGATGGCCTCGACGAGCAGCGCCAGCGCCGCCTCGTTCGAAGAGAGATCGGGTGCAAAGCCGCCTTCGTCGCCGACCGTCGTCGGCATGCCGCGCTCGTCGATCAGCTTCTTGAGCGTCTGGAACACCTCGGCGCCATAGCGCAACGCCTCGCGAAACGTCGGCGCACCGAGCGGCACGAGCATGAACTCCTGCAGGTCGATGCGGTTGTTCGCGTGCGCGCCGCCGTTGATGACGTTCATCAGCGGGACCGGCAGCGACATCTGGCCCGCGCCGCCGAAATAGCGGTAGAGCGGCAGCGAGCATTCCTCGGCCGCGGCTTTCGCGACCGCGCACGAGACGGCGAGGATCGCGTTGGCGCCGAGCCGCGACTTGTTCTCCGTGCCATCGAGGTCGATCAGCGTGTGGTCGATCAGGCCCTGCTCGGTCGCATCGAGTCCGAGCAGCGCCTCGCAGATTTCGGTGTTGACGTTCTCGACGGCCTTGGTGACGCCCTTGCCGAGGTAGCGCGCCTTGTCGCCGTCGCGCAATTCGATCGCCTCGCGCGAGCCGGTCGACGCGCCCGACGGTACCGCGGCGCGTCCCGATACGCCGGACTCGAGGACGACGTCGGCCTCGATGGTGGGATTGCCGCGCGAGTCGAGGATTTCGCGCGCGATGACGTCGACGATGGCGGTCATTGTCGGGGATCAGGAATCAGGTGTCGGAGATCGGAACTTCGGAAAATCCGTGCGCCTTCACCACGGCATCGACTTCCTTGAGCGTTTCGAGGAGCTCGCGCATGCGCGAAAGCGGCCACGCATTCGGGCCGTCGGACAGCGCAGCGTCGGGATTCGGATGGGTCTCCATGAAGATGCCCGCGACGCCGGCGGCGACCGCAGCCCGCGCGAGGACGGGCACGAACTGGCGCTCGCCGCCCGAAGACGTTCCGCGGCCACCGGGCAGTTGCACCGAATGCGTCGCGTCGAACACCACCGGACAGCCGGTGTCGCGCATGATCGCGAGGGCGCGCATGTCGGAGACGAGGTTGTGATAGCCGAACGACGCGCCGCGCTCGCAGACGAGGATGTTGTCCATGCCGCTCGCCGCCTTCGCCTTCGCGACGACCTGCTTCATGTCGTCGGGGGCCAGGAATTGACCCTTCTTGATGTTGACCGGCTTGCCGGTGCGCGCGACGGCCTGGATGAAATCGGTCTGTCGACAAAGAAACGCGGGCGTCTGCAGCGCGTCGACGACCGATGCGGCCATCTCGATCTCGTCCACGGCGTGGACGTCGGTGAGCACCGGTACGGCGACGTGTTGGCGCACGTCGGCGAGGATGCGCAGCCCCTCCTCCATCCCCGGCCCGCGGAAACTCGTATGCGAACTGCGGTTCGCCTTGTCGTACGACGACTTGAAGACGAACGGGATTTCGAGGTCGGCGCAGATCGCCTTCAACTCGCCGGCGACGTCGATCTGCAGCTGGCGCGATTCGACGACGCAGGGTCCGGCGATGAGAAAGACCGGACGCTCGAGCCCGACGTCGTAGCCGCAGAGATTCACGACGCAGCGAATCGAGTGGGTGTTTGCCTCTTCATCCTAGGCGGAAGCGACGAGGCGCGGCACGCTGCTGCTCGTGTGCTCGGCGCGCGCGGCGCGCTTCTGATGCTCGATTGCAGCGCGCACGAAGCTCACGAAGAGCGGGTGCCCGCGGCGCGGATTGGACGTGAATTCGGGGTGAAACTGACAGCCGAAGAACCACGGATGCCGCGGCAACTCGACCATTTCGCAAAGATCGCCCGCGGTTTCGCTCCTGGCCCATGCTCCGACGGTGAGACCCGCGGCCTCGAGCCGCGGCAGGTAATGATTGTTCACTTCGTAACGGTGGCGATGCCGCTCGGAAACGACATCGGCGCCGTAAATGCGATGCGCGAGCGTTCCCGGCACGACGTGGCACGGTTGCGCGCCGAGACGCATCGTCCCGCCGAGGTCGGAAGTCTGGTTGCGCCGCTCGACGCTGCCGTCGCGGTTCTGCCATTCGGTGATCAGTGCGACCACCGGATGCGGCGTGTCGGGATCGAACTCGGTGCTGTTCGCGTCGGGCAGTTGCGCGAGATGCCGCGCATATTCGATCACCGCGAGCTGCATGCCGAGGCAAATGCCGAGATACGGAATGCCGTGCTCGCGGGCATAACGAATGGCGGCGATCTTGCCTTCGACGCCGCGCTTGCCGAAGCCGCCGGGCACCAGGATCGCGTCCATCTTCTCGAGCGCCGCGGTGCCGTCGCGCTCGACCGTCTCGGAATCGACGTAATGGATCTGCACGCGCGAGCGCGTGTGGATGCCCGCGTGCGTGAGTGCTTCCGACAACGACTTGTACGACTCGGTAAGATCGACGTACTTGCCGACCATCGCGATGTGCACGACACGCTCCGGATGCTCCAGCGCGTCGACCAGCGCCTCCCACGTCGACAGGTCGGCAGGCGGTGGATCGATGCCGAGCTTCTTGCAGACGATCACGTCGAGGCCTTCGCGGTGAAGCGCGAGCGGAATCTTGTAGATCGAGTCGGTGTCGAGCGCGGGAATCACCGCTTCCGGCGCGACGTTGGTGAAGAGCGCGATCTTGCGGCGGTCACCCTCGGGGATCGGCCGATCCGCGCGACACAACACGACGTCCGGTTGGATACCGATCTCGCGCAGTTCCTTCACCGAATGCTGCGTGGGCTTCGTCTTCATCTCGCCCGCCGTCGGGATGTACGGAACGAGCGTCAGATGGATGTAGCAGACGTTGTCGCGGCCGAGCGTGATGCCCATCTGCCGGATCGCCTCGAGAAACGGCAGCGACTCGATGTCGCCCACCGTGCCGCCGACTTCGACCACCGCGACTTCCGCATCGCCGGCGCCACTGCGGATCCAGCCCTTGATTTCGTCGGTGATGTGCGGAATCACCTGCACCGTGCCGCCGAGATAGTCGCCACGGCGCTCCTTGCGGATCACGCTCTCGTAGATCTGGCCGGTGGTGAAATTGTTGCGCTTGGTCGTCCGCACGTCGGTGAAACGCTCGTAATGACCGAGGTCGAGGTCGGTCTCGGCGCCGTCGTCGGTGACGAACACTTCGCCGTGCTGGAACGGCGACATCGTCCCCGGGTCGACGTTGATGTACGGATCGAGCTTGAGATTGGTGACGCGAACGCCGCGGGAAGTGAGGATCGCGGCGAGCGACGCGGCGGCGATGCCCTTTCCCAACGAGGAAACGACGCCGCCCGTCACGAACACGAACTTGGTCATCGGCTGGCCAGTTCCGGGAAATTCGTATTTTACCGGAAGCGACCCCGAGCGAACAGAAGCGCATCCTCGCGCTGCCTCGCGACACGGTATCGCTGATGCGCTTACAACGCGGGCGCCCGACCCGCCACGGCCTTATCCCACGCTCGGCGGTGCAGATCCGTGCAGCGCGAGGCCGCGCGCCATTCGCTCGCGCGTCGCATCGCGGCCGACGAGTTCGAGGACGGCGTCGATCGCAGGCGTCTTGAGCGATCCTGCGACGAGCGCGCGCAGCGGCATCATGACCTGCGGTGCCTTCAGAGCGTGGCGGCTCGCCGCAGCCTTGATCGTGGCCCCGATCGCGTCCCGTTCCCACGCGATCGTCCCGAACGCTTCGTGCAATTCAGCCAGCGCGTCGCGATTGGCGTCGTTCAATTGCCCGCCGAGCATGACCCGATCGACGCTCGGCGCCCGATAGAAATAGTGCGCCGCCTCCGCCATCTCGACGAGCGTCGGAGCGCGCTCGCGCAGCAGAGCCGCCACGCGCTCGACGGGCGGTCCTCGTGACGCGTCGATGCCCTCCGCGCGCAGGAACGGCTCCAGGCGTCGTCCCACCTCCGCGACATCGAGCCGCTTCAGGTGCTCGTGATTGAGCCAGCGCAGCTTCTCGGGATCGAAGCGCGCGGGCGACGGCGTGAGGCCCGACAGATCGAACCACTGCACGAACGCGTCGACGTCGAATACTTCCGCATCGCCATGCGACCAGCCGAGGCGCGCGAGGTAGTTGACCATCGCCTCCGGCACGTAGCCGTCGTCGCGATACTGCAACACGCCGCGCGCGCCGTGTCGCTTCGACAGCCGCTCGCCGGCCGGTGTCAGGACCGTCGGCAGGTGCGCGTACACCGGCGGCGAAGCGCCCAGCGCACGCATGATGTTGATCTGCCGCGGTGTGTTATTGACGTGGTCGTCGCCGCGGATCACGTGCGTGATGCGCATGTCGACGTCGTCGACGACCACGCAGAAGTTGTAGGTCGGCGTGTGATCGGCGCGCGCGATCACGAGATCGTCGAGCTCGGCGTTGGCGATCTCGATCCGGCCCTTGACCGCGTCGTCCCACGCGACGACGCCGTCGTCGGGGTTGCGAAAGCGATACACGGGCGCGACACCGGGTGGCGCTGTCTTGCCTCGCGCGTTCTCGGGACGCCAACGGCCGTCGTAGCGCGGCTTCTCGCCCCGCGCCATCTGTTCCGCACGCAATGCGTCGAGCTCGGCGGGCGTCGTGTAGCAGCGGTACGCGAGCCCGCGCGCGAGCAGATCGTCCAGCACCGCGCGATAGCGATCCATCCGCTGCATCTGATGGTACGGGCCTTCATCGTAGGCCAGCCCCAGCCACTGCATCGCGTCGACGATCGCCTGCGTCGCCTCCGGCGTCGACCGCTCGAGATCGGTGTCCTCGATGCGCAGGATGAACGTGCCGCCGTGATGCCGCGCAAACGCCCACGGAAACAGCGCCGAGCGGATATTCCCCAGGTGCAGGAAGCCGGTTGGGCTGGGGGCGAAGCGGGTGCGAACGGTCATGTCGGGTTCCAACGAAGATCGAGCGTCGTCGGCGTCGCCGGATTGGGCGGCTCGTCATGCAGTTCGATGCGTCCGCCCGCATGGCCGTGCGGCGTGAAGCGCGCGATGCGGCGAGCCTCCGCCTCCTGCGCGTTCACCGGGAACGTGTCGTAGCTGCGGCCACCGGGATGCGCGACATGATACGTACAGCCGCCGATCGCGCGCAGGACATGACGATCGACGATGGTGAAGCGCAGCGGCGACTGCACGCCGATCGTGGGATGCAGCGACGAAGGCGGGTTCCACGCCTTGAACCGGACACCGGCAACGAATTCGCCAGGAACGGCCGTTGGGGTCATGGGCAGCACGCGATCGTTACAGGTGATCGCGTGGCGCTGCGGCGTGAACCCGGTCGCCTTGACCTGCAGCCGCTCGACCGACGAATCGACGTAGCGCGACGTGCCGCCGCGATGGATCTCCTCGCCGAGCACATGCCACGGCTCGATCGCCTCGCGCAATTCGAGCGTCAGGCCGTCGTAGGCGACGCTGCCGTAACGGGGGAAGCGGAATTCGATGAACGCGTCGAACCAGGCCGGGGAAAAATCGAAGCCATGCGCGCGCAGGTCCGCGAGGACGTCGAGCAAGTCGGCGACGACGAAATGCGGCAGCATCCAGCGGTCGTGCAATGCCGTGCCCCACGGGATCAGTGCCGCGCGATACGGCGCCTGCCAGAAGCGCGCGACGAGCGCGCGAAGCAGGAGCATCTGCACCGCTGCCATCCGCGGATGCGGCGGCATCTCGAACGCGCGAAACTCGAGCAGGCCCAGGCGTCCCGTCGACGTATCGGGTGAATAAAGCTTGTCGATCGAGAACTCCGCGCGATGCGTGTTCCCGGTGAGGTCGGTCAGCAGATGCCGCAGCAGGCGGTCGACGGTCTTCGCGTGGTCCTCGAACCGCACGTCGCGATGCGCGACGTCGAACGCTTCGGGATCCCAGGCGGGCAATCCATCGAGTTGCTGGAATGCGATGGCGAGTTCGTAGAGGCAGTCGTCGCGCGCCTCGTCGACGCGCGGCGCCTGGCTGGTGGGCCCGACGAAGTGCCCGGAGAACAGAAACGAAAGCGCCGGGTGGGTCTGCCAATACGCGACGAGGCTTTGCAGGAGGTCCGGACGCCGCAGCAACGGACTCTCCTGCACGCTCGCGCCGCCGAGCGTGACGTGATTTCCGCCGCCGGTGCCGACATGGCGGCCGTCGAGCATGAATTTCTCGGTGGTGAGCCGCGCCAGCCGTGCTTCCTCGTACAAGGCCGAATTCAGGTCGACGAGTTCGCGCCACGTCGTGGCCGGCGGCACGTTGACTTCGAGCACGCCGGGGTCCGGCGTCACGAACAGCGTGCGAATGCGCGGATCGCGCGGCGGCGGATAGCCCTCGATCAGCAGCGCACGGCGCAATGCCGACGCCGTTGCTTCGATCGTCGCGATCAGCGCGCCGTAATCGTCGACCCGATCGATCGGCGGCACGAACACCGCGACCTGTCCATTGCGCACCTCGACCGCGAGCGCGGTTCGCAGGGGCGCATCCTCGGGAATCGACGCCAGCGGCAGGCGAAGCCCCAGTGGAGAGTCGCCCGCGATCGCGCGCAATCGACCGTCGGAGGACGCCGGCCACGTGCAACTCGTCCAGCGCTCCGGGTCGTTTGCGTTCTCGCGTGCGCGAAGCGGCAGCACGAAGCCGATCACGGACACGTCGCTTCCGCGCGCCTCGTCGACTGCGACGATGTTTCGCGCATCGACGCGCAGTCGTTCGGCGAGCGTGACGATGACGTTGCGCGCCTCGTCGAGCGTCGCCGATCCGGCCTCGGCTGCGTCGGCGAGCAGCGCTTCGTCGCGCCACAGCGGCGCGCCGTCGGTGCACCAGAAGAGCCCCAGCGCCCAGCGCGGCAGCGGCTCGCCGGGATACCACTTACCCTGCCCTTCGTGCAGCAGGCCCTGCGGCGCGAAGCGCTGCTTCAACCGTCGCACCAGCCGACGCGCGCATTCGAGCTTCGTGGCGGACAGCGCCGTCGTGTTCCACTCGGGGGCGTCCACACGGTCGATCGCCACGAACGTCGGCTCGCCGCCTTGCGTAAGGCGGATGTCGCCTGCGCGCAGCGCCGAGTCCACATGCTCGCCGAGCGTTTCGATCGCCTCCCATTGCGGGTCGCTGTAAGGACGCGTCACGCGCGCGACCTCGTCGACGCGCGCCACGCGCATGGTGAAACCGAACTCGACGTTCGCGATGTCGGCGAGGCCGGTGATCGGCGCTGCGCTACCGGGGCTCGCCGTGCACGCAAGCGGCACATGGCCTTCGCCGGCGAGCAGGCCCGACGTCGGATCGAGCCCGATCCACCCGGCGCCCGGCACGTACGCTTCCGCCCACGCGTGCAGGTCGGTGAAGTCGCGCTCGAGCATCGGCGCACCGTCGAGCGGTGGCACATCGGGCACGAGCTGGATCAGGTAGCCCGACGCGAAGCGCGCCGCCACGCCGAGTCGGCGCAGGACCTGCACCAGCAGCCATGCCGAGTCCCGGCACGAGCCCCGGGCGAGCTCGAGCGTCTCGTCGGGCGCCTGCACGCCGGGCTCCATCCGCAGCACGTAGGCAATGTCGCGCTTGAGTGCCTGGTTCACGGCGACGAGCGCATCCACCGTGGACGACGCGGTCATTCCGGCGCGAAAGCGCGCCACCCACTGCTCGAGCGCGTCGCCCCCTTCGCTGGGCTCGAGGAACGGCGCGAGCTCCTTTGCGAGCGTCGGGGCATAGGCGAACGGAAACGCTTCCGCATACGGCTCGACGAAGAAGTCGAACGGATTGAAGACGGCGAGCTCGGCGACGAGGTCGACGGTGACGTCGAGCTTCGCGGTGCGCTCGGGGAAGACGACGCGCGCGACGTAATTGCCGTAAGGGTCCTGCTGCCAGTTCAGGAAGTGGTTGCGCGGCTCGATCGCGAGCGAGTACGCGAGGATCGGCGTGCGACAGTGCGGCGCCGGCCGCAGCCGGATCTCGTGCGGCGACAGCGTGACGTCGCGGTCGTAGCGATAGGTCGTGCGGTGCGAAAGGGCGACGCGCAGCGGCAAGTCAGAGCCAATCCGGATCCGGCAACTGCGCGAACACGCGGCGCAACCCCTCGCCCCACTGATGATGGATCAGCTGGAAATACGGATCGAATTCCTGGATGCGCCGCTGCAGCCGCACCTTGAGGCTGCCCGTTTCGTAGACCAGCAGGTCGATCGGCAGGCCGACCGAGATGTTCGAGCGCATCGTCGAGTCGAACGACACGATCGTGCACTTCGTCGCGTCGAGCAGCGACGTGCCGCGGTGGACGACGCGATCGATCACCGGCTTGCCGTATTTCGATTCGCCGATCTGGAAGTAGCAGGTGTCCGGCGTCGCCTCGATGAAGTTGCCTTCGCTGTAGACCTCGAACAGGCGCGACGCCTCGCCCTGGATCTGCCCGCCGACGATGAAGTTGGCGGACGCGTCGATGTTGTTCTGGACCATGTACGGGCCGTCGCGCGCCCGCACCTCGCGCAGCGCGTCGCCGAGCATCCGCGCCACCTCGAACATCGACTTCGCCGTCCACAGGTCGACGTCGCCGTCGCCGCTACGCGCCTGTTGCTCGAGGATGTTGATCGCGTTCTGCGTGACCGACAGGTTCCCCGACGAGAGCGTGACGATCACGCGATCGGCGTCGCGCGCGAACACGCGCATCTTCGAGAAGCGGGCGATGTGGTCGACACCGGCGTTCGTGCGCGAGTCCGACGCGAAGATCATCCCGGCGTCGAGCGACATGGCAACGCAATAGGTCATGAGAAGGCAGTTGAACTGTCGGCGGCAAAGGAATGAGTTTAAAGGACCTTGCGAAGGCCGCTGACGATCGATTCAACCGGGCACGAGGAACGCCCTGCTCACTTCGTCGCCCAGGCGGGCGATATGTTCCAGGAACGCGGTGAGGTACTCGTGCAGGCCGAACGCGATGATCTCGTCGGTGCGGGCGTAGGCGAGCCGCGCATGCAGCTCGCCGGCCATGCGCTCGACGTCGCGGCTCTGCTCGTCGCAGAGCTTGGCGAGCGTTTCGTGGATGAACCACATGCAGCTTCTCAAGGAGCGCGGCATGTCGTCGCGCAGGAGGAGGAGCTCGGCAATGCGCCGCGGCGCAATCACGTCGCTGTAGATCTTGCGGTACGACTCGAACGCCGACAGCGACTGCAGCAGCGACGCCCACTGGTAATAGTCGACCGCCCCGCCGACGTCGGCCACCGACGGCAGCAGGATGTGGTACTTGGTATCCAGGATGCGCGCGGTGTTGTCGGCGCGTTCCATGTGGGTGCCGAGGCGGATGAAGTGGTAGGCCTCGTCGCGCAGCATCGTGCCGAAGGTGACGCCGCGAAAGAGGTGCGAGCGCATCTTCACCCAGTCGAGGAAATCCGCGACGCCGCGCGCCTCGACGTCGGCGTAATCGAAGCCGCGCATCTCGATCCACGTCGCGTTCAGGTCCTCGTACATCTCGGATGTGATTGCACCGCGCACCGTGCGCGCCGACTCCCGGGCGGCGCGCAGGCACGTATAGATCGACGACGGGTTCGTCGGATCGAGGATCATGAAACGCAGCGCCTGCTCGGCGGCGAGCGTGTCGTAGCGCTCGTAATAGGCGCTGGCGAGGCCGAGCGTGATCAGCGGCACCGACCACGGGTGCGCCCACGCGAGGCCCGTCTGTCCAACCTCGTAGGGCAGCAGCGACGTGCGGTACGTGACGTCGAGGAGCCGCGCGGTGTTCTCCGCGCGCTCGACGTGCCGGGCGATCCAGAAGAGCTCGTTCGCGTGCCGGCTCAGCACGGCGCCTCCGCCGCGAGCACCCACGTGTCCTTGGTTCCCCCGCCCTGCGACGAGTTGACGACGAGCGAGCCTTCGCGCAGCGCCACGCGCGTAAGCCCGCCCGGAACGAGCGTGATGTCGCGGCCGGCGAGCACGTAGGGTCGCAGGTCGATGTGCCGCGCGACCAGCCGGTCGTCGTCGAACGTCGGCGACGTCGACAGCGCGAGCGTCGGCTGCGCGATGTAATGCTCGGGCGCGGCGAGTATGCGTGCGCGAAATTCGTCGCGCTCGGCGCGGCTCGCCGCGGGCCCGACGAGCATGCCGTACCCGCCCGATCCGTGCACTTCCTTGACGACCAGCTGGTCGAGGTGCGCGAGCGCCTCGGCGCGATCCTCGGGCCGCGCGAGGTCCAGCGTGGGCACGCTTTCGAGTTGCGGCTCCTCGGAAAGATAGAAGCGGACGAGGTCCGGGACGTACGGGTAGATCGACTTGTCGTCGGCGACGCCGGCGCCGATCGCGTTGGCGAGCGTCACGCGGCCCTTGCGATAGGCTGCGAAGAGTCCCGGAACGCCCAGCATCGAGTCCGCGCGAAATGCGTTGGGATCGAGGAACTCGTCGTCGACGCGCCGGTAGATGACGTGCACGCGCTGCGGCCCACGCGTCGTGCGCAGGTAGACGGTGTCGTTCTGGACGACGAGGTCCTGCCCCTCGACCAGCTCGACGCCCATCTGCTGGGCCAGGAACGCGTGCTCGAAATACGCCGAGTTGAACGGGCCCGGTGTCATCACCGCGACCGTGGGCCGGTCGACGCCGTCCGGCGCGACCGCGTGCAGCGTTTCGAGCAGCGCGTCCGGGTAATGCTGGATGGGGCGTACCGACTGCGCCGCGAAAAGCTCGGGGAAAAGCCGCATCGTCACCTTGCGGTTCTCGAGCATGTACGACACGCCCGACGGAACGCGCAGGTTGTCCTCGAGCACGCAGTACCGACCCGACGGCAACCGCACGACGTCGATGCCGGCGACGTGCGCGTAGACGCCGCGTGGGACGTCCACGCCGATCATCTCGCGGCGAAACTGGGTATTGCCGAGGACGCGCTCGACGGGGACGACGCCGGCGCGCAGGATCGCCTGCTCGTGGTAGATGTCGTGCAGGAACAGGTTGAGCGCGCGCACCCTTTGCGCGAGCCCCGCCTCGAGTACCTCCCATTCCTGCGCGGGAATGATGCGCGGAACGAGGTCGAACGGAATCAAACGTTCGGTGCCCGTTTCTTCGCCGTAGACCGCGAACGTGATGCCGACGCGATGGAACAGGCGTTCCGCTTCCTCGCGCTTTTGCGCGATGCGCTCCGGACCTGTCGATTGCAGCCACTCCGCGAAGCACGCGTAGTGCGGACGCACGCAGCCATCGGGAGCGCGCATCTCGTCGTACGAGCGCGACGACAGCGCGGATACAACAAGCGAAGGGGTCAGCGCATGCAAGAGGCGAGCCAGGGAGGGAAAAGCGTGTCGAAACAAGACGGGACCGCAGCATTCCCCCGGTCCGCGACTGCGCGTTCAGCCGTCAAATGAGCACGTTTGAATCACTTTGATGCGTGTTTGTCTTAGACATCCATTGACGAAGCGCGCCCCGACGTTTGAACTACCCTCCGGGGTATGGTTAAATCGCGGCTCCTGTCTGGGTTCGCGGGGCGGTTAGCTCAGCGGTAGAGCACTGCCTTCACACGGCAGGGGTCACTGGTTCGAACCCAGTATCGCCCACCACATGAACCAAGGGGTTACGCGCGAGTGTAACCCCTCTTTTTTTGCCCGACGCTCATGTCCACACCGATTCGTGCATTCGTTTTCGACGCGTACGGAACGCTGTACGACGTCCACTCGCTCGTCACGCTCGCCGAAGAACTGGCGCCCAAGCAAGGCGCGGTCTTGTCGCAGGTGTGGCGCGCGAAGCAGCTCGAATACACGTGGCTCACCGCGTTGATGGCGTCGCCCGGCTTTCCGCGCCCGGATTTCGCGACGTTGACGGCGCGCGCACTCGATTACGCGATCGCGCACCTCATGATTCCGCTCGGTGACGCCGAGCGGCAGCGGCTCGTCGCGGCGTATCGCACGCTCGCGCCGTTTGCCGATGCGGCCGACATGCTGGCGCGACTGGCGCCGCGCCCACGGATCATCCTGTCGAACGGGACGCTCGAGATGCTGCGACCGCTCGTTGCGCAATCGCCGCTCGCGCCGTATCTCGACGACATCCTGTCCGTCGACGCCGCGCAAACGTACAAGCCCGCGCCCGCCGTTTACCGTCTCGCCGTCGAACGCCTGCAACTGCCGCCGGAGGCGATCGCGTTCGTCTCGGCGAACGGCTGGGACGCCGCCGGCGCGAAAGCATTCGGCTTCACGACGTTCTGGATCAACCGGCAAGGGGTGCCGATCGAGCGGCACGCGCCGGAGCCCGATTTCGTCGTCGCGACGCTCGGTCACATTCCGGCGATCGTCAACGTGTAGTCTTTCCCGCTTTTCGTGGTGCCGGTCGAGCCCGGCAGCGCAGCACGCTCTTGCGCAGGGCCTCGATCGCCGCCGGTCGCGGGAAACTTCGCCGGTAGGCGAGCGCGATGCGCCGCGTCGGCACCGGTTGCGTGAACGGCACGGGTACGACCAGCAGGCTGTGATAGCGCGGCGTGAGCGCATCGCGCGGCAGCACCGACACGCCGAGGCCCGATGCGACCATGTTGCGCACGGTCTCGAGCGAGTTCGTGCGCGTCACCTGCGCGTCCGATTGGTTGAGCTCGGGACAGGCGTCGAGCACCTGGTCGCGAAAGCAATGGCCCACGTTGAGCAGGATCGTGTGCTCGCTCGCGAGCTCGTCGGGCGCGACCGCCTTGCGCTTCGCCCACTTGTGCCCCTGCGGCACGACGACCTGGAACGGCTCCTCGTACAGGAACTCGGTGATGACGCCCGCGACGTTGAACGGCAGCGCGACGATCGCCGCATCGAGCCGTCCCGTGCGAAGCCCGGTCTCGAGGTTCTCGGTCAGGTTCTCGTCGATGTCGAGCGGCATCTCCGGCGCGGCGTCGTGCAGTTCGGCCACGAGATCGGGCAGCAGGTAGGGTGCGACGGTGTGAATGATGCCGAGACGCAGCGGGCCGACGAGCTGATCGCGTCCGCCGATCGCGATCTCGCGGATGCGCGCCGCCTCCTCCAGCACCTTCTGCGCCTGCTCGACGATGCGCTCGCCGATCGGCGTAACCGTCACCTCGTTCTTGCCGCGCTCGAAGAGCGGCGCCCCGAGCTCGTCCTCGAGCTTCTGGATGGCGACCGACAACGCGGGCTGGCTCACGAAGCACTTCGCCGCCGCACGCCCGAAGCTGCGCTCCTGCGCAACCGCGACGACGTAGCGGAGCTCGTTCAGCGTCAAGCGTCGGTACTGCTCATCGATTGTTCAAGTATCGCGCGAACGCCGCGCCGACCTCGGGATGGCGCACGCCGAAATCGACGCTCGCCTCGAGGTAGCCGAGCTTGCTGCCGCAGTCGTAGCGACGCCCCTCGAATTCGTACGCCAGCACGCGCTCCTCCTCGAGCAGGCGCGCGATGCCATCGGTCAACTGGATCTCGCCGCCCGCGCCCTCCGGCATCGTGCGCAAGTGGTGGAAGATGCGCGGCGACAGCACGTAGCGTCCGACGACGGCGAGCGTCGACGGCGTCGTTCCGGGCTTCGGCTTTTCGATGATGCGCCGGATCGGCGCGAGCCTGCCGCGCAACTGTCCTTCGATCTCGACGATCCCGTAGCTGCCGGTCGCTTCGGCCGCGACCGGCATCACGCCGATCACCGACGCCTCCTCGCGCGCCGCGATCTCCACCATCTGTTGCATGACGGGAACCCGGGCGTCGATCAGGTCGTCGGCGAGCAACACGGCGAACGGCGCGTCGGCGACGACCGGCTCGGCGCACAGCACCGCATGCCCGAGGCCGAGCGCCTCCGTCTGCCGGATGAAGATGCAGTTGATCCCCGGCGGCGTCGCCCCCTGGACTTGCTCGAGCAACGCGGTCTTGTTGCGCAGCGCGAGCTCGGTCTCGAGCTCGTAGGCCATGTCGAAATGATCCTCGATCGCGCGCTTGCTGCGCCCGGTGATGAAGATCATGTCCGTGATGCCGGCCGCGGCGGCTTCCTCCACCGCATATTGAATAAGGGGCTTGTCGACGATCGGGAGCATCTCCTTCGGGCTCGCCTTCGTCACCGGCAGGAAGCGCGTGCCGAGGCCCGCGACCGGAAACACCGCCTTCGTGATCTTCTTCATCTCATTCCTCGTTTCTCGTCGCCTCACGCACCACCGAGCAGTGCGCGCATGGCCGCTTCGTCGATCACCTTCACGCCGAGCGCCTCGGCCTTCGCGAGCTTGCTGCCCGCCTCCGTGCCGGCGACGACGTAGTCCGTTTTCTTCGATACGCTGCCCGCCACCGTCGCGCCCGCCGCTTCGAGCAGCGCCTTCGCATCGTCGCGCGACAGCGTCGGCAGCGTGCCGGTCAGCACGAACGTTCGCCCCGTCAACGGTCCTTCCGCCGGTCGCCGCGGCGCCCCTTCCTTCCAGTGCACGCCGGCCGCACGCAGCGCGGCGATCACGGTCCGATTGTGCGGCTCGGCGAAGAAATCGCGAATCGATTCGGCGAGCACGGGCCCGACGTCGCGCACCTGCACGAGCGCGTCCAGATCGGCGTCGAGCAGCGGATCGAGCGCGCCGAAGTGCGCCGCGAGGTCGCGCGCGGTCGCCTCGCCCACGTGGCGAATGCCGAGCGCGTAGATGAAGCGCTCGAGCGTGGTGTCGCGGCTTTGCGCGATGGCGCGCACGACGTTCGCCGCGCTCTTTTCCGCCATGCGGTCCAGCTCGGCGAGAGCGTCGACGCGCAGGCGATAGAGGTCGGCGGCGGTTTCGACGCGACCGCTCTCGACGAGCTGGTCGATGAGCTTCTCGCCCAGGCCCTCGATGTCCATCGCATGCCGGCTGGCGAAATGCCGCAATGCCTGCTTGCGCTGCGCCGGACAGACGAGCCCGCCGGTGCAGCGCGCGATCGCTTCGTCGGGCAGCCGCTCCACGGCCGAGCCGCACTCGGGGCACGTCGTCGGCATCACGAATTCGCGCGCCTCGGGCGGCCGGCGATCGACGAGCACGCGCACGATCTCGGGGATCACGTCGCCGGCGCGGCGGACGATGACGGTATCGCCGATGCGCACGTCCTTGCGCCGCACTTCGTCCTCGTTGTGCAGGGTCGCGTTGGTGACGGTCACGCCGCCGACGAACACCGGCTCCAACCGGGCGATCGGCGTGATCGCGCCGGTGCGTCCGACCTGCACGCCGATGTCGAGAAGCTTCGTCGGCATCTCCTCGGCGGGAAACTTGTGCGCGACCGCCCAGCGCGGCTCGCGCGTCACGAAGCCGAGCTCGGCCTGCCAGCCGAGGCGGTCGACCTTGTAGACGACGCCATCGATGTCGAACGGCAATTCGTCGCGGATCGCCGCGACGCGCTCGTAGAACGCGACGAGCTCGGCGCCCCCGTGCACGACGTGCCGGTGATCGTCGACGGGCAGGCCGAACGCGGCGAGTGCTTCGAGCAGCGCGTGCTGCGTATCCGGCAGCGACCAACCACGCGATTCACCGATGCCGTACGCGAAAAAGTGCAGTGGACGCTCGGCGGTCATCGCCGGGTCGAGCTGGCGCACCGCGCCCGCCGCGGTATTGCGCGGATTGATGAACGCTTTCTGGCCGCTCTCCCGCTGGCGCGCGTTGAGCTTCGCGAAGTCGGCGCGCGTCATGTACACCTCGCCGCGCACGTCGAGCACCGCGGGAGGACGACGCGTGTCGAGGCGCGGCGGAATGACGCCGATCGTCAGGATGTTGCGCGTGACGTCTTCGCCCACTTCGCCGTCGCCGCGCGTGGACGCGACCGCGAGCCGTCCTTCCTCGTAGCGCAGATTGATCGCGAGGCCGTCGAACTTGAGCTCGGCCATGTACGCGACGGGTGGTCCGTTGTCGTCGAGGCCGAGCTCGCGACGGATGCGCGCATCGAATTCGAGCGCGGCATCGGGCGTGGTCTTCGTCTCGGTACGAATCGACAGCATGCGCACGGCGTGCCGTACGGGCGCGAACCCCGACTGCGGCGCGCCGCCGACGCGCTGCGTCGGCGAGTCGCGCGTGACCAGCGTCGGATGCTCGGCCTCGAGGGCGACGAGCTCCTTGAACAGCACGTCGTATTCGGCGTCGGCGATCGTCGGCCGATCGAGCACGTAGTACGCGTGGTCGTGCTGCCGGATCGCCTCGCGCAGCGCCTTCGCGCGCTCCGCGACCGCCTGCGGGACGGCGGAGGCGGATTTCCTCGGCACTACGCGCTGAAGAGCGCCAATGCGCGCGCGCTGCCGGGCGGGATGTGCACGGCGCGCAACGCTTCCGCCGCCGCCTGCACCTGCTCGCGAATGGTGCCGAGCGCCGCGTCGTCGAGCGGGCGGCGATTGTCGTCGACGAGCTCGGCGCCGAGCGTGGTCGCCATCCGCTTGGCCGCAGCCTTCATCTGGTCGAACGTGCGCACGGGATCGGTGAGCCGCGCGACGTCGAGCAGGAACACGACGCCGTTGGTTGCGGTGAGTCGCAGCATCTCGGCGCTGAACGCGTCGGGGCGCAGGTTCTGCAGCGTGTACAGGATGGCGCCCGTCTCTTCGCTCGCGTATTCGAAGCGGCCGGCATTGGTGAGGCGGAAGCCGGCCGCTTCCGCGACACCGCGCAACCGCGTGCCGGGGATCGACGCCGGCTCGGGCATCTGCACGGTGAGGCCGATCTGCACGTCGAGCTCGGCGCAGAGGCGATCGATCGATTCGGCGCGTTGCGTCTCCTGCGCAAGGTCGGGCACGACGAAGGTGGCGGGCAGCGACGCGGCGACGTCGCCGACGACGCGCGCGAACGTATCGAGTTGTGCGCGCGACGCGGCACCGTTGCGATCGGCGAGAAGCAGGCACGCGATCACGTCGGCGAAGCGGCCCGGCACCTCGCTCGAGAGCACCTGCCAGTCGGAGCGCGCATCGACGCGGCCGAACCAGCGCAGCCGCTTGCCGGTGCGCGCGTGCAATCCCGCCGCGAGCGCACCCGCCGCCACCGGCGCCTGCGGCGTCAACGGGATGATCGATTCGATTTCGTGATCGGGCTGCGGATACGCGGCGGGTGTGACCGACATCGCGCCCGCGGTGGGCGCCTCGAGCGTCGTGGCGGGCGCGGCGTCCGCCTCGACATCGTCGACCGTCGCGAGCGTCGCATCGTCGGCTGTGCTCGCCGCGCGCTCGAATTCAGCCGGCGGCGGGATCACGTCGCCCGGCGGCACGAACGGCGCTTGCGTCGCGGCGCGGGCGCGGTGCACCGGCGTCGCTGCTTCATCGGTCGCAGCGGGTGCCGCCTTCGGCATCAGCGTCGGCTCGACGCGCTCCACCGTGCGGCGTGGCGGCTCGTCGCGTGCGCGGTCGGCGGATGCGCGCGATTCGGCGAGCCGCCGCGTGACCCGGCGCTCCTGCCAGAGGTTGTAGACGATGACGGCGACGACGAGCAGCACGCCCGCCGCAATCAGGCCGATCTGCAGCGAACTCACTCGTCGCGGCGCGTGTGCATCACGCGTTGAAGTATACGACGCGGATCGGCGCGACAGCGCGGGTCATGTCGAGGCTGCGGTTACGTCGCGAGCTGCGGTTCGGCCGCGAGCTCGAGCGCTTCCGCGATGTCGACCGCGACCACGCGCGACACGCCGGCATCGGGCATCGTGATGCCGACGAGCTGGTTCGCCATCTCCATCGTGATCTTGTTGTGCGAGATGAACAGGAACTGCGATTCCGCCGACATCTCCTGCACCATCTGGCAGAACCGATGCGTGTTCGATTCGTCGAGCGGTGCGTCGACCTCGTCGAGCAGGCAGAACGGCGCCGGATTCAACTGGAAGAGCGCGAAGACGAGCGAGATCGCGGTCAGCGCCTTCTCGCCCCCCGAGAGCTGATGGATCGTCGAATTGCGCTTGCCTGGCGGGTGCGCGATCACCTGCACGCCGGAATCGAGAATCTCCTCGCCGGTCAGCACGAGCTTCGCCTCCCCGCCTCCGAAGAGCGCGGGAAAGAGCTTCGCGAAGTTCGCGTTGACGATGTCGAACGTCTGCTGAAGCAGCTCCCGTGACTCGCGGTCGATCTGGCGAATCGCGGCTTCCAGCGTCGACATCGCTTCCGTGAGATCCGCGGCCTGCCGGTCGAGATAGCTCTTGCGCTCGGACGCCTGCGCGAGCTCGTCGAGCGCGGCGAGGTTGACCGCCCCGAGCTCGGCGATCGCGTTGGTCAGCCGTTCGATCTCGGCCGGCAGCGTGCGCGCGCTTCCCCACGCCTTCAACGCCTCGGGCAGCGCCGCGAGTTCGGCCTTCGCCTGCGCGAGCTGCTCGGCGAACTGCTGCTCGGCGAGCGCGGCCGCCTGCTCCTTCAGTTGCATGTCCTGGATCTTCGCCCGCGCCGGCTCGAGCTTCTGCTCGCAGAGAAGCCGCGCTTCGTCGGCGCTGCGCAGCTCGCCGGTCAACGCTTCCTGATGATTGCGTGCAGCGGCCAGCGCCTGTTCCGCTTCGCCGCGCGCGCCGAGTTGTCGCTGCAACGCCTCCTCGACGGGCGTCCAGTCGATCGCCTGGCGCTCGCTCGTCAGTTGCGCGAGCAGCGCCTGCTGCTGCGTGGTCTGCGCAGCGAGCGACTCGCGGCGACGTGCGAGCTCGGCGAGCCGATCACGCGCGCTGCGCTCGGCGAAGCTCGCCTCCTGTGCCGCGCGCTCGGCGGCGCGCAGGTGCTCGCGGCTTCGCGCAAGTGCCACCTCGGCTTCGTTGCGAGCATGTCGCGCCGCTTCGCGCCGGCTCATCTCGTCGTGCAATCGCGACTGGCGATCCGCGATGTCGCGCACGATCGCCGCGTGCTCGTCGCTGCCCTGCGCGTGCTGCTGCGCGAGGTCGTCGCTCTCCTGCCCGATCTGCGAGCGCCGGCGCGCCTGCGCTTCCGCCGCCTGGCGCAATTGCACGAGCTCGAGCTCGAGCGCGTGACAGCGCCGCTGCTGCGACGCCAATGCAGCGTTCTCCTGATGCCACGCCGCCTGCTTGTCCGCGAGCTCGTGTTCCACCGCGTCGAGCGCCGCCCTGGCCTGCTGCGCGGCGGTGCTCGCCGTGTCGAGCTGAAGGGCGAGCTCGTCGAGCTCGCGCTGGCGGGCGAGCACGCCGTGCAGTTCGCTGTCCGGTGCGAACAGGGCCAAACCGTGTGCACTGACGCGATGCCCCTCGGGCGTGACGAACAATTCGCCGGGTCGAAGCTCGCTTCGGGCAGCGAGTGCCGCGGCGAGGTCGAGCTGGCAACGCACGCCGAACAGCGCGTCGTCAAGCACGGCGTCGAAACTGCGGTCCTTGGCACGAACGCGCGTGAGCAGCGCATCGGCCGACGTCGTCTCGGCTCGCGCTCCGCCCCGAGCGAACGCCGCGAGGCGCGCGGGCGGAGGGTCGCCGTCGAACCAGGCAAGCGCGTCGTCGAGCTGACCGAGCTCGAGCGCATCGATCCGCTCGCGCAGCACGGCTTCGAGCGCGTCGTCCCAACCCGGCTCGATGTCGACGAGCTGCCAGAGCCTGCGCGCGTTCGCGAGCCCGCGCCCGGCAAGCCATGCGTCGATGTCCTTGCCGTGACCGATTTTCGCCTGCAGCGCGGCGAGCGCATCGGCGCGGGCGCCCAAGTCCGCGAGGCGCTTGCTGTCCCGCTGCGACGCCTCCGCCGCTTCGCGTTGCTGCGCCTGCAGCGACTCGACGCTGGCGTGCAATTCCTGCGTGAGCCGCTGCTTGCCCGCGAGCTCCGCCGACTCCTGCGCGAGTTGCTCCTCCACTTCGCGCACGGGGTCGGTCTCGGGCACGGCGAGCGTCTCGAGTTCGGCCGCGAGGCGCGCACGCCGCTCCGCGATGCGCGCCAGCGCCTGCGCGACGCTGTCGCGGCGGGCCTCGCCGACACGCGTTTCCTGCTCGGTCGTCGCGATCTGTTGCTGCAGTTCGGCGAGCGTGCGCGTCGCTTCGGCGACGGCGGCCTCGCGCTCGGGCAAGCCGGCCTGCGCCTGCTGCTCGTCGGCGCGCGTACGCTCGCATGCGGCGAGCGCATCGGCGAGTGACTGCTCGGCGCTCGCCTGCTCGGCATCGAGCGCCGTCTGCTGGCCGCCGAGCGCACCGATCTGCTCGGTCAATGTCGCGAGCTGGTCGGTGAGGCGCGTCTCGCTCTCGCGGGCGAACGCGAGCTGCTGCTCGAGGCGCGTCACCTCGGCGTTCGCCGCGTAGAACGCCGCCTGCCGCTCGTGCAGCGCATCGCCGGCGGCGAAGTGCTGCTCGCGCAGTTGCACGAGATGCGTCTCCGCCTGGCGCACGTCGGCCTGCAGCCCTTCGAGTGCGACGGTGAGCGTGACGATCTCGTTCGCGTGGCGCTCGCGCGCACGCTGCGCTTCCTGCGCCTTCGCGTGCCACAGCAGGTGCTGCGCCTGACGATGGCGCCCCTCGAGCTCGTGGTATTGCCCGGCGACCTTCGCCTGCTCCTCGAGCTTCGCGAGCTGGTTGCCGAGCTCCTGGCGGATGTCCTCGACGCGCGAGAGGTTCTCGCGCGTGTCGGCAAGGCGACCCTCGGTCTCGCGGCGGCGCTCCTTGTATTTGGACACGCCGGCGGCTTCTTCGAGGAACACGCGCAGGTCCTCGGGCTTCGCCTCGATGACGCGCGAGATCATGCCCTGCTCGATGATCGCGTAGGCACGCGGGCCGAGACCGGTGCCGAGGAACAGGTCGTGAATGTCGCGGCGGCGAACCGGAATGCTGTTGATGTAATACGTCGAGTCGCCGTCGCGCGTCAGCATGCGCTTGATCGACAACTCGGCGTACTGCCCCCATTGGCCGCCGATGCGGCCCTGGCTGTTGTCGAAGTGCAATTCGACCGACGCGCGCCCGACCGGCTTGCGCTCGCCCGCGCCGTTGAAGATCACGTCCTGCATGGACTCGCCGCGCAATGCGGACGCCTTCGACTCGCCGAGCACCCAGCGCACGGCGTCGATGACGTTCGATTTGCCGCAACCGTTGGGGCCGACGATGCCGACGAGTTGGCCAGGGGTGCCGATCGTGGTCGGATCGACGAACGACTTGAAGCCGGAAAGCTTGATCTGCGTGAGGCGCACGGCGAAATCGGACGAGAACGCGCGGCAGAGACGCCGCGTCAGGCGGAGGGCGGGCGAAAACGACGCGGCATTATAGAGGCAAAAATAGGGTCACACCCGAGTCAGACCCGACTTTCGCGATGCGAATGAAGTAGGGTCTGACCCGGGTCCGACCCTGCTTTCGACTTGATCAGGCGGCGAGGCCGCGCAGCGCCTGCAGCACCGCCGCGCGCGCCTGCCCGTACACCATCCCTTTCCACGCGTCGCGCTCGTCGTAGAACGCATCGCGCAGACGCTGCTTGATCGCACGCCGCGTTGCATCGTCGGCCTGCGGATGATTGACGAGCCACTGCTCGGCGCGCAACGCGTCGAACACGTCGCGATACGACTGCGTGCCGAACTCGAGCGTGAGCCCGGTGAACTCGACGCCCGGGCACGCCTGCACCGCCGCGTGGAACGACGCGCCCGTCAATAACGCCGACGACGACGAGTCGTCGTACATCGACGTGACGTCGTCGCCGAACCACCGCCGTGCGCGCGCGAGCGACGCCTTGTCGTTCGGCCCGTTCAGGATCTTCTCGCCGTGGCCCCACGCACCAAGGCCCGTGTGCAGGTCGATCCAGCCGACGCTCTTCCGCGCACGGCCGTAACGCGCAAGCACCTCGCGCAGCACCACGTTGCTCCACGTCGGCGCACGGCCGGCGTAGAACAACCCGTCGGCAAACTCGGCCTGTCCGCTGCTGACGGCCGCCTGCAACTGCCGCATGCCGTAGCGCGCGAGATACGCACCGATCGCCTGCGCATTCTCGGGCGGCGGTGGCCACGTGTCGGGGACGACCAGCCGATGCACTTCGGCGTACGCGACGTTCGCGATGGGCGTCGCTGCGAAATCGCGGAAGTTGCGATTGAGGTCGACGTTGTCCTCGTTCGCACGGCGAAGATGCGAAAAGCCATACGGATTCAGCGCATGCACGAACAGGACGCCGGTCGCAGAGCGCGCAAGCGCTTCCGCGAACAACGGATCCTGCATCAGCGCGACCTGGCAGCCGGAACCGGCGAAGCCCTCGACGCCGTGCATGCCTGACGACAACACCAGCAGCGATGCGGCGTCCGCCGGGCCGAGCAGAACCACGTCGATGGCGAGCGCTTCGCCGTTGGCGCCGCGCCAATGCGGATGCACATGCGATTCGACTTCGCGACCGGCGGTCCTCGCTTGCGCCACGAAGCGCTCGCGCGCCTGCGCGTACGTCGCAGGGAACGCGGTTGCGAATTCGAGCGTCATCCGGACGATTCAGGCAACGGCATCGCGCGCTCGGCCAGCGACGCGAGGTACGCGGCGCCGAGCGGCAACACGCTGTCGTTGAAGTCGTAGCGGCTGCTGTGCAGGAAAGCCCCGTCTTCGGCACCGCCCTGTCCGAGGCGCGCGAACGCGCCCGGCTTCGCCTGCAGCATGAACGAGAAATCCTCGGCGCCCATCGACGGATCGAGATTGCGCACGACGTTGTCCCGCCCCACCAGCGTCTCCGCGACTTGCGCGGCGAATTCGGCATCGGCCTCGTGGTTGATCGTCGGCGGATACACGCGCTGATAGTCGAGCGTGGCCCGCGCACCGAACGCGGCGGCGATGGACCCGACGAGCTCGTGCAGCCGGCGCTCGATCAGGTCCTGCGTCTTCGGACGGAACGTGCGCACGGTCCCGACGAGCTTCGCGTGCGCGGGGATGACGCTGAACGCGCCGGGATTGCCCGATTGCATCGCGCAGAGGCTGATTACCGCGGTATCGATCGGGCTGACATTGCGGCTCACGATCGATTGCACGGCGGTGATGATGTGCCCGGCGACGAGCACCGGGTCGACGGCGATGTGCGGATGCGCGCCATGCCCGCCGCGCCCGTCGATCACGATTTCGATCCGATCGGCGGCCGCCATCGCCGGCCCCGGCGTGATGCCGATCTTGCCAGGCGGCAACGCGGGCCAATTGTGAAGGGCAAAGACTCGCTCGGCCGGAAAGCGCGTGAAGAGGCCGTCGTCGATCATCGCCTTCGCGCCGGCATGACCTTCCTCGCCGGGCTGGAAGATCAGGAATGCGACGCCGTCGAAATCTCGCGTCTCGTGCAGATAGCGCGCGGCGGCGAGCAGCATGGTCGTATGCCCGTCGTGACCGCAGCCGTGCATGCGCCCGTCGTAGCGCGACTTGTGCGGAAAATCGTTCTCTTCCTGCAGCGGCAACGCGTCCATGTCGGCGCGCAGCGCAATGCGGCGGCCCTGCGTGTCACGCCGGCCTTCGACGACCGCGACGATGCCGGTCTTGCCGATGCCCGCGTGATGCTCGATGCGGTAGGCGTCGAGCGTATCGCCGACGAGGCGCGCAGTGCGATGCTCGTCGAAGCCGAGCTCCGGATGCGCGTGGAGGTCGCGGCGGATGCGGGTGAAGTCGTCGGCCCAGCAGCGAATGCGGGCGACGGGGTCGAAGGTCATGATGCGGCGCGATGATACTGCACTGAAGGAGCGAGAAGCGAGGAGCGAGGAGCGAGGATCGGGGAGCGGGGAGCGAGCGGCTACGGTTCCCGCACGGTAAAGCGATCGCTGCCGATGAACGGTGTCATCGACGCATGCGGGGTGTGCTTGCGAGCAGCGCGCGTGTGTAGGGATGTTGCGGGTGCGCGAACACGTCGTGCTTCCTCCCCTGCTCGACGATCCTGCCGCGGTACATGACCAGCACGTCGTCGGCGATGTGGCGCACGACCGACAGGTTGTGCGCGATGAAGAGATACGCGACGCCGAACGCCTGCTGCAGGTCCATCAGCAGGTTCAGCACCTGCGCCTGGATCGACACGTCGAGCGCGGAGACGGGCTCGTCGGCGACGACGAGGCGCGGTCGCAACATCAACGCGCGCGCGATGGCGATGCGTTGCCGCTGGCCGCCCGAGAACATGTGCGGATATCGCGCATAGTGCTCGGGCCGCAGTCCGACCTGCGCGAGCATTGCGTATGCGGCGTCGCGGCGCTCGTTGCGCGTACCGCGGCGCTGGATGGCGAGCGGCTCCTCCAGCAGTTGCCCCGCGGTGCGGCGCGGATTCAACGACGCGAACGGATTCTGAAAGACCATTTGCACCTGCGGTCGCAACTGCGCGCGAAACGCCGTGTCGGCGTCGACATCGCGCCCATCGATGCACAGCTTCCCGGCGGTCGGCGCCTCGACCATCGTCACCTGCCGCGCGAGCGTCGACTTGCCGCATCCGGATTCACCGACGACGGCGAGCGTGCGCGCTGCGTGCAACGAGAACGACACGCCGTCGAGGGCCCGGACGACGTCGCGCGCGCGCCAGCCGGCACCCGGCGCGCGATAGTGCTTAGCGAGATCGTGCGCCTCGAGCAGTGGTTGATCGGTCGTCACGACAGCGGGAAGTGACAGCGCACGCTGCGCGCTGCGTCGAGTGGATGCAGCGTGGGCCGCTCGATGGCGCATCGCTCGTCGAAAAAGACGCAGCGTGTTCCGAGCAGGCACCCGGACGGGCGGTCGGCGATGCCGGGCACGACGCCGGGTATCGTCCGCAATCGCGCTCGATCGACGTTGTGCTCGGGAATCGCGTCGAGCAGCGCGCGCGTGTACGGATGCCGCGGCGAATCGAAGATCTGCGGCACGCGCCCGGTCTCCATGACCTGTCCGGCGTACATCACCAGCACGCGGTCGGCGGTGTGGGCCACGACCGGCAGGTCGTGCGTGATGAGCAGGATCGCCATCGCATGTTCGCGGCGCAGGCGCGCGAGCAAGGCGAGCACTTGCGCCTGCACCGTGACGTCGAGCGCGGTGGTCGGCTCGTCGGCGATCAGCAGCTTCGGACGTCCGGCGATCGCGGTGGCGATCATCACGCGCTGGGCCATGCCGCCCGATAACTGATGCGGATAGGCGTGCAGCCGGGCGGCGGGGTCTGCGATCTCCACTTCCGCGAGCAGCGCGATCGCGCGCTCGCGACGCGCCGCCCGGCTCACGCGTTCGGTGGCATCGCCATGCAGGCGGATCGCCTCGTCGAGCTGGTAGCCGACGGTGTAGCACGGGTCGAGGCTCGCCTGCGGATCCTGGAAGATCATCGCCATCTCCCCGCCGGCGAGCCGCGCGCGCTCGCGTGGCGCGAGCGACTGCAGATCGCGCCCGGCGAAGGCGAGACGCGCCGCGCGCACGCGCCCCGGCGCATCGACGAGCCCCATCAACGCCAGCGCGGTCATGCTCTTCCCCGACCCCGATTCACCGACGATGCCCACGATCTCGCCCGCCTCCACGTCGAGATCGACACCGTCGACGGCGGCCATCGGTCGAGTCTCCGCACCGAAGTCGACGTGGAGATCGCGGATTTCGACGAGCGCCATGATCAGGTCCGCCGCAATTTCGGATCGAGCGCATCGCGAAGGCCGTCGCCGACGAGATTGAACGCGAGCACGGTGACGAGAATCGCAAGGCCGGGAAACGTCACGACCCACGGTGCGCGCTGGATGAATTCGAGCGCGGAGGCCAGCATCGCGCCCCATTCGGGCGTCGGCGGCTGTGCGCCAAGGCCGAGGAAGCCCAGCGCAGCCGCGTCGAGGATCGCATTCGAGAAGCCCAGCGTGGCCTGCACGATCAGCGGCGCGGTGCAGTTGGGCAGGATCGTCGCGAACATGAGGCGCAACGCGCCGGCGCCCGCGATGCGCGACGACGTCACGTATTCGCGACCGGCTTCGGAAATCACCGCGGCGCGCGCGAGGCGCACGTAGTGCGGCAACAGCACGATCGCGATCGCATACATCGCGTTGATGAGACCCGGACCGAGGATCGCGACGACCGCGATCGCGAGCAGCAGGCTCGGGAGTGCGAGCATGACGTCCATGAGGCGCAGGATCGCGACGTCGACGACGCCGCGGAAGTACCCGGCGAGCAGTCCGAGGACCGTGCCGAGCGAAAGCGACAGCGCGACGGAGATCGTGCCGATCAATAGCGACAGCCGCGTGCCGTGGATCAACCGCGACAGGATGTCGCGGCCGACCGCGTCGGTGCCGAGCGGAAAGCGCAGGCTCCCGCCGTCCTGCCAGAACGGCGGAACGAGGGTGAAGTCGCGGTATTGCTCGTTCGGTGAATGCGGCGCGATCACGTCGGCGCCGAGCGCGAGCGCGATCAGCAACGCAACGACGGCGAGTCCGGCGACGGCACCGCGGCTTTGCGCGAACGCGCGCCAGAACGCGGCAGGGCGCGAGCTGCGGCCAGCGGACTCGATGATTCCCTCGCCTCGCCTTGTTGGGAGAGAGGCGCTAGCCATGCCGGATCCGCGGATTGATGACGCCGTACAAAACGTCGACGATCAGATTCACGCCGATCACGATCGCAGCGATCAGCAGGATGCCTCCCTGCACCACGGGGTAGTCACGTGACTGCACCCCGTGCACGAGCCAGTTTCCGACCCCGGGCCACGAGAAGATCGTCTCGGTGAGGATCGCGCCGGAAAGCAGCAGGCCCACCTGCAGCCCCACGACGGTCACGACGGGGATGAGCGCGTTGCGCAGCGCGTGCACGACGATCACGCGAAAGCGCGACAAGCCTTTCGCGCGTGCCGCGCGCACGAAATCCTCGCGCAGCACCTCGAGCATCGCCGAGCGCGTCATCCGCGCGATCACGGCGAGCGGAATGGTACCGAGCGCGATCGTCGGCAGCACGAGGTGCGACAGCGCCGAGCGAAACGCGCCGGCATCTTGCGCGAGGAGCGTGTCGATCAGCATGAAGCCGGTCACGACCGGCACGTCGTACTCGACCGCGATGCGGCCCGACACCGGCGTCCAGCCGAGTTGCACGGAGAAGAACAGGATCAGCAGCAGCGCCCACCAGAAAATCGGCATCGAATACCCGGTGAGCGACACGCCCATCACCGCGTAGTCGGTGACGGTGTTGCGGCGTACCGCGGCGATCACGCCCGCCGGCAGGCCGACGACGAGCGCGAAGAGCATCGCGAACAATGCGAGCTCGACGGTGGCCGGGAAGAGCGCCGCGAACTCCTGTGCGACGCCGACGTGCGTGGTCAGTGAACTGCCGAGATCACCGCGCAGCACCTGCGCCACGTAGCCGACGTACTGCACGGGCAGCGGACGATCGAGCCCGAACTCGTGCAAAAGGCGCGCGCGGCGCGCCGGATCCATTCCGCGCTCACCGGAGATGTTCTCGACGGGATCGCCGGGGATGAGATGGATCAGTGCGAACGCGAGCAGCGTGACGCCGATGAACGTCGGGACGACGAGCGCTGCGCGCCGCAGGATGAACCGCCACATCCCCCTCACCCCTACCCGCTCCCTGCCCGTGGGGACGACAAGCCCGCCTTGGCGGGCGCAGTGGCGGCGAAGGCTAACGTGAGCGGAGCGAACGTCAAGGCCGGCGGATGCCGTTCGGCCGAAGCCAAAAGGGAGCCAAGCGCGACCGCGCGGCTGACCGGCGCGCCCGCATGAATCAGGCGAGGCAAGCTACTTCACGATGTCGACGTTGTTGAAGTAATGATGCGCGGTCGCGTCCATCTTGTAGCCCTTCACTTCCTTGCGCACGGGATCGAAGCGCACCGAATGCGCGATCGGAATCCACGGTGCCTCGTCGTGCACGATCACCTGCGCCTGCTCGTAGAGTTTCGCGCGCTCGCCCTGATTCGGCGTCTGCGCCGCCTCGATCACGAGATCCTCGAACGGGCGGTTGCACCAGCGCGCGACGTTGCCGCCGCCCTTCACCGCTTCGCACCCAAGCAGCGGCACGAAGAAATTGTCGGGGTCGCCGTTGTCACCCGACCAGCCGAACATCATCACCGCCTGCTCGCCGGTCTTGCTGCGCTTGCGGTACTCGGCCCATTCGTACGTGACGAGCTTCGTCTTCACGCCGATCTTCTCCCAGTCCGCCTGGATGAGCTCCGCCATGCGCTTGCCGTCGGGGTTGTACGGCCGGGTGACGGGCAGGTACCAAAGGTCCACTTCGAACCCGTTCGGATAGCCCGCCTGCGCAAGGAGCTGCTTGGCCTTCGCGGCATCGTAGGGGTATTCCTGCACCGCATTGTTGTAGCCCCACAGGATCGGCGGGATCGGATTCTTCGCGACCTGCCCGTTGCCCTGGTACACGGCCTTCAGAATCGCGTCCTTGTTGGTCGCGTAGTTCAGCGCCTGCCGCACGAGCTTGCTGTCGAAGGGCTTCTTCTCGACGTTGAATGCGATGTAGCCGACGTTGAGGCCTTCCTTCTGCAGAATCGTCAGCTGCGGATCCTTCCGCATGGCGTCCAGGTCGGCCGGTTTCGGAAACGCCATCGCCTGGCACTCGCCGGTCTCGAGTTTCGCGTAGCGCGCGGTCGCGTCGCGCGTGATCGAATAGATGAGGTGATCGATCTTCGGGCGGCCACGGAAGTGCTGGTCGAACGCCTTGTAGCGGATCGTCGCGTCCTTCTGATAGCTCACGAATTCGAACGGCCCCGTTCCGATCGGATACGCGTCGGCGGCATGCGGCGTGCCTTTCGCCATCATCGCGTCGAAGTACTCCTTCGACAGGATCGACGCGAAGTCCATCGCCATGTCGGCGAGGAACGGCGCTTCCGCGCGCTTGAGCACGAACCGCACCGTGTACGGGTCGATCTTCTCGACGCGATCGACGATGTTCTTCATGCCCATGTCGTCGAAGTACGCGAACGTCTGCCCGGCAGTCAGCTTGTGGAACGGATGATTCTCGTCGGCCATCCGGCTCCACGAGAACAGCACGTCGTCGGCGTTGAAGTCGCGTGTCGGCGTGAAGTTCGCGTTGCGGTGGAACTTCACCCCCTGGCGCAGCTTGAACGTGTACGCCTTGCCGTCCGGCGCGACGGTCCACGATTCGGCGAGCGCCGGCACGATGTTCGTCGTCCCGATCTCGAATTCCACCAGCCGATTGAACATGGGAACCGACGCCGCGTCGAAGGTCGTCCCGGTGCTGAAGAACTGCGGCTGGAAGCCCTCCGGGCTGCCCTCGGAGCAATAGACGAGCGTTCCCTTCGCGACCACCGGTCCGCTCGCCCACGTGATGGCTGCAACCGCGGCGACCAGCGCGCGCGTGATCCGTGAATTTCGCCTTGCTGCCTTTTTCATGATGACCTCGCTCGCGCTTGTCGCGCCGAATAGAGACAGATGCCCGCCGTCACCGAAACGTTGAGACTCGCGACGCTGCCAAGCATCGGGATCGCGATGAGCCGGTCGCAGGATTCGCGCGTCAGGCGGCGCAACCCCTGACCTTCCGCGCCGAGCACCCACGCGACCGGTCCCGAGACGTCGGCGTCGAACAGGCTTTCGCCTCCGACGTTCGCGCCGAGCAGCCAGACGCCTCTATCCTTCAACGCGCGCATCGTGCGCGCGAGATTGGTGACGGTAATCACCGGCACGGTGTCGGCCGCGCCGCTTGCGGACTTCGCGACCGTCGCATTGACGCCGACCGAGCGATCCTTCGGCACGACGACCGCGTGGGCGCCGAATGCGTCCGCGCTGCGCAGGCACGCGCCGAGGTTGTGCGGATCGGTGACCCCGTCGAGCACCAGCAGCAACGCCGGTTCGACGAGATCCGACAGCACGTCGTCGAGCGTCACGTGCGGCATGTTCGCGTCGACGATCGCGACCACGCCCTGATGCGGCGCGTGTCCGGCAAGCGCGTCGAGCCGCGCGGCATCGACGGCGTGCACGGCAATGCCCGTCGCTTTGGCGCGGTTCGTCAGCTCACGCATTCGCGCGTCGTGGCGTGCAGCGTCGACGTAGATCGCGTCGACCGATTCGGCCCGCTGACGCACGCGCGCGGTGACGGCGTGAAAGCCGAACAGGGGTCGCGTCGCGGACACGGCGTAACGGATCGCAGGAACCGGGTTCTCCGATGGGCGGAGCATTCTACAGGCGCTGACGAGCGCGGCGCTGTGCCAGAATCCGCGGGCCCACGACCCGCCCGAACCATGCCCGCGCTCGCCGACGACCTCCGCCAGTTCCTCGAATCGATGCTGCTCGCGCTCGCGACGCTGTTGCCGATCGTCAATCCGCTCGGCGCCGCACCGCTCTACCTCGCGAAGACCGTCGACCTCACGAAGAGCGAGCACGCAGGCCTCGCCTCGCGCGTGGCGATCAATTGCTTCCTGCTGCTGATCGCATCGCTTCTGATCGGCGCCTACGTGCTCGACTTCTTCGGCATCTCGGTGCCCGTGGTGCAGGTGGCAGGCGGCCTTCTCGTATGCTCGCTCGCGTGGTCGCTCCTGCATCAACCCGACGAGCCGCTCGATTGGGTGCAGGACGTCGCATCACCGGTCAAGCGGCCCGACCTGCGCACGCGTGCGTTCTATCCATTGACGATGCCGCTCATCGTCGGGCCCGGATCGATCTCGGTGGCGATCACGCTCGGCGCGAATCAGTCGCATGCATTCCGGCCGCTCGTCGTGAATACGCTCGGCCACGTGCTCGCGGCGTTCCTCGTCGCCGTGACGATCTTCGTGACGCTGCGCTACGCCGAGGCGATCCTGCGGCGGTTCGGGCCGACCGGCACGGCGGTCATCCTGCGCCTGTCGGCGTTCATCCTGCTCTGCATCGGCGTGCAGATCATCTGGAACGGCGTGTCGGCGCTGTGGCAGGCGTTCCGCTGAAGGTCGGAGCGTCGCAGCCATCGGCTATAATTCGCGGCTTCGTGCCGGTGTAGCTCAGTTGGTAGAGCAGCGCATTCGTAATGCGAAGGTCGGGGGTTCGACTCCCTCTACCGGCACCACTTGCCAGCGGTTTGCAATGGCGCGAAACTTTGCCATGCCCACGACGAAGGCAAGTCCTGCTTTCAAGTCCCCCTGGCACGCCGTGAGCGTCATTGGCGGTGCGCACGCCTGCAATGCAGTCGTGCTGATTCGCGCCAGACGCTTCCTGCCGCACGAAGCACCCCGCTTTCCGCTCGGGGATTGCACCATGCCCTCGCGCTGCCAATGCGTTTATCGGCACTACGCCGATCGGCGCACGGGGCCGCGACTGTCAGGCGTGCGTCGGATGCCTGCGAGCGGCGACAGACGACACGGAAGGCGCGGACGACGCGCTGACGATTAGCTTCGCGCGCCGCGCGCAGGATTCATAGCGGACTCGGCGCCGCTCGTCTCGGCTTCGCGCTGTCCCCGGCTCGGCGCTTTCAATGCCGAGGGCGGAAGCGTATCGTATCGCCCGCCCCATACAAGAAGAACGGGGATCGCCTTCGTGTCGTGTCCACCCAGGAGGGAGTCATGGACCAGAAAGCGCAGGGCATCAGCGAAGACTGGCTGTCGTTGTGGATCGGGCTCGCCATCTTCGTGCTTTCGCTGGGCTTGCTCGTCAACGCGGACCTGCTCGGATGGGTCGTCACCACGAGCGTCTGGACCGATCTTTCGAAGGCGCTGTCGCCGGTCTCCAAGGCTTACGCGGGACTCGGCGGCTTCGCTTCGCTGATCGTCACTTACGTCGCGCTGCTCGTCATCCTGACGATCGGTGCAGCGGCGCTCAAGGCCGACGTGAAGCGCTTCGCGCTGGGCTTCACCGCCGTCTTCTGGATCGCGTACATCTGCTGGATGATCGGCAGCTTCGCCAACTTCGCGGTGAACACCCCGGCCGACATGCAGAAGTTCGGCGTGAGCTGGTCGCTGCGGCTCACCAACGAAGGCGGATACATCGTCGCCCTCATCGGCGGCCTCGTCATCGGCAACTTCCTTCCGGGGTTCGCCGACTGGATGCGGGAGGCCGTGCGCCCCGAGCTCTACGTCAAGACGGCGATCGTGATCCTCGGCGGCTTCCTCGGCGTCACGGCCGCGGAGAAGCTCGGCCTCGCGACGTCGGTGATGTTCCTCGGCCTCGCGTCGATCGTCGTCGCGTACCTGATCTTCTGGTCGGTCGTCTACTACGTCGCGCGCGTGTGGTTCAAGTTCAACCGTGAATGGGCGGCACCGCTCGCGTCGGGCATTTCGATCTGCGGCGTGTCGGCGGCGATCGCGACGGGCGCGGCGATTCGCGCGCGCCCCGTGGTCGCGATCATGGTGTCGTCGCTCGTCGTGCTCTTCGCCGTCGTCGAATTGCTGTTCCTGCCGTTCGTCGCGCAAGCCTACCTCCATCACGAGCCGCTCGCCGCGGGGGCGTGGATGGCGCTCTCGGTGAAGACCGACGGTGCGGCCGTCGCGAGCGGTGCGATCACCGAGTCGCTGATACTCGCGAAGTCCGCCGCCGAAGGCGTCAATTACCAGAAAGGCTGGATCCTCGGCACGGCGGCGACGGTCAAGGTGTTCATCGACATCTTCATCGGGATCTGGGCGTTCGTGCTCGCGTACGTCTGGACGCGGCACATCGAAGTGCGTGCAGGCGATGTCGCGCGTGCCGGCGAGATCTGGCAGCGCTTCCCGAAGTTCATCATCGGCTACGTCATCACCTTCGTCCTGATCCTGCTGCTCGCCCTCGGTGCATCGCCGGCATTCCTTGCCAAGGTCAAGGCGGCGATGGGCGAAGCGAACACGTTCCGCGGCATCTTCTTCGTGCTGACGTTCTTCACCATCGGCGTGATGTCGAACTTCAGAAGGCTGTGGGACGAAGGGATCGGCCGCCTCGCTGCCGTCTACCTCGTGTGCCTGTTCGGCTTCATCATCTGGGCGGGCCTCGTCATTTCGTTGGTGTTCTTCGCCGGCGTGAAGCCGCCGCTGGCCGGCTGAGAGGAGGATTCGACATGGCACGCGTACTGAACGAGCCGAAGATCGCCGAAGAAATCCAGAAGATGGAGTACGAGCCGCTGCTCCCGATCGAGAAGAAACTGATCGGATGGAGCCTCGGGCTCGGCATCGTGCTCCTGGTCGTGCTGTACGGCGTCGCGCGTCTCTTCGTCAAGACCGCGATGTAACGACGGCGCCGCGCGGTGCGACCACGACAGCGAGGGATCTCGCGCCGGGGCCTCGCGCCGTCGTGCACCTCACCAACCGACGCCGATCCGCCTCCCGGCGCGATCGGCGCGCCTGCGCTCAAACGATGCGCGGGTTGCCGACGCCGAAAATGCCGATGATGCCGATCAGGATCAGGTAGATCGCGACGATGTAGTTGAGAAGGCGCGGCACGATCAGGATCAGGATGCCCGCGATCAGCGACACGAGCGGTGCGAAGGAAAGCGAGAGGCTCATCGGCGGTTCACTCCTTGACGGAACTCGACGTACCGCGGACTGCGGCACGTCGCCATCATAAGACGCGCGCACCGCCGGCGCGCCAACATGGTGCTTCGCGACGTCGGTTCGTCGCATTCGGTCGCACGTACGGAATTCCGCGTGCATCCGCCTGTTCGCGTCTTGCGTATGGGGATAGGGCGGCACTTCGTGCCGTGCCGAATCCGCATCCCTTTGTCCAAGGAGCCACCATGCGCATGCGTTCGCTCGCCCCGCCTCCGCTCGTCATTCGCCTCGCCCGTCGTGCCCTGCCCGTCGCGCTCGGTGCCTGCCTCGCCTTTGCCACTTCGATGGCGAGCGCTCAACTCGCGCCGAATCAAACGCAGGGCTTCGGCAACGACCGCATCGTCACCTTCACTTATCTGCAGAATTTCGATTGCGTCGACGAGCCGCAGATGGACCTCGATTTCAACAAGATCCCGGCGCAGTCCGACCCGAACGAGATGCAGCTTCCGATCTGCCAGGTCATCACCGAGCCGTCGGCGGATCCATCGGGCACCGACATTCGGCACACCGCGCACCTGTACGTGCTGGTGCCGATGTTCGGCAACGACACGAATCCGGCCGACGCGATGGAGTGTCCCGGAACGCCCCGCGCAGGCGAGCTCTGCGGCGTCGATCTCGGCAACGCGCTGATCGGCCTCTTCGGCTTCGTTCCCGAAGCGTGGAAGCGCACGCCGGCCGTCAGTACGCAATGCCCGGATCCGAACAATCCGATCCCCGGCACGTGCACGATGCACTCGTCGACCGTCGATCTTTCGGTGCTGCTCGCCGCGATGCACATGCCGCCGGTGCAACCGACGGCGCCGACACTCGTGCCGACACCGAACCACAGCCACGTCGTCGACAACTCGCGCACGAATACCGGCGCGATCTGGTGGGAGGTGCGGCCCGTGCTGATCTTCGATCAGAACGACTGGCCGGCCGCCGACGGCAGCAGCGGCATCACGTCGTCGACCGCGATGGACGCCGCGGAAGAAGCCGGGCGCGCCGTCGAAGTGGGCTCGAACTTCTTCCTGTTCTTCAAGTCGCAGGTCGCGCAGCACGCGATGCATCACTGAGCACTTCAGGCGACGCGGCGCGCACGCCGTTGCGTGCACGCGCCGCGTCGCCGCGTCATGCGCTCGTCACATGGACGCAGAAGTCCGTGCCGTCCCAGCGCTGCTCGTCGCGCCAGTAGAAGGTGAAATCAACGCGACTGCCGGCAACAAGTGCGTCGGTCGGCAGGTCGGCCACGTACACGCCGAGCGTGGTGTCGCGGGTGTCGCAATCGCGCACCGATTGCCAGCCATCGATGCCCCAGTGCACACGCGCAGGAGCGAAGGTCTGCACACGCAGGGTCGAACCGCACGGCATCGTCCTGACCTTGTTGTTCGAGCTCCAAATGGCGCGCGTCGACGACGCGTGCTCGACCAGGTAGCGCGCGACCGTCTGCGCCGGGCGATCGAAGATCGCGCCGTCCCGCAGCGATCGACAAAGCTTCAGGTACTCGGCGTGCGCCCACGCGAGCGGGCTCGCCGACCCCGACGCATGCCCGAAATACAACTCATGTTCGGGCACGTCCGGCGCGTCCCAGACCTGTTCGGGAATCAACCCGCTCGCACCTGCGAACGCTTCCATCGCGGACGCGAGCCGCCCGGCGTCGTGCGTGCGACCTGCAGCGAGTTCGAAATGTGCGCGCTCGCCGGTGAGAAGCGGCCATGCGCGACCGATGCCGACGCCGTCGAATGGCCTGCCATCGGCATGTTCGCCATAGCCATCCCCCTGGTATCGACGCCACGCCGGTCCCCTCGGCGTGTCGACCTTGAGCAGCGCGTCGATCAGCTTGACGGTGTCGAGGATGCGCGGATCGTCGGCCCTGCGCAGCCCGAAGCGAACGAGCGCAAGCGCGTCGACGCTGACGATCGTGGCCGCCGGCGCCATCGACTGATCGGGCGGCCGATTCTTGATCGGCACGAAACCCCGACAAGGCGAGGCGGCGTCCGCCTGATCGGGCTCGGAGACGCGAACGTAGTACCCCTTCACGTCGTACCGGCGCGCGAGCTCGGTGTCCTCGACGTAAAGCCACCGCTCGATGCTCGCGTTCCACGCGTCGGCCGTCTCGCGCAGGAATGCCGCCGCCGATCCCCGCGACGCACCCTCGGCGAGTTCGGCCGCCACCAGCAACGCCGCGATTTCCGTCGCCACCGTGAACGGCGAATAACCGGGATCTTCCTCCCATCGATCCTGCGGACTGACCGGTCCGTTGCGAAGGATGAAGGTTGCAGCACGCTCGACCATCGGCCAATACGGCCGCACGCCGTCGCCGTCGAGCGCGCCTTCGCGGCCGGCGAGATCCACGAGCAGGATCGGAAGCGCCGTTTCGTCCATCTGAATGCCGGACCAGTACGGCGTGCCGTCGAGCCACATGTTCTGCGCCCAATGACCGTCGGCTTCCTGCGTGACCTGCAGATAGCGAAGGATGCGGCGCACTTCGCGATGTGCGCCGACGGCGAGGAATCCGCCCGCCGTCTCGACCAGGTCGCGCGGCCACACCAGATGGTAGCCGCCGAGATCGTCGTCGCCCTTGGAAAAGCCCCAGGGTATCGACAGGCTCGCGATCACGCCGCCCTGGATGCGCTTGGATTCGTGAACGCGCAGCACGGCGGCACTCGCGTCGTGCAAGCGACGCGGCGGCGAGGTCGGTGCGGCCCGGCGCTGCAACCCCTGATGCCATCGCTTCCAGCCGTTCACGTACGCGACGTGGCTGGCGTTGAAATCGTTCAGAAGGCTCGTCCGGGCGTGTTGCGCGGCTTCGTTGCCGGTTGGTCCGAAGCCGAGCGCGAGGACGAACGTGCCGTGCGCTGCGACGAGATCGACTTGTCCGGTCAGCGCGACGTTGCCATTCTCGGCGCGCTCGTACGTGCGTAGCAGGCGTTTGTCGGCGCGTAATTGCTGCCAGCCATCCGAGGTGCCGACGAAGCCGACCGACCGCGCGATCCATGGCGCCGAACACGCGAGCGCCAGCGCGAAGCCGTCGCGTTCGGCGAAAAGCATCGGGATGCCCTTGTATTCGCCGCTCCACCCGGTGTTGCCCGCCCCGTGATTGGCGAGGTGGGGGGCGAGCAGCGCGTAGAGCGCGTAGTCGGCGAGCGTGCCCACGCACGGCACGAAGCGAACGCGCTGCAGGACGACGTCGCACGAAGGATCGCTATGCACCTCCTTGTGGATTTCGTAGCGGCCGCCGATGTGAACGTTGCGGATGCGATAGCACGGAATGCCGGGCTCGATCGTGGAGGTTTCCGAGCGGGTGTCGCGCTTCTCCTCCGAAAAGAGCACCTGCCCGTCCGTCACGATCAATCCGAGATCGCGCGTGCAGGCGCTGTCGATGCGCGGGTAATAGACCTCGTTCAGGATGCCGTGGCTGAGCGTGAACCACACGCGACTGTCACCGTCGACGGCGGTCCCGAGGCCGGTCTTCGCGCTCGACGTCCAGCGTGCGGGAATGCCCGGCCAGCCGGGCGCGTACGTCTCCGATTCGGGCGTCACCTCGACACCTTCACCGACCGTGCAGTCGGCTGTCCGCTACTCGCGCAAACCGAGGTAGCGGCCAAGCGTGTGCTGCTCGCGAGCGCGCAATCGGACGCATCCATCGATCGATTCGAGCGCCTCGGCGAGATTCCGTTCGGCGCCGGCGTACTGCGCAAGTCGCGGGCGCCAGAACCGCTCGACGTCGCGGCGATCGTCGTCGCGACAAAGACGGGACGCCACGCCCGGCCACCAACCCGGCGTATCGGGGTCGACGCGACCGGCGAGCGCGTCGAAGTGAGCGACGACGAATTCGTGCGAGACGCGCCTCGGTGCCCTGTCCATCGCCAGGCTCCACGCCGTCGTCGCTTCCCGCACGTCGACGCGCGGGTCGAGCAGGAAGCTCAAACCTCGCATCGCGAGCGCCGGATCACCGAAGGACATCAGCGCGATCAGCAGGTTGCGCCGGTCCAGTGCGCCGTCGGTCGCCAACGCTTCCTGCGCCATCGCGTCGAAGAGCGTGGCATCGCCGGTGCGCGCCGCCGTGAGCAGTACCGCGTCGACGACGTCCGGATCGACGGCGTGGCGGTCGCGCAGCCACGCGCGGGCAAGCCGGCGTGCCTTCATCGCGAGCGGCGGATCGTAGGGTGCGGCGAAGCTCAGCAGCGCGCGCCGCAGCAGTCGATCGTCGTCGCTTTCGCCAGGCCTGGGCACGAAGCCGAGCGCGCGTGCGCGCGGCGCGAACGTCTGGCGCACGAACGCGGCAAATGCGTCTATCTCGCGCGTGCCGACCAGCGCGTCGCGCACGAAATTCGCGACGGCGAGCGAAGCCGTCACGACGCTGCGCTCGCGCGAGCGCGCGCCGACGCGGATGCCATCGAGCACTTGCGTGGCGTCGATTGCACCGGCGCGAAGCAGCGGTCGCAGGTCGTAGACGACGCTCGCCGCCTCCGCCGGCGTCATTGCCACGGGCTTGGCGAGGAGGCGCGCGAGGAGCTTGCCGCGATATTGGGGAACGTAATAACCGCGGCCGCCTGCATTCGCCATGACGAACGTCGGGCACGCCGCGCCCAGCGAAAGCGTCGAAGTCGGCCCCGACAGCAGCGTGCACGCTTCGCTCGTCGCCTTTGCATTGCCGTAGCGCGCGCACACGGGAATCTGCCAGCGCTGTGCACTCGCCGGCGCATCAGGCGCTGCATGGCGGCGCTGCGTGAGCACGAGTCGCGTCGGCGTCGTCTTGCAATCGAGCTCGACGCTCACCTGCGGCACGCCGTTCTGATCGAGAAACGAGGCGAACGCGGGTGTCACGCGCTTACCGGTGTTCGCCTGCAGCGCGTCGAGAAAGTCGGCCGTGGTGGCGTTGCCGTTCGCGTGGCGCTCGAGATACGTGCGGATCCCTTGCCGGAACGGCTCCTTGCCTATCCATCCCTCGAACATGCCGATGACCGTCGCACCTTTCTCGTAGGTGATCGAGTCGAACGCGTTGAAGACGTCGCCCCGCGTGGCGATCGGCTGCCGGATGCGGCGCGCGTTGGCGAGTGCATCGGCCTCGATCGCATCGGCGCGCTCGCGCACGTGCGCGCTTCCGCGGTCGTAGGCGGGATCCCATGCGTCGACGATCTTCTGCGCGAACCAGTTCGCGAACGCCTCGTTCAGCCACACGTCATCCCAGTCGCGCATCGTGACGAGGTCGCCGAACCATTGATGCGCCATCTCGTGGGCGCCGACGTTTGCGAGACCATGCCGGAACGGCGCCGGCGTGGTACCGGGTGCGATCAGGATCGGCGCGCCGTACGTGATGAGCCCCGCGTTTTCCATCGCGAAGCGCACGGTGAGCGGGATCGCCGCGTGGTCGAGCTTCGCGTACGGGAACGGTACGCCGAACCACGCCGCCTCCTTCGCGAGAAGTTCGGGCAGCACCCGGCGCGCGAAGGCGAGGTCGGCCGTGTGCCCGCGTGGCGCGATGATGCGGATCGGCGTTTCGCCGACTCGCCCCGCGTCGAGCACGTCGAACGGACCGACCGCGAACGCAACGAGATACGACGGCAGCGGCTTCGTCGGCGCGAACGCGACCTCCTTCATGCCATTTGCCATGACGCGTTCGGTCGCCACGGGCGCATTGGAGACCGCGACGAGATCGCGTGGCACGCGCAGCGTCAGCTGCCACGGAACCTTGAAGCGCGGCTCGTCGAAGCACGGAAACGCGCGGCGCGCCGAAAGCGCCTCGAACTGCGTCATCGCGTACCAGCCGGCCGCGTCGTGGACGGCAAAGATGCCGCGCGTCGATTTGAGATCCTGGCTCGCCTCGTAGTCGAGCGTAACCCGATGCGCGCCCGCCTCGAGCGGCGGATCGAACGCGAGCCCGACGACCTGCGGATGCGCCGTGCGGAGCGTCGCGCGCGAAACGTCGCCGTCGACATCGACGGCGCCGATCGTGATGCGGTCCGCATGCAGCCAGATCAGCGGCTGCGGCGCATGGACGGTCACGTCGATGACGATGCGTCCCTGCACCTTGGCCTCGCCGGGGACGACCGACAGCGTCACCGCATAGCGCTCGGGGCGCACCCCGTCGGGCAGATGCAGCGAGGGTGGCGGATCATCCGCAGCGTTCGCGTGCGAGACGGTGAGCGCCGCGAGCAGCGCGGCGATCGCCGCGACGTGACGGATGAACGACATGCCGGCCTCGGAACTGCGAAGGCGGCGATGCTACCGCAGAAATCGAGGCGTCAGCGTTCCTGGAAGCGGGTTTGTGTCTTCAAGAGACGACGAGTCGATCAGTCGCCGGCGCCTTCGCTCACGCGCTCGACCCAGCGCGCGGTGAGCTTCTCCTGGACGGCGTTCTGGCGCAGCCGAGCGTCGAGTGCGGGAAAGTCGACCTCGTCGAGCGGCTGGTCCTGGTTGAAGCAGGAGAACACGTAGCGCGTCTCGCCGGTGGCCGGGTCGCGCTGCGGCTGCAGGCACTGCGCGCAGATCTCCTTCATCATGCATTGCATCGGCGAGTTGATCGACCCGATCGCCCGGTGATCGCGTGACAGGTACGGCGCGAGCACCGTATGGCGCGCACCGGCGACGGCGGCCATCATCTTGTCCGAGCCGATCGCGATGATGCGGTCGGCTTCCGTGAGCGGAATCGCCGGATGCCCGAGTTCACCGGATGCGTAGGCGCGCATGGCATCGACGATGTTCCCGACGTACGCGCGATCCTGCCCGCGCGTCGCGTCGAAGCCCGGCCCCTCGTCGCAACACCAGACGACGACGTCGGCGGCGGCCTCGATGTCCTCGACCTTGTAGCGATCTTCCATGCGCCGGTAACCGGCGAAATACAGCACCTTCGACCCCGCGTCGCGGTACGCGCGCCCGATCGAGAACAGCACCGCGTTGCCGAGCCCGCCGCCGACCAGCACGACCGTCTTGTCGTGCTCGATTTCGGTCGGCGCACCGGTCGGGCCCATCAGCACGATCGGCTCCCCGGGCTTCAGCGTCACGCAAAGATCGGACGAGCCGCCCATCTCGAGCACGATCACCGACACGAGGCCGCGCTCGCGATCGACCCAGGCGCCGGTGAGCGCGAGGCCTTCCATCGCGAGCCGCGTGCCGTGCGGGCGCGGCGCGAGCGATTCGAAATTCTGCAGCCGGTAGAACTGGCCCGGACGAAAGCGTCGCGCGGCAGCCGGCGCGTGCACGACGACTTCGACGATCGTCGGCGTCAGGCGCACGACGCGCTCGACGCGCGCACGGAACGTCGCGTCGAGCATCGCGATGAATTCCGCTTGCGTGCCCTGCGCCGGCCGCTGCACGCGCGCGAGCATCCGCGAAACGATCGGATAGCCCTGCTTCGCGCTCGCCATTGCCTTGACGACGTTGCCGTGGAACGACGGATGCAGGTCGCCGAAGAAGCTGATCGCGCGGCCGTCATCGCGAAGATGCGTGAGCACCGCCGGCTTCGCCGGCTTGGCGAGCCCGCGGATCGGCTTCTCGATCGTTCCGTCCTCGTCGTGCAGCTCGAAGTAGCGGCCGTCGAGCTTGAAATGCGACGCATCCTCGCGCGCGAGCACGGTATTCGGCTGCGTTCCCGCCGCGACGAGGATCGTGCGTGCCGGCATCGACTCGCGGCGCACCTCCAACCACTGGCCGTCGTCGCCGCGCGCACGCACCGACACCGTCAACGCCTTTGCGTGACCTGCGTCGTCGACGTCGATCGCCAGCGGCGTCAAGCCTTCCGCGAAGCGGATGCCTTCCTCGAACGCCTTCTCGACTTCCTCGTGATTGAGGGTGTACGACGGACTGTCGACGAGACGCTTGCGATACGCGATCGTCGCGCCGCCCCACGATCGCAACAACTCGGCGATGCGCGCTTCACGACGTTCGCGCGCCGCGGCTTCCCGTTCGGCGCGCAGCGCTCGCCCATGCGACAGGAATTCCTGCGCGATCGCGAACTCGTGCGAGCTCCACGCCGCTTCGACCGCGCTGCGGCCGCTCGCCTTGACGAGCGTTTCGTAGCGGGCGAGGAACTTCTCGACCTGCACCGGGTAATACGCAAGCGCCTCGGTCGCCGTGTCGATCGCCGTCAGCCCCCCGCCGATCACCACGACGGGCAGGCGCACCTGCATGTTCGCGATCGAATCGTTCTTCGCCGCGCCGGTGAGCTGCAGCGCCATCAGGAAATCCGATGCGGTGCGCACACCGTGCGCGAGGCCGTTCGGCAATTCGAGCACCGTCGGGCGCCCCGCGCCGGCGGCCAGCGCGATGTGATCGAAGCCCATGGCGAACGCGTCGTCGACGTCGATCGTGCCACCGAAGCGCACGCCGCCGTACAGTGCGTAGCTCGCGCGCCGCTCGAGCAGAAGACGCACGACCTTCAGGAAGTTCTTGTCCCAGCGCACCGTGATGCCGTACTCGGCGACGCCGCCGAAGCCCGCCATGACGCGCGCGTCGAGCGGCTCGGCGAGTGCTGCGAAATGCTCGATCGGTGCGAACGGCACGCGCTCGCCTAGCGCCGTCACGCCCGAAAGCGTCGGCTCGAGCGGCTCGATCTTGAGGCCGTCGATCGCGACGACGGTATGCCCTTCGTTCAGCAGATGGTGCGCGAGCGTGAAGCCGGCCGGTCCCTGCCCGACGATCAGCACGCGCCTTCCCGTAGGAGCCTTCGGAACGGGCCGGCGCAGGTCGAGCGGGTTCCAGCGCGTGAGCAGCGAATAGATCTCGAAGCCGTACGGCAGCGCGAGAACGTCCTTCAGCACGCGCGTTTCGGATTGCGGAATGTCGACCGGATCCTGCTTCTGGTAGATGCAGGCCTTCATGCAGTCGTTGCAGATCCGATGACCGGTGGCGGCCGCCATCGGGTTGTCGACGCAGATCATCGCGAGCGCACCGATCGGCCAGCCTTCCGCACGCAGCTTGTGGAATTCGGAGATTCGCTCCTCGAGCGGACAGCCCGCGAGCGTCACGCCGAATGCCGATTTCTTGTACGGATCCTCGGGCCGCGGCGCGGCGACTCCCTCTCTCGCTGGCGGGAGAGGGCTGGCGTGAGGGCGCTTCTCCAGCAACCCCTTCGCGCACGAATCCTTGCCTTGTTCGTGGCACCAGATGCAGTAGTGCGCCTGGTCGAGTCCGCCGACGAGGTCGGTGCCGGCATCGGTCAACTTGAAGCCTTCGCGGCGGCGAAGGCCTTCGTGCTCGGGACGCTGCAGGCTCTCGATGCCGTTCTGCGTGGTCGTCTCGACCGGCACGAGCCGCATCATGTCGAGCTTGCGCGGCGCGCGGAACAGCACGCCGCCGCGATGCGCCATCTTGCCTTCGTGCGTGTGCGCGGCCCACGCGGCGTACCGTTGCGCGACGTCGAGCGCGTGCGCGTTCGCGGTCTCGTCCTGCTGCCAGCGCGTCACCGCCTGCGCGAACGCGAGCTCGTACGCCTGCACGCCGTCGTGCCGACCCAGCAACGCGTCGAGTTCCGCGCGCAGCGCGGCCGCGTCGAACGTGGCCGCGACGTCCGCCTTGTACGCGTTCATCGCCCTGCGCTGGACGAACTGACGCTTGACGGCGAAGAGCGGTGCGAGCTCGTGGTGCTGCGCTTCGAGCGCCTGCACGGCTACACCGATGCCGAAGAGATCGGCGAGGAAGTCCTCGAGATGCGGCGCGATCTCGATCAGGAGCTGCGATTCGTCCTTGGCGCCGAGCGTGGTGGGTTCGGAGCGCGCGGCGGCGAGCCGCGCCGCCAACGCCGCGTCGGCCTGAGCGAGGCGCGCAACGAAGTGCCGGTCGATACGGGCGGCGCCTTCGACCGAGTAGAGGTCGCTGAAGGCGAGTCCGTGGGCAAGGCGAAGCATCTGATCGAGTGAATCCGCGGGCGCGGAAGCGGCGTGGAAATGCGATTTTATCGTTTCGGGCCGCGTTGCCCAAAGGGCGTCCTGGACATATCCTTATCGCAAATCAAGCCTTTGCGCGCGAATTCGCACGCGATTCGACGTTTGATACCATCGAAGCGCCGACTCCGCGCGAGGAATCCCATGGCACGCCCAATCGCGATCCTGCTCGCCCTTTTCCTGGCGGCGCCCGCGCTCGCGCAGACGATCCGCCTGGGCGAGCTCAACGAATACAAGCAATTTCCGGCCTTCCTCGACCCCTACCGCAAAGGTATGGAGTTGGCGGTCGACGAAATCAATGCCGCGGGCGGGGTGCTCGGACGCAGGATCGAGGTCGTGTCGCGCGACGATAACGGTGTACCCGGCGACGCGGTCCGCGTCGCCGAGGAGCTTTTGACGCGCGAGCGCGTCGCGCTGCTGATGGGCACGTTCGCATCGAACATCGGCCTCGCCGTCGCCGACCTCGCCAAGCGCCGACACGTCCTCTTCATCGCCGCCGAGCCGCTCACCGACAAGATCGTCTGGGAGGACGGCAACGCGTACACGTTCCGGCTGCGCGCGTCGACGTACATGCAGACCGCGATGCTCGTGCCGGAGGCGGTGAAGCTCCGCAAGACGCGCTGGGCGATCGTGTATCCGAACTACGAATACGGCCAGGCGGCGACCGCCACGTTCAAGCAACAGATGCAGGCGCAGCAGGGCGGCAATCTCGAATTCGTCGAGCAGGCGGTGCCGCTCGGCAAGATCGAGCCCGGCGCCGTCGTGCAGGCGCTGCAGGACGCGAAGCCCGACGCGATCTTTTCGTCGCTGTTCGGGCCCGACCTCGCGCGCTTCGTGCGTGAAGGCGAACTGCGTGGCCTGTTCAAGGGCCGGCCGGTGTTCAATCTTCTCGGCGGTGAGCCCGAGTACCTCGATCCGTTGAAGGCCGAGGCGCCCGTCGGGTGGTACGTGACCGGCTACCCCTGGTACGCGATCGAGACACCGGAGCACAAGCGCTTCCTCGCCGCCTACCAGGCGAAGTTCAACGACTACCCGCGCCTCGGCTCGGTGGTGGGCTACAGCACGGTGAAATCGGCCGTCGCGGCCATCGCGCGCGCAGGCTCGACGGACACCGAGAAGCTCGTCGCGGCGATGGAAGGCCTGACGTTCGAAACGCCGTTCGGGTCGGTCATGTATCGCGCGATCGACCATCAGTCGACGATGGGCGCCTACGTCGGGCGCACCGCAGTGCGTGACGGCAAGGGTGTGATGGTCGACTGGCATTACGCGAACGGGAAGGATTTCCTGCCGCCCGACGACGTCGTGCGAAAGCTGCGCCCTCAATAAGCGCGGCGCGTACGCCGCGTGTCGCTCGCCTCGCTCGCCGTCCAGCTTCTCAACGGTCTCGCGTCCGCCTCGTCGCTCTTCCTGATCTCGGCCGGCCTGACGCTGATCTTCGGCGTCACGCGCATCGTCAACTTCGCGCACGGCTCGTTCTTCATGCTCGGCGCGTACGTCGCGTATACGACGGGCGCGATCTTCGGCGCGTTCGCCGGTTCCGCCGCGGGATTCGTGGGCGCGGTCCTCGCGACGGCGCTCGCGGTCGGCGTGCTCGGCGCGCTGATCGAGATCTTCCTGCTGAAACGCCTCTATCCGGCGCCCGAACTCCTGCAGCTCACCGCGACGTTCGGCGTCGTCCTGATCGTGCGCGACGCGGCGCTCGCACTGTGGGGCCCCGAGGATCGCCTCGGCCCGCGCGTCGCGGGGCTCGACGGCGTGGTCGAGTTGTTCGGGCACGCGGTGCCCGAGTACGACCTGTTCCTGCTCGTCATCGGACCGGTCGTGCTCGTGCTGCTCACCCTCCTCATCCAGCGCACCCGCTTCGGCATGGTCCTGCGCGCAGCCTCCGAGAATCGCGTGCTCGCCGCGGCGCTCGGCATCGACCAGCGAACGCTCTTCACGGTGGTGTTCGCGCTCGGATCGTTCCTCGCGGGTCTCGCGGGTGCACTTACGTTGCCGCGCGAGCCGGCCAACCTAGGCATGGATCTCTCCGTCATCGCCGACGCGTTCGTCGTCACCGTGCTCGGCGGACTCGGTTCGGTGCCCGGCGCGTTCATCGGGGCGATCATCATCGGCGTGACCAAGGCGCTGTGCATCGCCGCCGGCACCGTCGACGTCGGGCCGATCGCGATCGCGTTTCCGCGGGTCACGCTCGTGATCGAGTTCGTCGTGATGGCGCTCGTCCTGCTCGTGCGGCCTTCCGGATTGCTGGGACGGCCGTCGGTGGCGCCGGCCACGACGAACGTCGCGATCGAGCGCGCGCTCGTACAACGGCCCGGACGAGGCAGCGCGCTCGTCGCGATCGTGTTACTCGTCGTCGCGTTGCTGCTGCCCACGTTCGGCGATCAGTATCTGCTCGTGCTCGCGACCGACATCCTCGTCGCCGCCCTCTTCACTGCGAGCCTGCGGCTCATCGTCGCCAACGGCGGCATGACGTCGTTCGGCCACGCCGCCTCTTTCGGACTCGGTGCGTACACGGTCGCGCTCGCGGTGACGCACGGCGTGCCGTTCGGCGTCGCGCTCGTGCTCGGGCCGCTCGTCGCGGCGCTCGCCGCCCTCGCCTTCGCGGCGCTTTGCGTGCGGATGTCGGGCATCTACTTCGCGATGCTGACGCTCGCGTTCGCGCAGATCCTCTGGTCGATCGCGGTGCAGTGGGACAGCGTGACCGGCGGATCCAACGGCATCATCGGCGTGTGGCCACCCGAATGGCTCGGCGCCCGCACGCGCTATTACCTCTTCGTGCTGGTCGTCGTCGCGCTGGCGCTCGCTGCGCTTTCGCACATCGCCTTCACCCCGTTCGGCTATGCGCTGCGCGGTGCCCGCGATTCGGCGCTGCGTGCGGAAGCGATCGGCGTCGACGTGCGTGCGCGGCGGATCAGGGGGCTGATGATCGTCGGCGCATTCGCGGGCCTCGCGGGTGCGTTGTTCGCGTTCTCGAAGGGAGGTGTGGCGCCGGATGCCCTGTCGATTCCGCGCTCGGTCGACGTGCTCGTGATGATGCTGCTCGGCGGCATGAACGCGCTCTTCGGGCCGTTGCTCGGCGCGATCGCGTTCACCTGGCTTTCCGACGTGCTGGCGCGCTACACCGACTACTGGCGCGCCGGCGTCGGCATCGCGATCCTGCTGATCGTGAGCCTCTTTCCGTTCGGCATCGGCGGCGCGGTCGAGACCCTTCGCTCGCGCGTGCGCTTTCGCTCATGAGCGAACCGCTTCTCCTGGTCGAGCATCTCGTCAAGTCGTTCGACGGCGTCGATGCCGTGCGCGACGTGTCGTTCGGCGTGAAGGCCGGTGAGGTCGTGGCGATGATCGGGCCCAATGGCGCGGGCAAGACGACCTGCTTCAATCTGATCCACGGGCAGTTGCGGCCGGACACCGGCGAGATTCGCTTCGACGGTTCGTCGGTCGTCGGCAAGCCGACGCACTCCATCGCGCATCGCGGCATCGCTCGCACGTTTCAGATTCCGGCGACGTTCGCGTCGATGACCGTGCGCGAAGCCGTCGCGCTGTCCCTGATTGCGAAAGCGAAGCGTGATGCGCGGGTGATGGCACCGCCCTTGCGGGTGCGCTCCACGGCGATCGACGACGATCTTGCCAGGCTGCAGATCGACGACATCGCCGACGCGCACTGTGGTGCGCTCGCCTATGGCAACGCCAAGCGATTGGAGATCGCGCTCGCGCTAATCGGTGCACCGAAGCTCTTGCTGATGGACGAACCGACCGCGGGCATGGCGCCCGCCGCGCGGCGTGCGTTGATGGGCAGTGTCCTCGGGCTTGCGCGAGAACATTCGGCGTCGGTGCTCTTCACCGAGCACGACATGGACATCGTGTTCGGCTTCGCCGAGCGCGTGCTCGTACTCGATCGCGGCGCGATCATCGCGGACGGGTCGCCGCAGCATATTCGCGACGACCCGCGTGTGCAGGCGGCCTATCTCGGGTAGCACCTCATCGTCCGGCGAACAACGCCGCATCCCGATATGCCGACGACGGTTTCCGTTTTACGGCAATGTGAGGGTTAACGGCCCGGGGTAGAGTGCGGTTAGGTCGATCGTCGAGTCCACGGTTGAGCCGATGGTGGCTGCGTGAGGCCGGAATCGGCCGCGGCAAACGTCGTGATGATCGGAAGCGTTTTTGTGGAAGACGCAGCATGCGCCGAAGGTAGAACGGCCATTGCGAGGGCGGCCGCTAGCGCGAGGCGCACGCTCCGCGCCGTTCCACTTGCCGAATAGTTCTTCACTGCACTCCCCTGTGGGTTGCCGAGGTGCACACGCCGCACATAGCAGCGCGTTGCGAGCGGCAAATTACGCGCCCTTTCGACATCGGCGCATCGCCCAAACGAGGGATGGCATCCCCTTCCGCACTCGTCGCAACTGCCGTACGCTAGCGTCATCATCGCCGCGATTTCTTGTACCCAAGTACAAGCGCGCCGGCAGAATCGGACACGAAGCCGAAGGCCAACAACAATGCGTAGCGCAGGTGACGCGTACGGGGAGGCGCGTCGGCGGTGCTGAACGCGCGCTCGATAGGTAACGAGCGCAAGCACGCGCTCGACCTCATCGGCCAGATCTACGACGCGTCACTCGAGCCGTCGCGCTGGAGCGACGTCATCGGCGCGATCGTCGAGTTCGTCGGCGGGGCGAAAGGCGTGCTATTCGCGTCGCCGGCATCGGCCGGCGAGAAGCGCTTCATGTTTCCCTTTCGCCTGTCCGATGCGTTCCTCGAGCGCTGGCAGGAGCGCTACGGCGAGCGCGACCCGTGGTCGCAGGGGGCGCGCAGGAAAGGCCTCGATGCGGAAGGCGCGGTCGCACTCGGTACCGACCTCGCGTCCGACGCGCAACTGCGCCGATCGGCGGCGTATCGCGAACTCGCGCAACACGAAGACATCGGGCAGCTGTGCACCGCCGTCGTGTTCGGCGCGCAGTCGATCGGCGCCCCGCCGACGCGCTGCAGCGCGTTTCGCTCGATCGACGATGCGAAGTTCTCGGAGCGCGAACGCGAGCGCATGCGCGTGCTGGTGCCGCATCTTTCCCGCGCGCTCGGCGTAATGTTCCGCCTGCGCGGCGCGGAGTCGGCGGTCGCGTCTTCGCTCGCCGCGCTCGACCGGCTCGCGCACGGCGTGCTACTTCTCGACGAGCGCGGCCATGCGGTGTTCGCGAACCGCAGCGCCGAGCGGATGCTGAATCGCGGCAACGCGCTCGTTCTGCGTTCGGCGCATCTTCGCGGTGAGTCCCGCAGGATCGTCGCCCACGAGGCGTCCGTGCAGACGCGCATCGACGCCGCGATCCGCGAATGCCTCGACGACCGCGCGCTCGTCGTGCGGCATTTCTCGCGCGGCGTCGCCGTGCGCGGTCCGTCCGGCGATGCGTGTCTCACGCTGCAATTCGCCGCGCTGCCGCGCGCCAACGAGTACGACGCGGACGGCCGCCGCGCGCGCGTCATCGTGTTCCTCAACGACCCGAATGAACCGGCCGGGCTCGATTCGACGACGCTTAGCCGCCTGTACCGGCTGACGCCCGCGGAGAGCCGGCTCGCAATCGCGATCGGCGTCGGCGAGACGCTCGCCGAAGCGGCGCGGCACCATCGCATCGCCATGCCGACGGCCCGAACGCAACTGGCGGCAATTTTCCAGAAGACGGGAACGACCCGGCAGGCCGAGCTCGTTCGGCTGCTGGCGTCGCTCGCTTCCAATCACCCGAGGTGAAGGTAACGATGAAGCTTTCAAACGATCCCATGCTCCAGCTCGTCGACCGCATCTACGACGCGGCGTTGGCACCGGAGGCGTGGCCCGGCGTCGTGCAGGCCATCGCGTCGTTCATGGGCAACTCGAAGGCGAAGCTTTTCACGCCGCTGCTTCCGGTCGACAAGGGCGGCCTCGGCATCGCCATCGGCATCCCCGAAGCGGCCGACCGCGTGTGGGCGACGCAATACCGGGACGACGATGTGTGGGTGACTTCCGGGGTCGGCAAGGGACTGATGTGGGAGGGCAACGTCGTCACCGACGACGACCTCGTGCCGGAAGAAGAATTCGTGCGGTCGCGCATCTATCGCGAGCATTTGCGCCACCTCGAGATCGGACGGCTCTGCTGCGGCGTGGTGTTCGACATGCGTCCGTCCGATACGCCGGCGACGGTCATCAGCGCAGCACGCGAGCTCGGGCGGCCGTATCGCGCCGACGAGAAGGACGCGATGCGCCTGCTCGTGCCGCATCTGTCGCGCGCGCTCGGCGTCATGTATAGGCTGCGCGACGCCGAGCTCAAGGTCGCCGTGTCGCTCGCCGCGCTCGACCGGCTGCCGGTCGGTGTGGCGCTGCTCGATCGCGGCGGCCGCATCGCGCACGTCAATCGCGAAGGTGCGCGCATCCTCGACGAAGGCGACGGCTTGCGCCGCAACGGCGGCTTCGCCTTTGCGACCGAAGCCGCTCGCGCCGAGTGGTCGCGCATTCTGCTGTCGCTGTTCGATCGCTCCCTTCGCGCCGTGCCGCACTTCTCCGACGCCGTCGCCGTGCCACGAGCCTCCGCTCGCTCGCCGCTGGTGCTGCAAGCCGCGCCGCTCGGCACGACGCAGGCCTTCGCAGCTCCAGCCGACGCTGCCGCGGTGGTGTTCATCACCGATCCCGATCAGCGCCACGAACTCGACATCGCGACGATGCGAGATCTGTATCGAACGACCCCTGCGGAAGCGGCCCTTGCGGAGCTTCTGTGCCGCGGACAGACCGTTGCGCAAGCGGCCGCGGCACGCGCCATCTCCGAGGCTACGGCGCGCACGCAACTCGGCGAGCTCTTCCGAAAGACCGGCACGAACCGGCAGGCGGACCTGATCCGGGTGCTGATGTCGTTGCGATGCCCGGCGCCCGCCGGCCGTTCTTGATCCCGTCGAGCGTCGTTTTTCATCCACCAAATGAATGATGTCCGCGTTCGCGCGGACGGGCAGACTCGTCTCGCAGTCGCTTGAAGCGCAAGGAATTCTTGAACGACGATGCAAGCGCGGCCGCCGCGCACCAGTGCCGGCCGGGAGCGTTGAACAGCGATGCGCGAAACATTGCAGGGGACCGGCGAGAGCGTCGACGACGAGGTGCTCCACGCCTTGTACGAAGCTTCGGCGGGAATCCGGCCGTGGCAACTCGCGTTGCGCCTGGCGAACGCCGCGCTCGGCGCGTCGACCTCCCGCGTGATTACGGCGGACGCGCGAAGCAGGCGAATCGTCGCCGTCGAACGTTCGGACCGGTCGAGCGACGACGAACCGCTTCGCGTCGATCGCCACCTTGAACTGCCCTGGACGCATGGCGTCGCCGAGGTCGTATGCGACGCGCACGTCCGCGGCGATGAATCGCTCGTGCGCGAGCCGGGCGTGACCTCCATCATCGCCGCCAAGGTGCGCGAACACCGGCAGCAGCTGACCTTCGTCACCTTCGAACGCACCGATATGCGCGCTTTCA
>DASTIY010000176.1:0-5671 GCA_035717085.1 Casimicrobiaceae bacterium | reverse complement strand
GCCATGCCGCACGCGGAGGGTCCGTGCTCGGCGGCGAAGTAATACGCCGCGCTGTACGGCTCGCGGTTGACGATGAAATTGATCTCGCCCTGCCGGTACAGCACGACGTCCTTCGAGCGGTGGCTCGCGACGTGCGTGAAGCCCATCCGCTCGAAGATCGGCTCGAGGACGTTCGGCGTCGGCGACGCGAATTCGACGAACTCGAAGCCGGCGAGGCCCATGGGATTGTCGAAGAGGTCGATCATGCGGAACTCCTGACGGCGGGCAGGATCGCTGCCCACCGATGAAGGTTTGGAATCGCACCGGTCAGCGCAGGTTCAGCATCGTGCCGGGGAGCCACAGCGCGATCGCCGGCCAGATCATCACGATCGCGAGCCCCAGGATCAGCAGCAAAACGTAAGGCAGCGAGCCGACGATGATATGACCGAGCGGCGCGTTGCTGATCGCCCGGATCGTGAAGAGGTTCATGCCGACCGGCGGGGTGATCTGCGCGAGCTCGAGGTTGATCGTGAGGAGCACGCCGTACCAGATCGGATCGACGTGCAGTTGCGCCATCACGGGCAGGATCACCGGTGTCGTCACGAGGATGATCGCGACCGACTCGAGAAACATTCCCAGGATGAAGATCAGCACCATCATCGCGACCAGGAAGCCGCCGATGCCGACGTCCATGTCGACGACGAGCTGCACGATCTGCTGCGGGATGCGCATCTTCGTCACGACGTGCGCGAAGACGGACGCGCCGGCGACGATCATGAACAGCATCGCCGACGTGCGGCTCGCGTCGAGCGCAGCCTGCCAGACCTCGCGCGGCCCGACGGTGCGGTAGACCAGAACGCCGATCAGGAGCGCGAGCGCGGCACCGGCGGCGGCGGCTTCGGTCGCGGTGAACACGCCGGCGTACATGCCGCCGAGGACCAGCACCGGCAACGTCAGCGCCCAGATCGCCTTGCGAATGGCGGCGAACGCCTCCCGCAGCGACGCACGCGGCTCGCGTTTCATCGCATGGCCGCCGAGCGCGCTGCGCGCCATACTGAACGCAATGAAGATTCCGGCGATCATCAGGCCCGGCATCACGCCGGCCATGAAGAGTCCGCCGATCGACGTGTCGCTCACCACGCCGTAGAGCACCATCGGTCCCGACGGCGGAATGAGGATGCCGAGCGTGCCGCCGGCGGCGACGAGTCCGTACGCGGCCTTCGGGTCGTAGCCGAAGCGGATCATCTGGGGAATCGCGACCGAGCCGATCGTGAGCGCCGTGGCCACGCTCGAGCCGGAGATGGCGGCGAAGATCGTGCACGCGAGGATCGTCGCGATCGCGAGGCCGCCGGGAAGGTGGCGCGTCAGCGTGTACGCGGTGCCGTAGAGATCGTCGACGATGCGCGCGCTGATCATGACGTGCGCCATGAAGGCGAAGAGCGGTATCGTGACGAGCAGGTAGCGCGAGATCTCGCCGAACATCACCTCGGTGATCGCGCCGAGACCACCTTGCGTGAGCAGCAGCAGTGCGCCACCGAAGAGCGAAAGGCCCGCGAAGATCGGCAGTCCGGTGAAGAGCAGCAGGATCAGTCCGGCGAGGATCGCCAGAATCGTCATTCCGCGTCCTCGAGGTGCCGCTCGTGCGGCAGCGGAAGGCCGAGCACGATGCGCAGCAAGCCTTCGATCGACGCCAGGAGCAGCAGCACGCCACCGATCGGCATCAGGAGCTGCAGCCAGAAGACCGGCACCTCGACGTTGCCGGTCGTGTTGAGCCCGAGCGATTTCGCGAACATCGCCGTCTGCACGCCGTTGACGATCAGCACCACCGCGAACACGAGCACGGCAAGCATCGACCATGCATCCGCGATGCGGCGCTGCGAGCCCTTCAGGTTTCCGGTCAGGATGTCCACGTTGATGTGCGCACCCTGACGCAGCGTCGTCGCAGCGGCGAGCATGACAATGCCCACGAGCATGTAGCCGACGGTGTCGTCGACCCACGTTGGCGCGGCGTTGAAGATGTAGCGCATGACGACGCCGTACGCGACGAATGCGAGCGCCGCGAGAACACCCACGGCCGCGAGGGCCGTCGCGACCCAGGTGACCCCGCTGACGATGCGCTCGAAGGCGGCGAGCCAGCGGGGAGCGGGGGCGGGACCGCCGCTCATCTACAACTTGCGCGCCATCTCCAGCGCCTTCGGCGCATCGGGCGCCGACGCTTCGAAAACTTTCATCACCGGCGGCTGCATCGCCGACTCGAGTGCCTTCACCTGCGCGGCCGAGAGCACCGTGACTTCCATCCCCTTGTCGCGCAGCTTGGCGACCTCCGAGGGATCCAGGCCGTCCGCCTTCGGCAGCACCGTTGCCTCCGCCTTGTGCGCGGCGGCCTCGATCGCCTTCTTCGCGTCGGCAGGCAGCTTCTCCCACCAGGCGGGATTGACGATCAGCGTCTCGTGCACGGTGAAGAGGTTGCTCGCGACGCCGTACTTCTGCACCTCGTAGTAGCGGCGCGCGTACGCGGCATCGAGGCTCGTGATGCCGGCATCGAGCACGCCGGACTGCAGCGCCTGGTACACCTCGGACCCCGGCATCGCGGACGGCGACGCGCCCATCGCGACGAGGCTCGCGTCGAAGAGCTTCGACAGGCCACGGATCTTGACCCCCTTGAAATCGTCGGGCGTGATCAGCGGCTTCTTGCTCGACGTGACGATCGCGTTGTTCGCGTCGACGAGCCACGCGATGTTGCGCACGCCCTTCGCCGCCATCTTCTGGTTCAGAAGCGCCGCGAGGTCCGACGACGGGAACTTGCGCAGCTGCTCGACGCGCGTCACCAGGTACGGGATCGTCATGACCGCCATCTCGGGAATCGTGCTCGCCCACGACAGGTCGACGATCGCCGCCGACTCGACTTCGCCGCGCGCGACGGCTGGAATGTTCTGATTCGCCTTGAAGAGCTGCTCGGCGCCGAAGATCTGCACGTCGACCTTGCCGCCGGTGGCGGACTTGACGTCCGCGGCGAACTGGTCGAGCGCCTTCGCCGTGTGGTGCGTCGGCGGGAACTGGTGACTGATCCGCATCGTGTAGTCCGCGGCGTACGCGTGGCTCGCGACGCAAAGCACCGCGACGAGCGCCGCCGTCGATCTCATCAAACGCATGTCTCCTCCGTGAATGAACGCGAGTTTCGCAGCGCTCGCGCGGGTCAGTGTTCGTTACGCGGCGCGTGTGCGCCGAGCACTTCGTCGTTGTGCTCGCCGGCACGTGCGAGCGGCATGCGCACGCCGGGGCGGCGGCCGTCGAGCGTGAGCGGAAGCGGCACGACGTCCGTCGGCCCCTCTTCGGTCTGCATCGTCGCGAGTCCGCCGCTTGCGCGAAGGTGAGGATCGTCGAGCAACTGGTCCGGCCGCGCGATCGGTGCGTACGGCAATCCGGCCGCTTCGAGTTTTGCCGCGAGCTCGTCGGCGCGATGCCGCACGAGGATCCCGCCGAGGCGCGCGAGGAGCGCCGGGCGCGCATGCACGCGCTGCTCGTTGGTCGCGAGGGCGGGATCGTCGGCGAGGTCGGGCGCGTCGAGCACGCGGCAAAGTATCTGAAACTGCTTGTCGTTGACGGCGCCGATGAAAAGCTGCTCGTCGTCGGCGAGCGTGAACACGTCGTAGACGCTCCACGGCGAGTAGCGCGCGGGAAACGGGCGCGGCACCTCGCCGGTCATCGAGAACTGCTGCATGTGCGAGGCGACGAGGAATACGCAGTTCTCGAAGAGTGCACTCTGCACTTCCTGTCCGCGGCCGGTGCGCTGCCGCTCGAGGAGCGCGCCCATGATGCCGATCGCGCCGAACATGCCGCCCATGATGTCGTTGACCGACGCACCCGCACGTAGCGGCCGTCCCGGCGGACCCGTCATGTACGCGAGGCCGGCCATCATCTGCACCACCTCGTCGAGGGCGACGCGATGCTCGTACGGGCCGGGGAGGAACCCCTTGTGCGAGGCGTAGACGAGCCGCGGGAACCGCTGCGACAGCGTGGGGTAGTCGAGACCGAGCGAGCGCATCAGGCCCGGGCGGAAATTCTCGAGCACGACGTCGGCGTCGGCGATCAGTGCGGTGACGGCCTCGCGGCCCTCCGGCGTCGTGATGTCGAGCACGACGCTCTTCTTGTTGCGATTGAACGTGCGGAAGAAGCCGATCCCGAGTCCGGGAAGCTTGCGCGTGCGATCGCCCCCCGGCGGCTCGATCTTGATCACGTCGGCGCCGAGATCCGCGAGGATCATGCCGCACGTCGGGCCCATGATCATGTGCGTGAACTCGATCACGCGCACGCCGTCGAGCGGGAGTCGTTGAAGTTCAGCCAAGTGCACTCCTCGAATCGCGGTACGTTTTCGGCAACCCGGCACGCCACAGCGTGCCGTGCAACGTCTCGCCCGTGAGCCACGCCGCCACGTCGTTACGAAGCGCGAGCAAGCGCGCGACGTCGACACCCGTCTCGTAACCCATGCTCGCGAGCATGAACGCGAGATCCTCGGTGGTCACGTTGCCGCTCGCGCCGGGCGCATACGGACACCCCCCGATGCCGCCGAGCGAGGCATCGAAGCGGCGCACGCCGACGTCGAGCGCGGCGCACACATTGGCAAGCGCCAGGCCCCGCGTATCGTGGAAATGGCCCGACCAGAAGCGATCGCCGGCGATCGCGACGACGTCTTCGAAGAGCGCGCGCACGCTCGCGGGATCGGCGTAGCCGACGGTATCGGCCAAACTGATGCGGTCGGCGCCGGCGTCGAGCAATGCCTGAACGAGCCGCAAAACTTCGCTTGGCGCGACCTCACCCTGAATCGTGCATCCGAAGGCGGTGCCGACGCCGCCTTCGATCAGCGTCTTCGCGCCCGCGGCGTCGCGCGCGGCACGAATGCGCACGACTTCGGCGACGACCTCGTCGGGTGTTTTACGCAGGTTCGACAGGCTATGCGCATGGCTCGCGGAGAGCGGCACGATCATCGAATCCGCATCGGACTCGAGCGCGCGCTCGGCACCCTTGAGATTCGGCACCAGCACCGACACCGCGAGGCCGGACAACGACTTCGCGAACGCGACGAGCTCGCCGGTATCGGCCAACTGCGGCAACAGCCGCGGCGGCACGAACGAGCCGACTTCGATCTCGCGCATCCCCGCATCGTAAGCCGTGCGGATCCATTCGCGCTTACGCGCGGTGGGAAGGATCGTCGCGATGCTTTGCAAGCCGTCGCGAAGGCCGACTTCGCGAATGACGACGCGGTCGCGTATTCGTTGGGAAGGGGACATCGGCGTGCAGCAGAGGCTGAACGCGAACTATAACCGCCGCGACGGCGGGGCCGGCGACGCATTGCCGCAACGCGCGAATCGCGTCAGGCTTCGACGATGACGACGTGCGCCTGGATCTTGCCGTCGATGGGGCCGCGGCCGAAGCGCGCGGCGAGTGCGTCCGCCGCGAGCCGCGTCGCAGCGTCGAGGCCGGCGGGGTCGCGCGCCTCGATCTCGTTACGTAGCGGCGTTCCCGCGCAGTACGCGAGCGCCGGAATGTCCGGTGATGCGGCGCGGCTGCGCTCGGCAACGGTGTCGATCGCCGCCGGCGCCGTGAAGCCCCCGGCGGCGAGATCGCGCGCGATCGCCGCGCGGTCGTGATAGCCGTGCGGCGTGCGCGCGAGGAAGCGAGGCGGGTCGTCGGG
>DASTIY010000175.1:0-8061 GCA_035717085.1 Casimicrobiaceae bacterium | reverse complement strand
GTCATGTCGCGGCTGTCGCGGGCGCGCGCGAAGTTGCGCCGCTCGCTCGCGGAGCCCGAGGCCGGCGTGCCACCGTTGAAGATCGTCAAATGACCGGCGCACGCAACAACGGCCCGATCGGCGACGACGATCTCCACGCGGCGGCCGATCGCCAGCTGCCGCCCGAGCGGCGCGCGGCCTTCGAGCAGGCGCTCGCGCGCGAGCCCGCGCTCGCCGCGAAAGTGACGGCGATCGAGCGGCAGAACGCGTGGCTGCGCGACGGGCTCGACGCGATCCTGCACGAGCCGTTGCCGCCGCAGCTGATCGACGCCGCGATGCGGCCGCGGCCGCGCTTTCGCGTGCCGCGCTGGGCCGCTGCGGCCTCCATCGGCATCGTCGCACTCGCGCTCGGCTTCGCGGGCGGCTTCCAGCTGCGTGGCGTCGAGCTCGAGCGGGCAGGGACGCCGGTGACGTTCGCGCAGCAGGCGGCGTTCACGCACGCGCTCTACGCGGCCGACGTCAACCGGCCGGTCGAAGTATGGGCACCGGAGGAGAAGCGTCTCGTCACGTGGCTGTCGCGCCGGCTCGACTATCCGCTGCGTGCGCCCGATCTCAACGCCGCCGGCTACGCGCTCGTCGGCGGACGCCTGGTCGCGGGGAACGAGCGGCCGACCGCACTCTTCATGTACGAGAACGCGGCGAAGGAGCGGCTCACGCTGCAGGTGCGCAAGCAGCCGCCGGGGACCGACGAAACGGCGTTTCGTTACGCCGTCGAGAACGGCATCGGCGTCTACTACTGGATCGACGATCGCTGCGCGTACGCGCTGTCGGGCCGCCTCGATCGCGCCGATCTGCTGAACGTCGGCCGGCTCGTCTACGCGCAGCTCGCGACGCCCGGCAACGAGCCTTCGACGAAGCGCTAGCGCGCTACAATACGCGCGCGATCGACACGGTCGGACCCGGGGTCCGACCCTGTATCGTGCAGGTCGACATCGTGACCGCGACGACGCTCCTCGCCCCCAAGTTCATCGTGCTGTACGTCTTCCTGGCGTCGGCGCTGTTCGTCCATTTCCGCGGCCGCGTGCGCCACAAGCTCACGAAGCAGTTCGCCGATCACTCGACGATCATGGCGCCGTACAACACGCTGATGTACCTGTTCTCGGCGGTGCCCGCGAAGCCGATCCTCGATCCGCGCAGCCTTCCCGAACTGGACGTGCTGCGCGAGAACTGGACGACGATCCGCGACGAGGCGGTCGCGTTGCTCGACCAGGGGCATATCCGCGCCGCGACCGGTCACAACGACCTCGGCTTCAACTCGTTCTTCAAGAACGGCTGGAAGCGCTTCTACGTGAAGTGGTACGGCGAGCCGCTGCCGTCGGCGCAGGCTGCGTGCCCGAAGACAGTCGCGCTCGTCGAGTCGCTGCCGAGCGTGAACGCCGCGATGTTCGCGTTGCTGCCGCCGGGCGGCAAGCTCAATCGGCATCGCGATCCGTTCGCCGGCTCGCTTCGTTATCACCTCGGACTCGTCACCCCGAATTCGGATGAATGCCGGATCTTCGTCGACGGCGAGCCGTACTCGTGGCGTGACGGCGAGGACCTGCTGTTCGACGAAACGTACATCCATTCGGCCGAGAACAAGACCGACAGGACGCGCATCATCCTGTTCTGCGACGTCGAGCGGCCGCTTCGCACGCGCGTGATGCAGGCTGTCAATCGCTTCGTGAGCCGCACGATGATTCGGGCCGGATCGACGCAGAACACCGAGACCGAGCCGATCGGCGCCGCGAACCGGATCTACGCGCTGCTCGGGCAGGGGAGCGATTTGCTCGGGCGCCTGAAGCGCCGCAATCGCACGGCGTTCCGCGCGGCGAAGTACACGCTTGTCGCCGCGCTCGCGTACTGGATCTTTATCTACTGACCCGCGCATGAAAAAGCGCCGGCCGAAGCCGGCGCTTTCATCGGCGCACACGAGTGTGCGCTTACTCGCTCTGATTGCTGCGCCGGCCGCTCGACGACGATCCGCTCGATCGGCTGCCGCTCGACGAGCTTCCCGACGATCCGCCGGCCGACGAGCCGGCTGTGCCGCTGCTCGACGACCCGGACGAGCCAGTCGCGCTTCCGCGCCCGGACGGATAGCCGCCGGTGCTGCTCGTCGCGCCGAGCATCGACGTGTCCGACGTTCCGCGGCCCTCCGATTGCCATTGCTCGCCGCCGCGCCGGACGCGCAACCGGTTCTCGACGTCCTTCACGCCCGGGATGTTGTCGACCATCTCCTCGAGCATGTACTTCGTCTGGCGATCGTCGACGGTTCCGTCGAGCGTGACGACGCCGCTTTCCACCTCGACCGACACGTCGCTCGTATCCCAGTGCTCGCCGGCGTACATGCGCTCGGACACGTCTTCCTTCAGGCGCTCGTCCGAGCGTTCGTAGCCCTTCGGGCCGCGACGCATGGATCGCCGCTGGCCGTAGGCGGACGATGCGTAGCCTTGCTGGCCGCCGTACGTGCCGCTGCTTCCGTAGCCCTGCTGGCCGCCGTGCATGCCGCTGCCGGATTGCTGCGAACTCCAGCCCTGCGGTGACCCGCTCTGCTGGCCACCGGCCCACGAGCGGCCGCCGGAGCCGAAGTGCTGGCCGCCCTGGCTGCCGTAACCCTGGCTGCCATAGGCCTGCCCGCCGTAGCCTTGGCTTCCGTATTCCTGTCCGTATCCCTGGCCCTGCCCGTATCCCTGCCCGTAGGGCTGCCCGCCCGGTCCCTGGCTGCCCATGCCTTGACCGGACATCTGGCCCTGCCCCGCGTAGCTGCCGCCACCGTAATAGTTCTGTCCGCCTTGATAGCCTTGGCCGGCGTAGCTCTGTCCGCCGCTTCCATAGCGGCCGTATCCCGAGCTGGTCGATCCCTGGCCGGCATAACCCTGACCACCGTAATCGCCTTGGCCGCCGTAACCACCCTGCTGGCCGTATCCCTGGCCGCTGTAGCCACCCTGGCCTGCATGCAATGGGCCGCCGTAGCCTTGACCGCCCTGCTGCCCGAAGCCTTGCTGTCCGTAGCTTTGGCTGCTGCCTTGGTGCCCGTACCCTTGACTGCCCTGGCCGTACGACGACTGCGAGCCGTAGCCCTGCCCGGAGCGTTGGTCGCCGTAGTTCTGACCCTGCATGGGTTGCGAGCTGCCGTAATGCGAACCGCCGTAGCCCTGCGAACCGCCGCCAAAGCTTTGGGATCCACCGTAGCTATGCGAACCGCCGCCGTAGCCTTGCGATCCACCGTAGCCCTGTCCACCACCGTAATCACCTTGCGACCCACGGTATCCGCCCTGCGATCCTTCGTACGAGCCGGGTTGCGAACCCTGGCCTTGCCACGTTCCTTCGCGGCGCTCGCTGTCCGAGCCCTGACGGTATCGCTCGGCGTTGCTTTCCATGTCGCGCGAATTGCGATCGCGCTCGCTGCTGCCGTTTGCCATGTCCACTCCTCGTCGGCTTGTTTGACGTACAGCTCACCTTGCATGGGGAGCCGAACGTCGTAGTTCGCAAACATCGTGCCCCGTGTGCCATAGGCGTATGCGCGCGAATCCGACGATCGCCCGCGCAACTTTTACCGAGAATGTTGCAAACCCGCGCGAGCATCGCGTTGCACGTAACATCCGACACGCGTCGCCGTCACGAAAGTTGAGCAATGCAACGAATTCCCGCGCGCATCGGCGATGCGCAACGCGATATCGAAACGCCGGCGCTCGTCGTCGATCTCGATTCACTCGAACGCAATCTCGACGCGATGGCGCAATCGACGCGTGCGGTTCGGCTGCGACCGCACGCGAAATCGCACAAGTGTTCGACGATCGCGAAGCTGCAGATCGCGCGCGGCGCCGTCGGCATCTGTTGCCAGAAGACCGACGAGGCGGTCGCGCTCGTCGATGCCGGCATCGGCGACGTCCTCGTCACCAACGAAGTCGTCGCGCCGCGCAAGCTCGAGCGCCTCGCCGCGCTTGCGCAGCGTGCGCACGTCGGCGTGCTCGTCGACGACGAACGCGCCGTGCCGGTGCTGGCGCAGGCGGCGACGCATGCGGGCGTGACGATCGACGTCTACGTCGAGCTCGACGTCGGCGCGCATCGCTGCGGCGTCTCGCCCGACGGCGCGATCGCGCTCGCGCGCGCTGCGCACACCGCGTCCGGGCTGCGCTTTCGCGGCCTGCAGGCGTATCACGGCGCCGCGCAGCATTTGCGCGACCCCGGCGAGCGCGAACGCGCGATTGCCGGCGCGGCGGCGCTTGCCCACCATGCGCGAACCCGCATCGTTGCATCGGGCGTCCCCTGCGACATCGTGAGCGGCGCGGGCACCGGCACGTGGCGCTACGAGCGCGACTCGGGTCTCTACGACGAGCTGCAGCCGGGCTCGTACGTGTTCATGGACGTGGATTACGCGCGCAACGTCGCAGCACCCGGCGACCTGCGTTTCGAACAGAGCCTTTTCGTGCTCGCGGGCGTGATGAGCGTCGCGTGCGCAGGCCAGGCCGTCGTCGACGCGGGCCTCAAGGCGTTCGCGTTCGACTCGGGGCTGCCGCAGGTGCACGCGCGAAGCGGCGTCGAGTACGTGAAGGCGTCCGACGAGCACGGCGTGCTGCGCATCGGTGAAGACGCGACTCCGCTCGCGCTCGGCGATCGCGTGCTGATCGCGCCCGGTCACTGCGACCCGACGGTCAACCTGTACGACCATCTCGTCGGCGTGCGGCGCGGCGTCGTCGAAGCGGTGTGGCCGGTCGAGGCGCGCGGTGCGCTCGGATGATCAGGCGCGCGCGACGGGACCGAGGGCGGTGCGCAGACGATCGCGATCGAACGGCAGGTCGCGCACGCGCACGCCGGTCGCATCGGCGATGGCGTTGGCGAGCGCCGCGGCCGTGACGCCCTGCGCCGCTTCACCGGTTCCGAGGAACGGCGCTCCGGGCCGGTCGATGACGTGGACGTCGATCTGGTCGGGAAGATCGGGAAAGCGCAGGATCGGATAGCCGCTCCAGTCGCGGCTCGTGATGCGCGTGCCGTCGTGCATGACGCGCTCGAACAGCGTCCACGACAGCGATTGCACGACGCCGCCTTCCATCTGATTGCGGATGCCGTCGGGATTCACCGCGTCGCCGCTGTCGACGGCGACCACCACGCGCGAAACGTGGACGTTGCCGCTTGCACGCTCCACGTCGACGTCCATGGCGACTGCCGCGTACGCAGCGAGCGTCTTGTAGCGCGCGTACGCGAAGCCGCGGCCGTGCCCGGGCTTGCGGTCCCACGCCGTCCAGCCGAACCTGTCGGCCGCCGCACGGACGACGTCGATCGCGCGCGGATCGTCGAGGTGACGCAGCCGGAACTCGACGGGATCGCTGCGCGCGACACTTGCAAGCTCGTCGATGAAGCTTTCGATCGCGAACACGTTGCCGTAGCTGCCGAGCGAGCGCAGCGCCGAGACGCGCGTCGGCATCGCCGGCACGAAGTGGTACAACACGCTCGCCTTGCCGAACTTGTACGGCGCGATGGCGTTGCGGTCGCCGCCGCCCGCCGGGAGCGGTATGGGCGAGGGCTCGGGCTGCGCGAACGGCTCGCGCAGGAACCATGCGGGCATCAGGTTGCCCGCGGGACCGGGGCGCGTCGAATGCGTATGACTCCACACCTCGTAGCGCCATTCGGCGACGCGACCCGACGCATCGATGCGCGCCTGCGCGTGCGCGAGCATCGCCGATCCATACGGCTCGAACGCGTGCTCGTCTTCACGCATCCACTGCACGCGCACTGCTCGCCCGGGAAACGCCACGGCGATCAGCGCCGCGTCCGCGGCCGCATCGTCGGCTGCGTTGTGACCGTAGCATCCCGAGCCTTCGACGTGGATGCAATGCACGCGCTCTTTCGGCAGGTGCAGGAGTTCCGCGATCGCGCCGCGCAACGGATAGACGCCCTGCGAGTGCGTCCAGATCGTGACCGCGCCGTCCTTGGCGAGGCCGACCGCGCACGACGGCCCGATCGACGCATGCATCTGGTACGGGCGACGAAACGTCGCCTTCACGACGCCGTCGCCGGCAAGCGGCGTCGCCGACGCGCCCGCATCGAGCCTGTCGTGGCTCGGCAGTCGCTGCAGGTTCGCATAGGGATCCTGCTCCGCGGCGAGCGTGGCGCGCTCGTCCCACTTCGCCCGGCGCGCCAGCGCGCGCATCGCGGCGATCGCCTGGTACTCGCGCGCGGCGACGACGGCGAGGTAGCTGCCGTCGCGCACGATCTTCAGCACGCCGGGCATGGCCTCGACCGCCGCGGCGTCGACCGCTGCGAGCTTCGCGCCGTAGCTCGGCGGACGCACCGCGCGTGCGTGCACCATGCCGGGCATCCGCAGGTCCTGCACGTACGACGGCGCGCCCGTCACCTTGCCGGGAATGTCGACGCGCGGCATCGATGTGCCCATCACACGGTGCTTCGCCGGATCGATCAGCGGCGATTGCGGCGTCGCGCGCACGTGGAGCGTATCGCCGGTGACGAGCGACGCATAGGTCGCCTGCAAGCCATTCGGCCCGTGGACGACGCCGTCCTGCACGCGAAGCTGCTCGGCGGCTAGCTCGAACTTGCTCGCCGCGAGACCGACGAGAATCGCGCGCACCTGCGCCGCGGCGTTCATGATCGCGGTGCCGCTGTGCTGCATCGACTGGCTGCCCGCCGTGTAGCCTTCGTTCGGCGTGCGTGCGGTATCGGCGGTGACGAGCGTGATGCGAGAAGGCTCGACGACGAGCTGCTCGGCCGCAACCTGGATCAGCGCCGTCTTGATCCCCTGGCCGAGCTCCGCCTTGCCGGTGAACACCGTGATCGCGCCGTTCGCATCGATGCGAATCCACGCATCGAGCAGCGGATCGTGCTCGAGGCTTCCCGGTAGCGCCGGCGCCTTCTGCGCCGTTTCGCCGCGGTTCTGCGGCGCCTGCTTTTCCGTCGAGGCCTGCGCGAACGCCGCAGGTGCGAGCGAGAAACTCACGACGAGCGCACCGCCGGTCGCGAGGAACGTGCGTCGCGCCGGCGAGCCGACCGCGTCGATGTCGATCTTCGTCGCGTTGCGTCGCGAGATCATGTCGTGCGGCCCGGTTGTCCGCTCGCCACGGCGCCGCGCATCAGCCCGGCGGCGCGCTCGATCGCCCGCAGGATGCGCATGTGCGTGCCACAGCGACAAAGATTGGCGCTCATGTGCTGCCGGATCTCGGTCGCGCTCGGCGACGCGTTGCGCTCGAGCAGCGCCTGCGCGCGCATCATCATGCCGGCGATGCAGTAGCCGCATTGCGCGGCCTGCGCCTCGATGAACGCGCGCTGCATCGGTCCCGGCCGCTCGGCCGTGCCGAGCCCTTCGACCGTGCGCACGGCGCGTCCTTCGATCGCCGACACCGGCGTGATGCACGAGAACACCGCGTCGCGATCGACGATCACCGTGCACGCGCCGCATTGACCGAGCCCGCAGCCGAATTTGGCGCCGTTCAGTTGCAGCTCGTCGCGCAGCACGTAGAGGAGCGGCGTCGCGCCGTCGACGTCGACCTCGTGCAGCTTGCCGTTCACTTGCAGCTTGACCATCGTTCCTCCGTCGCGTTGCGCCTCATCCGTCGCCGCGCGCTGCATGCGTGTCGCGAATCGCGTCGTCGAGATCGCGCCACGGCGTACCCGGTCCGAACGTCACGCGCAGGTAACCGACGAGATCGACGAGTTGGTCGCGCGTGAACGCCCCGCGGAACGCGGGCATCCACCGGCCGCGCTCGCCGGGTCGCGGGCGTACGCCGTCCTGCACGACGTGCAGCAGGTTGGTCGGCGCGGGCAGCCAGATCGACGTGCTCTCGGCGAGATGCATCGCGTGCGCCGCGCCGATGCCGCGGCCGGCGTCGTGGCACACCGCGCACGCCGCGTTGTAGAGCGCTGCGCCGTTGCGCAGGCCGGCATCGTTCAGCGTGGCCGATGCGGGCACGGGGCCGCCCTCGGTGTCGCGCGCGACGCGCTCGAGCACCGCCTTCGCGCGCTGCGCTTGCGCGGCGGAAGGCTCGCCGATGATCGACGCCATGTAGGTCGCGATCGCGTCGACGTCGTCCTTCG
>DASTIY010000174.1:0-18895 GCA_035717085.1 Casimicrobiaceae bacterium | reverse complement strand
GGCGAATCCTCGTAGGCGCGGATCGCGAGCGCCTCGTCGACGAAGATATGTCGCGGAATCGCGTTCATCGCCGACAGGACGACCTCGTCGCGAATGCCGTCGGTGCGCAAACGCTCGACCATGCGCGCACGCGTGCGATCGGACGTCATGCCGATACCGCTCGTGCCGCGCCCGCCCGCTCCCGGCGTCGCCATCGCGCGCTATCGGATCAGCGGACGAGCCATGCGTCGACGCCCGCCATCTGCTCGCGATTGGTCAGGTCGATCTGCAGCGGCGTCACGGAGATGTACTGGTTCTCGATCGCGTGGAAGTCGGTTCCCTCGCCCGCATCGGCGGCGGGGCCGGCCGCGCCCACCCAGTACACGGTTTCGCCGCGCGGGCTTTGCATGCGCACGACGTCCTCCGCCTTGTGTCGCCGGCCGAGCCGCGTGATGCGATAGCCGCGCACGCGCTCGCGCGCGACGTCGGGGATGTTGACGTTGAGAAGCCACGGGCCGGCGGGCTGCTTCTGATGGCGCAGGACGAGTTCGACCGCAACCGCGGCCGCAGTCTCGAAATGCGCGGCGGTCTTCGATGCGAGCGACAGCGCGACCGACGGCACGCCGAGCAGATAGCCTTCGGTGGCGGCCGCGACCGTCCCCGAATAGATCGTGTCGTCGCCCATGTTCGCGCCGAGGTTGATGCCCGACATCACCATGTCCGGCAGATCGGAGAGCAGTCCCGTCACCGCGAGGTGAACGCAGTCGGTCGGCGTTCCGTTGACGAACAGAAAACCGTTCGGCGCTCGGCGCACCGACAGCGGCCGGTCGAGCGTCAGCGAGTTGGACGCGCCGCTGCGATCGCGTTCGGGCGCAACGACGGTGATCTCCGCATGCGGAGCGAGTGCGGCGGCAAGGTGCTCGAGCCCCGGCGCGAAGTAGCCGTCGTCGTTGGAAAGAAGGATCCGCATCGCGCGGTTCGCGCCCGTCGTGTCCGCACGCGCGTTCGTGGACCGCGCAAGCCTGGTGGACACAAATTATACTTCTCCATGCTCTCGCAAACCGATCCCGCGTACGCTGCGCTCGCGGATAACGCGCGACGGCTTCGCGCGTCGCGCCTCGCCGACCTCTTCGCGCACGAGCCGAATCGTGCGAACGCGCTGGCGTTCGACTGGAACGACTGGCGCGTCGACATCTCGAAGGAGCGCATCGACGCGGGCACGCTCGCCGCGCTCGTTCGCGCAGCGGAAGCCATCGGGCTGCCGCATTGGATCGCCGCGCTTTTCGCCGGCGAAAAGATCAACCTCTCCGAACACCGGCCCGTGCTGCACACGGCGTTGCGCGCGCCTGCGTCCGCGCACGTCGTCGTCGACGGAAGCGACGTCGTGCACGCGATGCGCGCGACGCGCGAGCGGATGGCCGTGCTGGCCGGCGCGATTCGCGAAGGTCGGCGCAAGGGCGCGACCGGTCGCCCGCTGCGATTCGTCGTCAACATCGGCATCGGGGGCTCCGACCTCGGGCCCAAGCTCGTCTGCGAGGCGCTCGACGGCTCGGGTGATGCGCGAAGCGCCGCGCCCGAAGTCGCGTTCGTGTCGAACGTCGATCCCGAGCATCTGTGGCGGACGCTCGAGGGTCGCGATCCGGCGACGACGCTCTTCATCGTCACGTCGAAGACGTTCACGACGCAGGAGACGCTCGCGAACGCGCAAAGCGCGCGCGCGTGGTTGCGCCAGGCGCTCGGCGATGCGCGCGAGGTCTCGGCCCATTTCGTCGCGGTGACCTCGAACGTTGCGGCGGCACGCTCGTTCGGCGTGCGCGACGACGACATCCTGCCGATGGCCGAAGGCGTCGGAGGCCGCTACTCGCTGTGGTCGGCCGTCGGACTCGTCATCGCCATTCGTGCCGGCTGGCAGCGCTTCACCGAATTGCTCGACGGTGCGCAGGCGATGGACACGCATTTCCGCATGGCGCCCATCGCGCAGAACCTTCCCGTCGTCCTCGGCCTTCTCGCGTACTGGAATGCGCGCTGGCTCGGGCATCGGCAACGCGTCGTGGTGCCGTACGCGCAGGCGCTCGCGCGCTTGCCGTCGTACCTGCAGCAGCTGACGCTCGAAAGCAACGGCAAGCGCGTGCGACGCGACGGCACGCCTGTCGACGGCCCGACGGCCGCCGCGCTGTGGGGTGACGTCGGCACCGACAGCCAGCACGCCTTCTTCCAGTGGTTGCATCAGGGCACCGAGGAAATTCCGGTCGAGTTCATCGTGCCGGTGCGTGCGCGCCATCCGCTCGACGACCAGCAGACGCTGCTCGTCGCCAATGCGCTTGCGCAGGCGCAGGCGTTGATGGTCGGACGCAGCGAAGCCGCGATCCGCGCAGAGATCTCGGCCACGACGGCAGGCAGCCATCTCGACGCAGCGATCGCTGCGCGCGAGAGTCCCGGCGATCGCGCGTCGACCACGCTGCTGCTTCCGACGCTCGACGCGCACCACCTCGGCGCCCTGCTCGCACTCTACGAGCACCGCACGTTCGTCGAAGGCCTGCTCTACGGCATCAACTCGTTCGATCAATGGGGCGTCGAGCTCGGCAAGAGTCTCGCGAAGCCGATCGTCGCGGCACTTGCCGAAGACGCGGCGTTGCCCGACTCCACCGACGCGTCGACCCGTGCGCTCGTCGCGTATGTGCGAGATCGGCAAAAACAGGGTCAGACTCCGCTTTCCGAAAATTAGGGTCGAACTCGATTTTTCAGAAAAATCGAGTCTGACCGCATGTTCGGCGTCGGACCGGGTCGGACGCTACTTTCGGTATTCCGCGCGAATCGCCTCGGCGAGCGACGTGACGGCCGCCGCGTAGAGCCGGCTCTTGTTGTAGCGCGTGATCACGTAGAAGTTGGGGAACACGACGTAGACATCCTGCGCGGTGTCGCCGTCGCCGGCACCCTCCAGCAGAAGCAATCCCACCGGCTCCGACGACATCGGATCGGGAAGCCGCTCGGCGGCGACGCCATCGTCGTTCCACGCGGCAAGCGGCCGCCGCTCGCTCATGCCACCGTCGAGCCTTTGCAGGATCGCGTCGACCTGCGACGGCGCGATCATCGCCTTCGACCAGACGGGCTGCCCGCGCAGCCAGTCGTGCCGCGCGAGATAGTTCGCGACGCTGCCGATCGCGTCGTCGCCGCTGTCCCACAGATCGATCCGGCCGTCACCGTCGTAGTCGACGGCGAAGCGACGCACGCTCCCCGGCATGAACTGCGGCACGCCGAAGGCACCCGCGAACGAGCCCTTGTGCGTAAGCGGCGAGAACTTCTCCTCACGCGCGAGCAGCAGGTACTGGCGCAACTCGCTGCGGAAGAATGGCGCACGGCGCGGATAATCGAACGCGAGCGTCGTCAACGCGTCGATGACGCGATAGCCGCCGGTGTTGCGCCCGTAGAAGGTCTCGACGCCGATGATCGCCACGACGATCTCGGGCGGCACGCCGAAGTCGCGTTCCGCGCGTGAAAGCGCCGTGGCGTGCGCCTGCCAGAACGCGACGCCGCGCTCGACACGCTCGGGCGTCAGGAACCGCGGCGCGTATTCATACCACTTGGGAGGCGCGACCAGCGGCCGGTCCATCGCATCGATGATGGCCGGCTGGTAGCGCACGTCTCGAAACCAGCGCACGAGCGTCGCGCGCGAAAAATGCTCGTCGCGGACGAGCTCGGCGATGAACTCGCGGACGTCGCTGCGCTTCTCGTAACCCGAGCCCGCTTCCACCGCGGCCTTCGCGGGACGCGCGGCTTCGACATCCGGATTCGCGACGAGGCACAGTACGGCCGCCAGTACAGCGGGGAGGAAAAGTTTCGACATGCGCGATGCGACGGAGGAATGGCTGATGGTATCGTCGCACGCGCCCGCCGTCGACGCGCACGCCGCGATTTCGCCGTGTACGACCTCTACCCGTTGTTTCGACCGCTACTGTTCACCGTCGATCCCGAGCGCGCACACGCGCTCGTGCTGCGTAGCCTCGACGCGGCGGCCGCGAGTGGCGTCGCGCGATGGGCGGCGCCCACGCTGCCCGGTGCGCCCATCGAACTGATGGGACTGCGCTTTCCGAATCGCGTCGGCCTCGCCGCAGGCCTCGACAAGAACGCCGCGCATCTCGACGGCCTCGCGACACTCGGCTTCGGCTTCCTCGAAGCGGGCACCGTTACGCCGCGCCCGCAACCCGGCAATCCACGTCCTCGCATGTTCCGCCTTCCGCGTGCGCAGGCGATCGTCAATCGCCTCGGCTTCAACAACGACGGCGTCGCGCGCTTCGTCGCCAACGTCGAGCGTTCCGCGTATCGCGGCGTGCTCGGCATCAACCTCGGGAAGAACTTCGACACGCCGAACGAGCGCGCATCCGAGGATTACGTGCTCGGCCTGCACGCGGTCTACCGGCATGCGGGCTACGTGACGATCAACGTGTCGTCGCCGAACACCAAGGGGCTGCGCGACCTGCAGGCGGAGGATTCACTGTCGACGCTGCTCGCGCGCATCACCGCCGAACGCGACGCGCTGGCCGATCGGCATGGCCGCCGGCTGCCGCTCGCGGTGAAAATCGCGCCCGATCTCGACGACGCGGAGGTGCGCGCGATCGCGCGGCTCCTCGTCCGCCACCGCATCGATGCCGTCATCGCGACGAACACCACCCTCGCGCGCGACGGCGTGGCGGGACTGCGCTACGCGAACGAAACCGGCGGCTTGTCCGGCGCCCCGCTTCGTACGCGCGCAGTCGCGATCCTGCGCACGCTCGCGGCCGAGCTAAACGGCGCGCTGCCGATCATCGCGGCCGGCGGCATCATGTCGGGCGAGGATGCGCGCGCGCGCATCGCCGCGGGCGCCTCGCTCGTGCAGCTCTACACGGGACTGATCTACCGCGGGCCTTCGCTGGTCGCGGAATGCGTGCGCGCGCTGGCAGCGTCCCGGGCATCGTAGCGCGAACTCGCGTGCGCCAAACGCGATGCAGGCGTTACGATGCAGGCATTACGCTCGCGAGCGCTGGCGCCTGGAAAAGGTGCGAGCCTAGCCAGCATTCCTGTCCGAGCGCGACCAGCACCTGAACCGCTGCAACGCGCGCCCCATGCACTGGATCATCAACGAGCGGCTTCACATGCTCTACCACGTGATCGCCGAGACCGATGAGCGCCCGCGTCGCAGCCGCCCTCGCCGCCCAGTCGCTGCCGCGCAGCAGGGCGACGAGGTCGGGCAACGCGCGAACGCCTTCGGCGTCGGCGAGACGTTGAACGCAGACCCTGCGAACCTCGGCATCGTCGTCCTCGGCCAGGCATCGACGCAGGTCGACGGTCGCGCCGGCAGCGATCGCCGCACGGCGCAGGTCGGGGTTGGCGTGCTTCGCGAAACGATCAAGGGCGCTCGCGTCGGCGCCTGAATCGCGTGCATGCGCCGCCAGAAACTCGAGCGCGACGCACGCCACGCGATCGGCATTGGATGCGAGCGCATGACCGACGACCGACGTCGCGCAACCGGCAAACGCTTTTAGCCCCCATGCGGCGAGCCATTCGCGGTTGTCGTCTGAAAGCCGATCCCAGCGGCGCAGTAAATGGCCGAACGCGCGCTCGCCTTGATCGCCGGGCGGGATTCCGCCGCCAGGTAGCGCGCGGCCGAGAAGAGCAGGTCCGGATGCGGCTGCCGCAAGCCGGGACGCACCGAAGCGGCCCGGCCGCTAACGCGGCTTCAGCGACACGAGCATCCGCGCCTCGGCTTCCGCCACGACCACGCCGGTCTGGATCGTCGCCGTTCCGGATAGCGTAACGACGCCACCGCCGTGTGCGGGCTTGTCGACGAGCTCGACGATCGTCCACGTCGACGTCATCGTATCGCCCGCACGAACGGGGGCGACGAACCGCGCACGATGCTCGAGATACGCGACGGCCGTCCCGTGAAAGTACATCCCGACCGCCGCGCCCATGATCGACGACGTCAGCATGCCGTGCAGGATCGGCGTGCCGAAGCGGCGGGCCTTCGCGTACTCGGCGTTCATGTGATGCGGGTTCGTATCGCCGATCAGTCCGGCGCCCATCACGATGTGCGTCTCGGTGACGGTCAGCGCGCTCGCGAACGTGTCGCCGACGGCGAGCTCGTCGAACCACCGGCCGCTGCCGACGAGCCCGTTCATGTCGCCCTCGACGGCGATGTGGCACGCAATGCGACGAGCTCGCCCAGGCAAAGCTCGGTGAACGCGATGCCGGCGAAGAGCGGCAGCACGAGCACGTTGACGATCGGCACGAGCGATAGCGGCGCGAGCAGGAGACCGAGACCCATCAGCCGCCCGCGGCTGCCGTCGAGCAGCGCGCGGATTTCCGCCGGGTCGGCGTGCTCGGCGAGCGCGTCGTAGCGGAACATCCGCTGCGTGAGCCAGGCGTTGAGCAGAAGCGATACGACCGCGTAGATCGGCGGCACGAACAGCAGCACGAGCGACACGATCCACAGCGGGGCGAAGATGGCGAGCGCGGCGAGCGCGTTGCCGAGGCTGCCGGCGAAGGTGCCGCCGCGCCGCGCGGCGAGCGCCGGGAAATCGCGCGTCGCGACGGTGCGCACGATGACCGGCATCGCGAGAATGGCGACCGCGGTGAAGGCGGTGGCGACGGCGAGCACCGCGTAGGCAATCGCCGCGACGACGCCGGCGCCGATTGCGGGCCATAGCGAATCCGGCGACGCACCGACGATCGATACGAGCCACGCGGTGAATGGATGCCATGTCGCGACCGCGATTGCGGTCCAGACGATCGCCGCGATGACGAGGGGAAGGAACGCGAGGCCGACGATGCGCGGCGTGAACAGGATCGGCACGGCGCGCGCGAGTGCGGCGAAGATCGCCCCCATCTCAGGCCAAGCCTCGTTGGCGTCGCCGCGGGCGGGGCGGCGTCAGACGGTCGCCGGCTCGAGCTCGAAGCGATCCTGAAGCTCGCTCATCACGCTCGTCAGCGCACGATCGATCAGCGGCTCGGCTTCGACGAGGCGCGCGCGATTGACGCGGAACTGGTCGGCAAGCGCCTCGGCGGTCATCGACACCGCCTTCTGGCCGGTGCGATTGGTGAACAGGTACGTTCCGCGCAACGGGCTGATCCACGCGAGCTTCGCGAACGAGAGCGCGCCATCCTCGTCCTCGAACTCGACCCACGTGCCGCGGTCGAGGCTTCGCGCGATCTCGAGGTATTCGTCCTCGAGCACGTCGGTGCCCGCTTCGACGCCGACCGGCTCGGCGGGCGCCATCGCGAGCGCGAGCGCTTCCGCGCGCGCCGCCGCCTCCACGTCGCCGGCCGCTTTCGCCACCTGCGCCTCGGCCTTCGCCTGCTCGGCAACCGCAGCCGTGGGCGAGGCGACGGACGCGAGGCCCGGCTTCACCGCCGCCGCGTGCGCCTCGACGAGGTTCGACATGAACGCTTCGCGCTCGGTCCCCTGCCAGCGATCGAGCGGCAGCGCCATCGCGAGCCGCTTGAGGAGCGATGGCAGCAGTGCGATGAGGTGCTTGCGATCCTCGGGCGTGCGCTTCGGCTGCACGCTCCACACGAGGTCCTCGAGCGTCGCCACCGACGTGCTCCACGTCTCGCTCTCGTCGCCGTCGCGCAGGTACACGCCTTCGAGCGCGCTTTGCCACTTGCTGCGAAGAAATTGCGCGAGGAAGCGCGGGATCGGGTAGCTCTCGATGCGCCGCTCGATCTCGGATTTCGCGATCACGCTCGCAAGATCGCGCCGGTCGCCCTCGTTGATCGCATCGGCCGTCGCGGAGAAGTTTTCCTCCGCCGAACGCTCCTCGCTCGCGAGGAACGCTTCGAGCTCGGCGCGCAGCTCGTCGAAGATCGCGAGGTTGTCGCCGAAGCCGTCGACGATGCGGCGCACGATGCGCTCGATCGTGCGATACAGCGGATCGTCCTGCCCCATCGCGGGCGACCAGCCGAGGCCCGCGGACGCGAGCGCGTTGACGAGCAGGCGTGACGGATGCGTCTTCTTGGCGAAGAACGCGCCGTCGAGCATCGCGACCTTCAGCACGGGAATCTGCAGCCGCGCGAGCAGCGCCTTGATGCCGTCGGGAAGGTCGCGCGTCTCGAAGATGAAGTCGAACAGCATCGCGACCATCTCGATCGTCATCGCCTCGAGCTGGTTCGCGCGCTGCCCGAGCGGCGACTCCTGCAGGTTGCGCAGCACGTTCTGCGTTCCCTGCGGGATGCCGGAGAATGCGACGTGCATGCCCTCGACGTCGAACTGCGACTCCCCGCCCTGCAGTCGCGTCAATCCTTCGCGCAGGCCAGGCGTCGCGACGATCGGCGCGCCGGGCACGTAGCCCGACGGCGTCGGTGGCAGCGACGGATAGACGCGCGACGGCGGCGGTGGATGGCCGGAAAGCGGGAAGCCCCCGTGCGCGGATGCGCGCCGGAACATCGACATCACGTCGGTTTCCGGCGACGGTTGCGACGCGTCGGGCTTGTTGTCGTCGGTGGCGCGGCGCCGGCGGTTGTCGCGACTGCGCGTCACCGCGTGCCGGCCGCTCCCCGGCGGAATGATGCGCAGGTTCGCGAGATGACGATTGACGTCGGCGTAGATGCTCGCGAACTCGCGCAGCGGCGCGACGTTCAGCTCCTTCAGCACCTGGAACTTGACGCGCGCCTCCGCCGTCTGCTTGTCGAGCGCCTCGGCGAACGCGTTGACGACGGTCGCCGGGCCGAGCGGATTCTGCGCGCTCTCGAGCACGCTGCGCCCGAGCAGGTGGCCGATGCCGCGATTGAGCGTGACGAGCTCCTCGTGGCATGCGTTCTCCATCGCCCGCACGATGTTGCCGACGACGACCGACAGGTCGATCGAGTCGAGGTCGACGAGCGCGAGCTTCGACGCGTCCGCCTTCGAGAAATCGGCGCGCTCCGCGGCGCGGCCCGACACCTGGTCCTCGATGCTGCCGCGCAGCCGCGATTCGAACCCGGACATGAGGTCGGCGCGCCCGGTGATCAGCAGCTGCCGCGCCTCGAGGTAGAGCTGCTGCTCGTCGCGGATGTCGGAGCGTCCGGCGCGCTCCATCAGCATGTCGCACAGGCGATCCGCCAGCGCGCTCATCGAGAGCAGCAGGCGGTGGACGGTGATGTCGCGACAGTCGGCGAGGATTTTCGCCAGTTCCCGGGGGACGGGACGGCGAGCGGGCGCAGCCTGCGTCGTTACGTTCGGGGCAGGCACAGGCTTCTATGAACTCCCACGCGTGCGATCGGATGCCTCACGTGCGTCAGTCCCCTTCGCCTTTCGACTCTAGCATGGGCACGAATTGTATGCCACCGCGTGAGCGCGCAGGGCCGCCCCAAGCGCGAACAAGCCCCGAAGCGCGTAGCGCGAAGGGTAGTCCATTGAGCGCGCAGGGCCGCGCGTTCCGTCGCGCGTTCAAGCACCCCGCAACAGATCGTTCCAGGCCCGGTCGATGCGTTTCAGCGACACCGGAACGCTGGTTCGCAGCTCCTGCGCGAACAGGGAAACGCGAAGCTCCTCGATCAGCCAGCGAAAGTCCTCGAGCGCCGGCGACGCGGTGCCCTCGCGCCGCGCCCGCTCGACTTGCTCCTGCCATCGCGACCACCACGCGCCGACCTGCGCCGCGTGCCGCGCATCGCGCTCCGGGTTCTGAAGGTGACGCTCGAGCCGGCGCGACAGCGCCTCGAGGAAGCGCGGCAGGTGCGCGAGTTGCGCCCACGGCGTCTCGCCGAGGAACCCGGGATGCACGAGCGCATCCCGCTGCGCCTTCGCCTCCGCGGCGAGCCGGCGCTGTCCGGCAGGCAGCGCGGCGATCCGCTGCGACAGCGCGTGATGCGCGGAGGCGACCGCGGCCGCGACGTGAAGCGCCGCGTCGACCACCGCCGGCAGGCGGGCGCGCGCGCGTTTGACCTGCGCGATGTAGGCGTCACGATTGCGCGGCAACGGATCGTCGCCGATGAACGCGCGATCCGCGATCGCGCGCGCGAGGTCGTCGCGCAGCGCGTCGGCCGTCGCGACGCCGCGCAACGACAACGCGATCCCCGACAACGCCGGCGCCGCCTTCAGCATGCGGGCGAGCGTCTCGCCGAGCTCGAAGCCGATCAGCCGCACGACGCCCTTTCGCGTCGCCGCGAGCGCGGCGTTGCGCGTATCGAGCAGCGTCAGCGCGACGGCGTCGCCTTCGTCGACGAGTGCCGGGTAGCCGGTGCGCGTTGCGCCGTCGCGGCGCAACGTCAGGCTTTCCGGCAGCTCCCCGAGATCCCAACCGCGCAGACCCTTGCGCTCGAATGCCGGCTCTTCGGCGGCGAACTCGAGCCGGGCGGCTTCCGAGAGGCGATCGCGCAACGCACCGAGGTCGCGATCCATGCCGAGCTCGCGGCCGGCTGCGTCGACGACGCGCACGTTCATCGCGAGGTGGGCAGGTACCGCGACGTCGCGAAACGCTTCGGGCAGCGGAGCGTCGCCGAGTCGCTTCGCGACGAACGCACGCAACGCGTCGGGAAGTCCGACCTCGTGCGACGGTGCGGCCTCGAGGAACGCGGTGACCGTGTCCGGGACGGGCACCAGCCGGCTTCGCCACGCCTTCGGCAATCCCTTCAGGTAGACCGCGACCTTGTCGCGAATCATGCCGGGCACGAGCCACGACAGCGTCGCGTCGTCGACCTGGTTGAGCAGTGCGAGCGGCACGGTGAGCGTCAACCCGTCGAGCGGGTGTCCCGGCGCGAAGCGATATCGCACCGGAAGCTCGGCGCCGGCGACGCGCAGCGTGTCGGGGAAGAGCACCGTGGTGATCGCGTCCGCGGCATGACGCATCAGCGCCTCGCGCGTGAGTTGCAGGCGTTTCGGATGCCGCTTTTCGTCGTCGCGGCGCCACTTCTCGAATGTCGCGCGCGAGTGCACTTCGGCGGGAATGCGTTCGGCGTAGAACGCGGCGATGGTCTCGTCGTCGACGAGCACGTCGGCACGCCGCGCCTTGTGCTCGAGCTCCGCGATCTCGGCGACGAGCTTGCGATTGTGCGCGAGAAACGGCGCAGCGACGCCGAGCTCGCCGTGCACGAGCGCTTCGCGAATGAAGACGGTGCGCGCCTCGTCGGGCGCGTGCGGGCCATAGACGACGGTGCGTCGCGGGACGAGCGTGAGGCCGTAGAGCTGCACGCGCTCGCTCGCGATCACCTCGCCGCGGGCCTTGTCCCACCGCGCGTCGAAGTGGCTGCGCGTGACGCGATCGCCGGCGATCGCCTCGATCCATTCCGGCTCGACACGCGCCGCGCAGCGCGCATAGAGACGCGTCGTTTGCGTGAGCTCGGCGGCGACGACCCACTTGGGGCCCTTCTTCGCGAGCCCCGAACCGGGGTGCAGGAAGAAGCCGATGCCGCGCGCCCCGTCGTACTGCGGTGACTTGTCGGTGGCCGGCTCGGACTTCACGCCGATGTTGCCGAGAAGGCCGGTGAGAAGCGCACGGTGGATCGCCTCGTAGCGCGTAGCGTCGATCGTCTTCGGCAACGCGCCCTCGACGTTCCACCCTGCTTCCTTCAGCACGCTCGCGAGTTGTGCGTGCACGTCGTGCCATTCGCGAAGCCGGAGGAACGACACGAAATGCGCGCGACACGCGTCGACGCGGCGACGATGAGACAGCGCCTTCTGCGCGGGACTCTCGAAGAACTCCCACAGCGCGAGCAACGACAGGAAATCCGAGCGCGCGTCGCGAAAGAGCAGGTGCGCCTGGTCGGCCGCCTCGGCCTTGCCCAATGGGCGCTCGCGCGGGTCGGGCACGGATAACGCGCTCGCGATGACGAGACCTTCCGGCAGGCACGCATGCGCACGTGCGCCGATGACGATGCGCCCGATGCGCGGATCGAGCGGCAGCTTCGCGAGCTCGCGGCCGAGCGGTGTCAGCGCGTGCGCATCGTCGACCGCGTCGAGCTCCTGCAGCAGCTGGTAGCCGTCGCGGATGGCGCGCGGGGAAGGCGGATCGAGGAACGGAAACGCGGCGACGTCGCCGAGGCCGAGCGCCGCCATCTGCAGGATCACGGACGCGAGCGAGCTGCGCAGGATTTCCGGATCGGTGAAGGCGGGACGCGCCGAAAAATCGTCGGCCTCGTAGAGGCGCACGCAGACGCCGTTCTGCACGCGGCCGCTGCGGCCTGCCCGCTGGTTGGCCGCCGCCTGCGAGACCTTTTCGATCGCGAGCAGCGTCGTCTTGTTGCGCAGCGAATAGCGCTTGATCCGCGCGAGGCCGCTGTCGACGACGTAGCGGATGCCGGGTACGGTCAGCGACGTTTCCGCGACGTTCGTCGCGAGCACGATGCGGCGGCCGTTCGATACGGCGAACACGCGCTGCTGCTCGTCGACCGACAGTCGTGCGTACAAGGGCAGGATCTCGACGTCGTGCGCGTAGGGCCGGCGTGCGAGCGCGCGGCGCAGTACGTCGGCCGTCTCCCGGATCTCGCGCTCGCCGGGGAGAAACACGAGGACGTCGCCGGGACCCTCATGCCACAGGTCCTCGACGCTCTGCGCGATCGCCGCCTCGAGCTCCGCCTCGTCGTCCGCCTCGTCGGCATCCGCGCCGCATGGGCGATAACGAATCTCGACCGGATACGTGCGACCCGACACCGTGATGACCGGCGCAGGCTGCCCGTCGTGCGCGAAGTGCCGCGCGAAGCGCTCGGCGTCGATCGTCGCCGACGTGACGATCACCTTGAGATCGTCGCGGCGCTCGAGGAGGCGTGCCAGGTAACCGAGCAGGAAGTCGATGTTCAGCGTGCGCTCGTGCGCCTCGTCGATGATGATCGTGTCGTAGCGCAGCAGATCCGGATCGCCCTGCGTCTCGGCGAGCAGGATGCCGTCGGTCATCAGCTTCACGAACGCCTCGGGCCGCGTGCGATCGGTGAAGCGCACCTTGTAGCCGACCCCGTCGCCGACCTGCGTGCCGAGCTCCTTCGCCAGGCGTGCGGCGAGCGAGCGCGCCGCGATGCGGCGCGGTTGCGTGTGCCCGATGAGGCCGCGAAGGCCGCGTCCCGCGTCGAGGCAGATCTTCGGCAGTTGCGTCGACTTGCCCGAACCCGTTTCGCCGGAGACGATGACGACGCGATGGTCGCGGATCGCGTCGGCGATCTCGCGCGCGCGCTGCGTGACGGGCAGCTCCGGCGGGTAGCTCGTGCGCGGCTTCTCCGCCTCGCGGCGCGCGCGCGCGCCAGCCGATCGCTCGACGTCGGCGACGAGCCGCTGCCACGCGGCTGCGGGCGCGCGACGACGTCGCGCCTCCTCGACGCGCGCGCGCAGCCGTGGTGCGTCGGCGGCCATCGCGTCGCGCGTACGTTGGAGGAGTTGCTCGGCGTCCATGAACAGCGTCACACCCAGAAGTAGGTCCGACCCGGGTCCGACCCTACTTATGCAGCGATTCGCGTCGAAGGTACGCGGTGAAGATGGCGGCGACCGCGATCGTCGCAAGCGCGTCGAGCGCAAACGGCGCCCACGCGCGCGACTGCGCGGCGCTCACCGCGCCGGTGAGCACGACCACCGTCGCGGCGAACGCCGGCACCATGCGTGGATCGTAACGAAGGAGCATCAACAGCACGCCCGATGCGACGAGGCCGGCGATGAGCCCGCCGATCATCGCCGCAGGAAGATGCGCGCGGCCCTGCGCGAGCGCCACCGCGAGCTCGAGTGCGAGCACGATGGCGACGGCGAGCCACAGCCGCTTCGCGAAACCCTCCGTCAGCCGTGACACCGCGTAGAGCACGAAGAGCTCGGCGCTCGCGAGTCCGACGAATGCAGCGCCGGACAGGACGCCGCCGGCGAGCGGCGAAGCGAGCGACGCGAAGCGCTCACTCGGCCACGTCGGCGCGTCCGGAATGGCGAGCGCGCCGAGCGCGGATTGCAACCCGATGACGAACGCCCCTGCGGCCATCGCGGCGAGCGGCGTCGGCAGACGCCCGATGCGCGACCGCGCCGGCGCGCGCGTCGCCCCGAACACGCCGACCCCGGCGCACAAGGCGAGCAGCAATCCTGCGACGAGCGCGGATGCGATCGCGCGCAGCACCTTGAGCGTCAGCTGCGTCGCCACGGGTTCGGTCGTCGACAGACCGAACGCGATCGAGGGCCACGCATTCGCCGCCGACAGCACGGCGATCGTGAACGTCGCGGCGAACACCGCGAAGACCGCGCGCATGTCGACGCGATGGCGCACGAACCCGAGGATGCCGGTGACCAGCGCGGCCAGCCCGGCCGCGAAGAACACGACGAGGCCGGCGAGCGCGACGACCTGCAGCTGGTTGTCCCTCTCCTGCTCGGTGCGCGTCCACGTCTCCGGCACGAACACGTAATGCCCGGCGCCCGACACTTCGTCGCCGGCGATCGTCACGACGTAGCGCGCTTCGCCACCCTTCCCGACGACGATGCGCGGGTCGCCGAAAACGAACGACCAGTCGGTGCGCCCCGGCCGTTGCGCCTCGTCCGCCGAGACCAGCGTGAGCGGTACGGCGTCGACGTCGAAGCGCGCCCGCAACGCCTTCTGCGCAAGCGCGAGTGCGGCATCGCGCGCAAGCTTCGCCCCGGCGCGCGCTTCGGGCAATGCGTGCGTGATCGTGCGCACCTGGCCGTCGCCGCTGACGTTGACGCGCCACTCCTCGGCGCGCGCGGCGACATCGCCTTCGAACAGCGCGTAGCGCACCTGCCATACCGGGGGCGCGAGAAACGTGCCGAGGAGGCGCCGATACGCCTCGGGACCGGCCTCACGCCATACGAAGCGATGCGAGCGCCACTGCTGCGGATCCTCGCTCGCGAGCCGCACCATCGCCTCGCGGCGCCAGCCCGGGCCGAGCTTTGCCCCCTGCGCGGCCAAGGCGGCATCGGCGATCGCGACCGCGCGCCCGCGGTCGATCGCGATCGGTGGCGCGTCGGCGCGAAACGGTGCGAAGAGCGCCCACGCGACGATGCCGGCCACGCCGAGCACCGGCAACGCGCGCTGGAATGCATTCGATGCGCGGCCGATCGTCAGCGCCGGCATCGTGGACACGGCGTCCGCCTCGTGCGATCGCGGGGTCCACGCGCCGTTGTAGAGCGCGTCGGGCAGAAGATGCCACGCGCCGGCCTGCCAGCGGCGCGCGAGAACGATCGCGAGCGGCACCAACGCCGCGGCGACGACGAGCGCCTGCTGCACGTGCGCGCCCGGCGCGTCGACGAGAAACACCGGAATCGAGAACAGCGACAGGTCGAACGTCGCGTGCAGGAGGATCGTCGGCAGCAGGCCGAAGCGCAGGAAGATGAGCGCCCACACGATCGAAGGCAGCAGCAGTTCGACCGGCCGGGAATACGCGGGGAAGCCCGGATAGTTGGCGTGCGCGCCGCCGAACACGATCGCCTGCACGACGACTGCGATCGCGATGCCGAGCGTGCGCTTTCCGAAGCGCGCGCCGATCAGCGCGCCGAGCGAAAGCGGAATCGCGCGAAAGACGCACTCCTCCATGAACCCGGCCTGCAGCGACAGCGCGATCGGGGACAGTGCGGGGATCGCCGAGCCGAGGATGTTCGGGTCGGTCAGCACTTCCGAGGGCTGCCACCAGCCGAGCCAGCGGTTCGTCGCGTAGTAGAAGGCGCCGACGAGCGCGAGCTCGATCGGCACGAACAGGTAGCCGCCGAGCGTCCTGCCCGCGATTTGCGGCGTCGCAGCCGCTTTGCGCGACCACAGTTTCCAAAGCTGCGGTTGATGCGGAAACGCGCGGCGCGCGAGGCTCTCGGCGGCCATGAACACCAGCGCGTACGCGAGGCCGCCGGCGAACACGACGAGCACCGCGAGGCCGACGTGCTTCGCCCAGAACGTCGTCAGCGATTCGGTCGTCGCGGTGCCGAACCACGACGTATTCGCGGAAGCAAGCGATGCCGCGGCGAGCAACCCGCCGACGACGAGTCCCGCGACGACCGCGGGCCGCCAGAGCAGCCAATGGCGGCGCGCGAGCCACAGCACCGCCAATACACAGCCGCCGAGGCCGTACAGCACGCCCGCGGTCAGCGTCGCGAGGTTCGCGATCAGATCGTTCGCGCTGCGCAGTTCCGCGTAGCGCCGTCCGAACGACTCCGGAACGTGTACGAACGGCACGACGCCGACGACCTCGTCGCCCGCGACGCCGAGAAGCAGCCTGATCGTCGCTTCTCCGATGGCCTGCGGCTGCTCGTACGTGAACGAATGGTCGACGCGTCCGCTGGGTTGCGTCTGCTCCGATGCCTGGAGCAGTCGATAAGCATGCAGATCGACGTTCCAATGCGCCGTGGCCTCGGTCTCCGCGAGCTTGCGCGCCACGTCGACGTCGAGCGCCTTGCGCGCGGGATCGTGCACGTACGTCTCCGCAACGCGCCGTACGAAGCCGATCGCGCGACCGTCGGGCGCGATGCGCACCGTCGCCTCGTCGATCGCGCCGAGCGTGAAGAGGCGTACTTCCCACCAGTACGGGGAATAGCGATCGCCACGCGTGAGGTCGGCGAACGCGCGCTTGCCGCCGCCTTCGAGCTCGACGTAGTTCTGCGTGGTCGCGTCGTGCGCGAAGCGCGCGGCGACGCGCGTGCCGGCACCCGCGAGCCCGAGATCCTGCGCGATCGTGCGTGCCTTCGCGATCGCCTCGATGCGCGACGTCTTGATGTCGAGATTGACGATCGGGATCGCCGCCGGGAAGAGCCACGCGGCGAGCGCGAGCGCCGCGATCGACGCGACCGCGTACGCGATCCAGAACGCCGGCGTGCGCGTCAGTCCGGCGAGCTTCACGACGCGGCGAACGTCGCGATGACGCCGGATTCGGCGAGACGCGCGAGCGTCGCATCGTCGAGTCCGAGGCGCTCGTGCAGGACGGATGCGGTGTGCGCGCCGAGGAGCGGCGGTGCCGCGTCGTAGGCGAGCGCAGCTTCCGAGAAGCGCAGCGGCGTGCGCACCTGCGGTACGGTGCCGGCGAGCGGATGCGCGAGCTCGAGCTTCATTTGTCGCGCGATCACCTGCGGATCGGCGAACACCTGGTCCATGCGATTGATCGGGCCGCACGGCACGCCGGCGGGCTCCAGCGCGTCGAGCCATGCGCGTTGCGTTCGCTCGCGCACGACCTCGGCGATCATCGGCACGAGCGTTTCGCGATGCTGCACCCGCCCCGCATTCGTCGCGAACCGCGTGTCGAGCGCCCATGCGGGACGTTTCGCGATCTCGCAGAACTTGCGGAACTGCCCGTCATTGCCCACGGCGAGGATCAGGTGGCCGTCGGCGCACGCGAAAACCTGGTATGGCACGATGTTCTGATGCGCATTGCCGGCGCGCTCGGGAACGACGCCGCTGATCAGGTAATTCATATTGATCACCGCCATCATCGCGATGGCCGAATCGAACAGGCACGCGTCGATCCATTGACCCTTGCCGGTGCGGTCCCGGTGCGCGAGCGCGGCCAGGATCGCCACGCTCGTGTACATGCCCGTCATCAAATCGGTGACCGCGATGCCCGCCTTCTGCGGCCCGCCGCCGGGCAGGTCGTCGCGCTCGCCGGTCACGCTCATGAAGCCGCTCATGCCCTGGATGATGAAGTCGTAGCCGGCGCGCTCGGCGTACGGGCCGTCCTGGCCGAAGCCGGTAATGGATGCGTAGACGAGGCGTGGGTTGACCGTGGCGACGCTCGCGTAGTCGAGACCGTATTTGGCGAGGCCGCGCACCTTGAAGTTCTCGACGAGCGCATCGGATTGACGCGCGAGGCCGAGCACGAGATCGCGTCCCTCGGGCTTGGTGAAGTCGATGGCAACCGAGCGCTTGCCGCGGTTGCAGCCGAGATAGTAGGCCGCTTCGCGCGTGTCGCGGCCCTCCGCATCCTTCAGAAACGGCGGTCCCCATGCGCGCGTGTCGTCGCCGCTGCCCGGACGTTCGATCTTGAGCACCGTTGCGCCGAGATCGGCGAGCAGTTGCGTGCACCACGGTCCGGCGAGGACGCGGGACAGGTCGAGGATCGTCAGGTGCGAGAGCGGGCCGGGCAAAACGTGCTCGAGCGCGATATTTCACTGGTCGGCGCGGCTTCGATGAAATATCCGCCGCTGGCGTTGCGAGCTGTCGCGGGTACGAGTCGAGTCGCTCAGTCGATCGCCTTGACCATTTCGTCGACGACCTTCTTCGCGTCGCCGAACACCATCATCGTCTTGTCCATGTAGAAGAGCGGATTGTCGAGGCCGGCGTAGCCCGACGCCATCGACCGCTTGTTGACGATGACCGTCTTCGCCTTGTACGCCTCGAGGATCGGCATGCCGTAGATCGGGCTGCCTTTTTCTTCGGCGAGCGGATTCACGACGTCGTTCGCGCCGAGGATCAGCGCGACGTCGGCGGTACCGAACTCGCTGTTGATGTCCTCCATTTCGAAAACCTGGTCGTACGGCACCTCGGCCTCGGCGAGCAGCACGTTCATGTGCCCGGGCATGCGTCCCGCCACCGGGTGGATCGCGTACTTCACGTTCACGCCCTTCTCGCGGAGCTTCGTCGCGAGCTCCTTCACCGCGTGCTGCGCGCGCGCCACCGCCAGGCCGTAGCCGGGCACGATGATGACGGTCTCGGCGTTCTCCATGATGAACGCGGCATCGTCCGGGCTCCCGGATTTCACCGTCTTCTGCTGCGTGCCCGCCGCCGTCGTGCCGCCCTCGGCGCCGAAGCCGCCGAGGATCACGCTGATGAACGAGCGGTTCATCGCCTTGCACATGATGTACGACAGGATCGCGCCCGAGCTGCCGACGAGCGAGCCGGCGATGATCAGCATCGGGTTGTTGAGCGAGAAGCCGATGCCGGCCGCCGCCCACCCGGAGTAGCTGTTCAGCATCGAGATCACGACGGGCATGTCGGCGCCGCCGATCGGGATGATGAGCAGCACGCCGATCAGCAGCGACAGGACGGCGACGGCCCAGAAGTGCCATTCCACCGTGCCGCGC